>JAFOHE010000062.1 GCA_017421975.1 Pseudomonadota bacterium
ATCCCATCCCGAACTCGGAAGTTAAGCTCTTTTGCGTCGATGGTACTGCGTGGGTGACTGCGTGGGAGAGTAGAACGTCGCCGGCTTTTTTTTGCTCATTTTGGGCCGATCTTACTCCCATGGGCCGATCTTACCCCCATGGGACATGAAAAATATAAAAAGCCGCGTATGCCTTTGGCATAGCGGCTTTGCGCAAGCGTATTGCGCCCGGAAGGGGGCAATAGCGGCGCCCAACCCCATTTATCAAATCAAAACGCGCCTTCGGGGCGCTTTTTTGTTTTTTGCAAAGTAAGTTGATTTGATTTAACGAAAGCGAGAAGCCTCGCCATAATTCCCATCGCCGAATAAGTTCGTTATTGTAAGGCGTGTTCGCGTTTGCATCCGGGTAAAAAATAGCATATCAGATAGAAAAAGTGGCTTCGTCTGTCTGACAAAGCGTATTTTAGGTTGTCGACGAAATACATGGTTTTAAGGTTGGAGAGCAAAATGGCGTCATTACCATTGATAACAGTCATTATCACGACTTGTAAGCGGCCAGTTGAAATCCTTGATCGAGCAGTGAAGAGTGTTTTGGCACAGGATTATTCAAATTATGAGGTGATTGTTGTTAATGATTATCCGGAAGATAAGATTTTAGTGCAAAAAATAGGTGATTGCCTCTCGTCTTATTCGGATACTCGTGTGCATTATGTCGTCCAGAATGCCAATGGGGGAGCGTGTCAGGCGAGGAACGTCGGTATTCGGAAGGCAACTGGGGAATATATTGCGTTTCTTGATGATGATGATGAATGGATGCCTGATAAATTATCAAAGCAGCTGGCAGGGTTTACTTCGGAGAAGATTGGGGCTGTATCATGTGATTTTTTAGATGTTGGCAGAAACAAGGGGAAGGGTAGAGCGATCGTCGTCAGGACTGGTGATGATGACCGATGTTTGGTTGAAGCCTTATTATGGCGAAACTGCGTTGGAGGCTGTTCCGAACCCATGATACGCGCAAGTGTGTTGGAGGATATTGGGGGATTTGATGAGTCTTTGCTGGCATCACAGGATTATGATTTGTGGATGCGGATTGCGATCAAATATGAAATTGCTTTTATCCATTTGCCACTTGTGAAACGATATTATTCTGAAGATGCGATAACGGGTAATTTCGCAAAAAAAATGTCAGGATTCGAGATATTTCAAAAGAAAAATAAAGAACTTTATAAAAAGTATCCAGATGCATTGAATTATCGATATGCGCAAAAAATTGAATTTTGTTTGATGCATAAAAAATTTGCAAAGAGTATTCAGTTTTTTGCGAAAGCGTTTCGTGTAAAGCCATTATCGAAATATAATATTATTGAACCCGTGCGAGGAATAGTTAAATTATTGAGAATGATGATATAGATAAGTTTTTGATCAGAGTGATAAAGGAGGTATGTATGGCTGTTGGTGATAATTGTTGTTTTGTTGATATGGATCTAAAACGCGGTATGATAAGAGAAACAATATTAGCACCTTTTAAGGATTATCGCGAGATTGGATTTACGTCGCATAGAAATTATTATTACTTTAAGTGTTATATAAAAACATGGTTGGGTGAATGCGTAAAAAATAATATAAATCCTCAAAACAAGATTCTTGTGGGTGTGGAGCCAAGGAATATTGAACATAATCCATGTAGTTTTGTATATAAAATGTATCGAGTAAAGAGTAATGATGTTAATTTTTATTTTAGTGTTATGGATGTGTTAAATAAAAGAGGTGTGGATAAAAAATACAAAAAAATGTCCATACAAGAAATACAGGAAAAAATGTCCAGGCATCAGAGACATGCTATGATTAATAGTGAAGGTTCTATAAGTTTGTCGAATAATACGTGGCGTTCAAAGTTGGATAGTTATTGTAAGAGATATGGTATTCTTCAGGTTTGCCATGAAAAAAATACATGTAAATACGCTTATAAAGAATCCCATATATCGCTCGAGCGATGGAAGGACGCGCTTGATTTTTTTAGTGAATATGATGTTCTTGGTGTCGTAGGTACGTATATTAGGGATAGAATCGAAAGGGGGGATTATGACGCGTATGCAAACCCTATAGTTGAGTGTCAATCCTGTTTTTCCTTTAAGCATCATTATGTTTTTCATGTTTTGGAATCGGATTTGTTAGAAATACTGATTCAGGCAAGAAAACAGCATCAGTATGTAAAAACAAATGTAAAATCAAAAGGAAATGCGGAAAATAATGCATCGATATTCTTCCCGTTAAAATTTTATTTTAATGCTGAAAATGGAAGGCGTTATATACTGGCGGTTTCTGAAACAGATAATGTTGAATTGCCTTTGAAGTTATATTTGATTAGGATAGATAAAATTAAGAATGTCAAAATACTGTCGCAAAAAATGGAACGTTTTGATGAAGCAATGGCCTTATTAAAGGCTTATGAAAAGAATCGCTGGGGGGTATCTATACAACATTATCCTGAGTTGGATCATATAGAGATGGATATTTGTGTGGAAGAAGCAAATTCGTTTGTTTTGACGCGTCTCGAAAGAGAGAAAAAGTGTGGTCATGTTGAGGTTTTGGATGATGTTGCACATCGATATCGGTATTCAGCTGATGTTCATGATGCGAATGAATTATTACCTTGGATTAGGTCATTTATTGGGTATATTGAACGTATCAGTTGTTCATCGGAAGAGGTGACACAAAAATTCTACAATGATTTTGAAGAAACGGCTCGCCTATATGGGGAATAATTATGATATTTAATCCGATTAACAGTGCCTATTTTGATATTGTAGCGCGAGTACTTGCGGAAGCGGTGCGTCGAGCCAAGACACGAAAAGTGGGTGAGCAAGTGATGACGCGCGAAGAAGTTGGAGAGATTGTAAAAAAGCAATTGATGGGGGATGCAGCTTCTGAAATTGTCGATAATCTTTTTGATGGTGAGTGGGCACTTATGGATGACAAAGGCAGAGTGGTGCTTGAAAATCGACCGATTCTACCTTTGACAACGCTTGAAAAGCAGTGGTTGAAAACGATTGCGCGTGATCCAAGAATCCGATTGTTTGATTTGCCGCTTGAAGAACTGGACCAGGGCGATTATGAGTCGATTGAACCATTATTTGAGCTGGAATGGTTTGAACGTTTCAATACAACTGGTGATCCCGATCCGTGGTTGGATGAGCAGTATATTATGCATTTTCGTCTTTTATTAAATGCAATTAAGTCTGGTAAAAATGTTTTTGTGCGTTGGATTTGCCGAGAGGGTATTCCATGTCAGTCGATTTGTGCGCCGAAAAAATTGGAATATTCGATGTTGGATGACAAATTCAGGCTTCAGGCAGAAACGATATATGAAGGTCAGAGCAAGGAAATCACGATTAATTTGAGTAGAATCGAGGTCTGTGAAGTATCATCTGATAGTTTAATGGTTGATATTCCAGAAGAACTAAATAAAGTCTTGCCATCGGTGAATGAGCAGCTAGAAGAGTTATCACTGTTGATTGAGGATAAGCGTTCTGCGCTTGATCGTGCACTTGTAGCTTTTTCTTTTTTTCAGAAAAAAGAAGTGACTAAAATAGATACGATGCATTATCGGCTAAAGATTTTGATTTATGCTGATGATCGCGAAGAGATTGTGCAAAGAGTCAGCAAGTTTGGTCCATTAATACGCGTTGAATCTCCCCAATGGCTTATAGAAGCTTTAAGAGATCACATTCGACGCCAGCGACGCCTGTTGAAGAAAACGTAGACGAAAAAAGGGAATAACGGAGTGTTATTCCCTAAAAGGCTGTGGGAACGTTCCCGATAAAAGGTTGTGGGAACGTTCCATAAAGAATTTGGCGTTGTTAATTTTATTTTGCTAATGCGCTGATGAGTATGATGAGCAAAACGATGATTACGATGCTAAACAAGCCAATGAGAATGCCGATGAGCAACATTTTGTTTTTGCGTTTATCCTGGGCTTGTTCAGGCAAAGAGCTCAAATCATTTGTTGCATTGTTAGCCTGAACAAATGCGTTTGATTGAGCAGGAGCGGGCTGATTGGATGTGAAATTTTGCTGAGGCACTGCATTATTTGGCATATTTGGTATTGGTGCCGCAGGCGTTGAAGGTTTAGGCTGTTGCACTTGCACCTGTACAGCAGGTCGGACGACAGAATCTGGTTTAGGCAGATGTTGATACCCCTGATTTCCGGGAATAGGGGGTTGTTCATGTCGCATAGGTGCCGAAGGCGTCGGAAGTAGCGGTGTCGAAGCTGGTGGTGTTGAAGGTTTAGGTGCGGAAGGCACAGGTGCCTGATAGGCGCTGCTAGGTTTTGTTGAAGCCTGATTAAACGTATTGTTCTGTGCTGCAGCGTTTGGGTACCCAGAAGGCTGGGAAACGTTACCGAAATTATTGGTAGCGGGGAGATTTGCAGCCGAAGGCATACGATTATTAAAAGCCGCGTTGGCGTTTGGCATGGCGTTGAAAGCGCCCTGCATGGTAGCAGGTCCGGCAGTTGGTACTGAAGCGGGGCCTGCGGCTGGAACAGCAGCCTGTGCTGGAGATTCGTGGCTTGTCGGCGCTTTGGATGTTACAACGGGTTGGTGTGTTGCCGATTCAGGGACGAAGTATTGAATGACGGCATCAATGTCAGCGGGAATCTGATAATTCAGCATCCGAGGATCGCTGACGAAGGCAAAATAAGATTCTTCGAATTCGTCAAACTCAAGTTCTTCGCCACTATCGCTGTAGATTTTGGGCGCTTTAATGGGGCGTACCTGACGCAAATCTTCTGTAAAGAGGAGAACGCTTTGTTCTTCTCCAGTATCCGGATGGACGTATGGTGCATAAAAGCTGTGAATAAAAGCGTCTGCAGAGAAGTTGGTGACCATGTTTGCCTGTGCAACGACAGCAGGCGAACAGCGAAGAAGGATGACTTGAAGGCCGAGTGCTTGAATTTGGTTGAGCCAATTGACCCAATCTCGAACGCCGCAGGAATTGATGCGTTCCATTTCAGCCATATCGATGAGAAGCAGCCTTCCCTGAATCTGCGATATTAAGTTGGCGAGTAGATTGTCTTCATCTAAGACGCCTCGAAGCTTCAAATAAGTGTAACCGTTACCTACCTGAAGTGTTGGAATGAATTTGCTTTCCATAGGGTTGTTAAAACCTCTGCAAGATAAAACCATCGCTACCCGAACACACACGGGCACACTGCCCTTTTATCACAAAATACAAAAAATGAACACCCACAAAACGTCAGTTGCGCCAATTCCCGTTAAACGAGATTGAGCCTTGCTCGGCTTAGTTTTGTGAGCCTTGCTCGGTTTGGCTGTGTGAGCCTGTCACGGGTAGCTTTTATTATGATAAGTTAAAATAACTACATGTAGGTTTGGATATGGTCCCCCATCTATAGTTATGCCGTTGCGTTTGTATGCGTTACGCTATTTGTGCGCATGTTCATGTAAAAAAGTCTCAAATTTTATGTTTGTTCACATAAAATAGGACTTTGGAACACCTTTGCTTTGACGTGTGAAGCGTGGAGAATGCAATTTAGCAGGAAAGGGCGCCGTCAGCATATTTTTGACGACATTGTTCCTTTGTATGCCAGCATAACGCGCGTTCGTTCATGCCTCATCAGGATAAACCAAAATAACTACATGTAGGTTTGGATATGGTCCCCCATCTATAGTTATGCCGTTGCGTTTGTATGCGTTACGCTATTTTTGTGCATGTTCATGTAAAAAAGTCTCAAATTTTATGTTTGTTCACATAAAATAGGACTTTGGAACACTTTTTTGTTGATGAGAAATGGAAGTGTGGCAGCTTTGTTGATAGACGCCTTTGTGGGCGTGTGTCATGCGAGCGAGGGCGTATTGACGGAGCTGTGGCGACGGAGAAGCCCTCGCCACGGCGGCGTATGACCCGCAGGGTCAAGTCCGCCGGCGCACGCCGTATCGCTATGCGATAGGCGGCGCTTTCTGCTTTTCTTTAGAATCGTTGGCCTGTGACACAGTGGGTTCAGAAGACTCTGTGGCAGGCAGTGTCAATTGTTTTTCATAACGCGCCTGTGCTTCAAGTAGGCGGTCGATTTTGTTTTCCATCTCGCGAAGCTGAGCTTTGACGTCATCGTTGTTGTCGCTGACCATGGCATCGACAAAGATAGAGTTGATGAGGGACATGCCTATGATGCCGCCGATGATGAGAAGAAAGCTGAAATAGATGCGAATGATGTGGCTCCAGAGGGCGTTATTGCCGCCGACATTTTCGCCTAAACCTTGAACGACAGCTTCCGGGATATCGTACCAGCCTTCGATCGTGAAGAGGCGGAAAGTCGTGTAGATGCCGTCAATGGGGGTGCCAAAGTATTCAGGTGCGGCGGTTTTGAATAAGCAGCAGCCGATGAGTGCAAAGGTGACAATGATGACGCAAAAGCCAAGCAGAATGGCGCGTGACTGCTGCATGGCCAGTTTGAAATTGCGTGCGATGACGGCAAAATCCGGAAAGAGACGAACGAGTCGGAAAAAGCGGAAAACCCTGAATATGCGGAGGACGAGGAGAAATGAGGGGCCTGTTATGTCCGAACCCATGAGAAAGAAGACGATCGACGGCAGGGAGACGAGGACGAGGATGCCGTCCATGATGTTGAGCCCTTTGGACCAGTAACCTTTAAAACCGAATTTTTGATGTTTGAAGATCATTTCGGCGAGGAAGATCAGGGTACAGAGAATGTCGAGAGAATCGAGGATGTCGTTATCGAAACCGCTCTCTTCGCAAAAAATAAGGATGGCGTTGAAGATGATGACCGGCATAATGAAGCGGTCATTCATGAAGAGATTTTTGATTTTTTCACACAAAGAACGCAAGGTATAGCCCCAATGGATAGAATCATGTGTTTATTACACCCACATAAAAAGCTTATATAATACGCTTGATTGGGGTAAAAAATGGGAAAGAAAGGCGTGTGTGTTGTCTGTTTTATTAAATTTTTTGATTTGAATTGATGTATTACGTTTTGGTGCGAACAAAGCGGCAGAGGGTCATAAAGTCGATGGTTTCTGAATGAAACGTAATACAGTCTGCAAAATGGGCGGCATCATGGAGGATAGCAACATTGTCATCTGACGAAGGCATATCCGGTATGCGAGAGAATGCTGGTACGGCGGCTAGGGCGATGCCGTTTGGTGCGAGGCGTGACAGAATATTTTTAATTTGTTCCGGAAGAAGTTCGAGGCAGAGCAGTGGATCGACGATAATGCGTGCGTAAAGGCCTTGTTCCGGGCAGACGGCGGATGTGATGATTGGCAAGGCAATACTGTGGTCGCGAAGGTAAGATGCGATGCATGGAACGAGTATTTCCATGCGGTTGCCAATGATGAGCAGTTCATCGTCGGAAGCGGTGGCATGGATGCGTGCCATGGCGATATAGCGTGCGATGAACGTTGGCGGCAGAATGCGTGTCATGGCCCAGTTGGCAAAGCGTTGCGCCGGTGAAAGGCGTTGTTCTTGTGAACAGTGTGCTGTGCGCGTGTCTGTTTGAGAAAAATTGAGATCAATTTGTGAGACGTGTGCGGCCTTGAGATAGGAAACGTTTTGAACATGCGCTTCAGGCTTTATTAAGCTCGTCGTATGCGAGATGGGATCGGCATCAATCGTCGTGGGCTGACAAGCTTTTTTGGCGTTTTCAAAGGACAGGGAGGGAAGGGCAGCGAGGTCTTCCATTAAGGCGGAATCGAGTTCGTTGCCAAACACGTCTTCTTCAGAAAAATCGTCGGCGTAAGTTGTGGTTGCATGTTCTGATTCAGGCAGAGCATCGGCATTATGCGGCGTTTTCGTTATTTCGGCATGCATTGAGGGATGCGAAGGACGCGTATCAGTGACAACGTCGCAGGCAGCGACCGTAGGATCCGTTGTTCTTGCGTTGATCCAGGCTTCGATGATGCGCACACGTGTATCGCCAAAACCGGTGATTTGCGCAAGGACATTGTTGGCAAACGCGACGCAAAGATCTTCATACGTCTCGATCATTCGCTCATAAAACATTCTTCGGGCGACGGTTTCACCGATGCCGGGAAGTTCGCACAATTCACAGAAAAATGGGCTGTAATCCTGCTGAAGCGTATCAAGGATATGCATTGAACCATGATCGATGAGTTCCTGAATGAGTTTGATGAATTTGGGCCCATAACCAGCAAAGACGAGGCGTGGCGGACGTTTTTCAAAATGTGCGGCAAAAGGCAGGGACTGTGGCCACTGACGGATTTCATCGAGTGCGCGTCTCAATGCAAGCGCAAGCGTATTGCTGCGTTTCCCCAGAACGAGGAGGGTATGTAGCCTCCGAAGCAAATGGGAAGCCTCTTTTGTCGTCAGGTTTGCGGACATCTTCAGTGATTGCCTGGTTTTGTAAGAAATGAAGGACTCAAAAGCGCGTGTGGATAAAGGGACTCAGGAAACGTCGTGGAAGTCGGGACCTTACGTTAAGCGTTTTGCCCGAAGAACAGGCGCGTCTGTTCACATGCCACATTGGGGAAAATCATACCAAGACAATGGAAAAACGCGTCTATTCAAGGGATGCAAATCGACCGACGTTCAACGTGTGCGTATTATGGCGTTTTTGGCAGAAATTTCCAATAGAACCAGCACACATTGTCTACCATGCGTTATGCGCGGAGTTTAGGAGGAGCGGAAGCCAAATTTGTTTCTGACTTCGTCGAGTGGCAGGGAAAGGGCTTTTGCAATCTCGAAAAGATAGGCTTGAAGGTGTGCGGACGAAAAGGCATCCAATTCACGCCGTTCAATTTGTTCGAGAATACGCGTTGAAATGCGTGTTTTTACCGCGAGCATGGCCGTTGTCATGCCCATATTTTCTCGGCAGAGTCTGAGCCAATCCCCTGCATTGACGTCACTTTGCGAAGGTTCATAGCCAGAGATGGCGGAGAATCTGTCTGCCAGACGGCGAGAAGCGTATTGTGGCGCAATGCGCGTGGGCACAGGGGTAGCATCGATCGGAATGACAGAGGATTCATTGTGGATATGTTGCCATGCAGCCTCAAGCTGAGTCATCGTCGTGCGGATGAGGTCACTCGGAATTCCCCAACTGACAAGGCCGTTTTCGCGTCGATAACCTTCATAAAGGCGTCGGTAAGCATGGCGTGGTTCTTCGTTGGGAGCGACTGTGAGGAATTCTGCGGCGTTGCGTATGGCATTCAGACTTCCTAGACAGTTTCGTTTTTCAAATGGCGGAGCCATGACTTTATCGGCGATGCATGAGACGTCGTTTTGAATGGAATCGTCGAGCGTCAGTGGATCATCTGAGGAACAGCGGCGCGTATAGAACCAACGTCGTTCCTCAAAACGAAGGGAACCTGCGAAGCGGACGTCGATGCCGAGATAACGTCCCCAGGCATGACAAAGAGCGTCGCTTTGATGATCTTCGGAGCCCTCGCGTCGTTCGTTGAGGACGAATAGCACTTTATTTGCCGTGATATGATATTCGATGTCTGCGATTTTTTCGTCGGACAAGGCCCGTACCAAGTCTGCATAACACCACCCAGGGGATGTGGGGATGATCTCATCCGAAGACCGCAGGCGATATACCATGGCTCCACGCAACCATGTTGTACATGCATGGATGGCATCTGGTTCCGGTGTGGAAAGTAGAAAAATCATGTCACCCGCATCGACGAGTGACATGCCGACGATCCCAGACGGCATATCGACAATGATAAAATCATACGTCAATCGTCTCAATGCCGAGAGTGTTTTTTCATCCCTGTCAATCGCAGCTGAAAGATAGCTCAGACGCTCGAAAGGCGTCGGGATAATGCGATTTGCAAGTGCCGGAAGCGTGGAAAGTGCGTTGGGATCTTCGGTTGCTGCTGGCCCAGATTCCATAGCGGGCAAAGCCAAGTCCTCTGGAAGCATATTTAGCGCGATGGCAGCTGACTGGTTTGCAGAGGACATGTCTACCAGAAGGCACTTTTGATTGCGCAGAGCGAGTGTTCTTGCCAGGCTCGTGGCAAACGTCGTCTTTCCGCATCCCCCTTTGGGGCCGACGATCACAAGAATACGTGCTGTATCCCGATGCAACATTTATTCTCCATGGTTGTGGTTTGCTACGAACGATGCGATTTTATCGAAAGCCTCAATCAGCGTTGCTTCATCTGCCAGATACACGATGCGGAAATGACCGACATGGGGTTCGGTATATGCAAAGCCTGATCCTGGAACGACGACGACGCCTTTTTCTACCATTAGCTGGCGGCACCATTCTGCATCGTCATCGCAATTTTCGATGCGCACGAACATATAAAAAGCTGCTTGTGATGGCACGACCGAAAGGCCTGGTATCTGGTTGATTTTTTCGACACAGATGTCACGACGGCGTTTGAGTTTCTCGCGGATACCTGGCAAATGGGACTGCGTCCCTTCAAGACAGGGTTTGATTGCATACTGGAATGGATGACTTGCGCACAGACGTGCCCTTGCCATGCGAAGAATGGCCTCGTAATACGATTCGAGATTCTCTTTTTTGCCCGACACAATGCCCCATCCAATTCGGATACCAGGCCCCTGATAGGCTTTGCTCATGCCGCTAAACGTAATGACGCTTGCTTCCGGATCAAGAGAGCCCAGGGAAATATATTGTGCATGATCAGCAAACACAAGACGTTCGTAAATTTCGTCATTCAAAATAAGCAAATGATGTGCCTTGGCGAGCTCGACGATTTTTCTTAGCGTCGCTTCAGAATAAAGGCTTCCCGTGGGGTTGTTCGGATTGATGACGACGATAGCGCGTGTCTTTTCGTTAATGAGCGTCGCCATTTGCTCAATATCGGGTTCCCAATTATGCGATTCATCGAGGCGATAATAACGCGCTTCGATGCTTAGTCGTGATGTGATGGTTTCATATTGCGGATACGTCGGACTTGGCAAAAGAATATTCTCGCCTGGATTGGCAAGTGCCGTAATGGCCAGATCAATACATTCGCTTGCACCGTTGCCCATGTAGGAACCGACGATATTGCGGATGTGCTGACGATCTCGTGCGTCTTTCTCAATCGCTTCGATCGCTTCAGGCAAGCCTTCGCTAGGGGCATAACCGCATTTGCCATGTTGAATGGCCCATATCACGGCTTCTCGTGCTTCCTTGGCAAGATCAAAATCATAGACGTTCGGATCGCCTATGTTTAAATAGATCATGCGTTTGCCTTCTTTTTGAAGTTTGCGGGCAAGCACTGTCACTTCACGTATCGAATAATGGATATTTCGTGTAGCCTGCGACGGTTCAATATAATCTTTGTTGAATTCCATATCGTGTTTTTCATCCATGAACTGATATGAATATTTGTCTGAAAACCTTCCCAATCTCCGTTTTTCCGAATTTATTTCAGACAAATATTAATACAATTGAATTTTTTGTGGGGGGACGTTTCCCCCTACGCAGCTATTTTATCGTCGTTATGGATACGTAAAAGATTTATGTCTCCATAACGACGATAAAATACGCTGCTACCCCCTGAGCGGGGGCATAAGCCCCCGCAATGCCCCGAGTACTCAGGCGATTATTCGACTTCGATAATATACTTGATAATATCGAGGACGCGTTGTTCATCTTTATGACGAACGAGGTAGAAGAATTCCCCCATGGCATCGGCGTAAGCACCAGGAACAGGTTCACTCATGACCACGCTATCACTGAAAGCCATCATGATATCTTCGTGAGAATGTTTGAAATGTTCATTGATGCGTCTGCCGGCGAATCCGACGCTATATTTGACGGTTGTATCTTCATACAGGCGTTGGTCATGGAACGAAGCTGCCCACATATCATAGAGGCTGATATCGGCAGAGTAGTTCATCATATCAATGGTGTATAACCCAGGTGGACGAACGTTGATTTCGAGGAAGCAGTATTGAGGTTCTTCAGTTTCAGTGCGATTTTTAGTGCGGAACCATTCGATATGGAAGAAGCGTTCACGCACTTTGAAGGCTTCGACACAACGTCGGCCAAGTGCTTCGAGAACGGGATCGACTTTGATGCGGTTGAAGTAATACATAGAGCGAGCATCATTGACACAATCCATGACGCTTGCATTGTATTCGTGTGATGTATAAAACAGAATCTGGCCGTGTCGATCGACGAAACCATCGAAGGTCACAGTATCACCAGAGATGAATTCTTCGCAGATATAGCGTCCGTGAATATATTCAAAGCAATGGCTCAGTTCTTCTTCATTGTGCAAAGCATACGTTGCGCTTGCGCCAACGCCAACGACGGGTTTCACGACGATGGGATAGCCGACTTCCTTGATGAAGTTGCGAAGTTGTCCCAAGGATTCTACTTCACAGCCGCGAGCCACAGGAAGATTCGCTTTGCGTGCGACTTCCTTCATACCGAGTTTACTGCGATTGATATCTGTTTGTTCTGGTTTTTGTCCATAAATATTGAAATCAAGACGCAGATGAGATTCGATGCCGAGCCACCATTCATTTTGTGAATCGAGGCGATCGAGTTTACCGTACTTCGAAGTGAGATAACCAAAGGTACGGATCATATCATCGTAATTCATCATATCTGGTACATAAACATACTCGTCCAGAGTCTGACGAAGTTCATCCGAAATGCTGGGATTGTCACCAATACCAAGGGCGGTATCTCCGCAACGCTTTACGGCTTTCGCATAATTGATATGATTTGGGGGAAAATGCGGCGACAGTATGACGACGTTCATTGTTTTCCTCTCTGACAATAAAAAATCCAGTTGTCTGGCTTAGGGAAAGTTGTTTTAAGAAATTTGTTGATTAAAACAAGATAAGACCCACGGTCAGTGGATTTTGGGTTAATGGATATGGGTGTTTAGAAAAAACGCCCAACGATGAGGTGATTTTATCACAAAGAGAGGCAAACGTGCTAAAAATCACGAAAGCCGCACCTTTGTGTGCGGCTTTCGTGATTTTTGAGCTCAAATCATGGGGAAGGCGATGTAACATGAAGTCTGAACAGAGTTCATATTACGCCAGTGCCAACCGAACAGTTGGCATCCCGATTAATTTTCTTCGAACTCGGCATCGATGACATCGTCATCTTTTTTCTTTGATTGCGCGGCACCTGCGGCACCTGCGGCACCTGCGGCACCCGCAGCACCTGCGGCACCATTTTGATTGGCCTGAGCATACATGACTTCAGCGATTTTGTGGAGAGAGCTCATAAGCTCATCCTTTGCTGCTTTGAGCGTATCAAGATCGTCGGAATCTTTTTTGCCTTTAGCTTTTTCGATGGCGGCTTTAACCTTATCGACTTCGTCGCTGCTGACTTTGTCACCATAATCCTTGAGGCTCTTTTCAGCCGAGAAGATCATGGAATCGAGTTCGTTACGTGCATCGATGACTTCACGACGTTTTTTGTCTTCGGCTTCATGTTCTTTCGCTTCGTTGACCATACGATCGATATCTTTGTCAGAAAGACCCGAAGAAGATTCGATGGTAACGCGTTGTTCTTTGCCAGTGGCTTTGTCTTTTGCTGTGACGTTGACGATACCGTTGGCATCAATATCGAAGGAAACTTCGATCTGAGGCACGCCACGCGGTGCAGCAGGAATGCCTTCGAGATTGAATTTAGCAAGCGTACGGTTTTGCGAAGCCATTTCGCGTTCACCCTGGAGAACGTGAACTGTTACGGTCGTCTGATTGTCATCAGCTGTCGTAAAGACTTCCGATTTATGCGTCGGGATCGTTGTGTTACGGGGAATGAGTTTTGTTGTCACGCCGCCGAGTGTTTCGATACCCAACGAAAGCGGGGTAACGTCGAGGAGAAGAATGTCTTTGACATCGCCGCTCAAAACACCACCTTGAATGGCTGCGCCAAGGGCAACGACTTCATCAGGGTTGACGCTGTGGTTCGGTTCTTTGCCGAAGAATTTTTTAACTTCTTCCTGGACGAGCGGAATACGGGTTGAACCACCGACGAGGACGACTTCATCGATTTCAGAAGTACTCTTGTTCGCATCGCGAAGGGCTTTCTTGCAGGGTTCAAGGGTCTTGGCAACGATGTCAGCAATCATGGACTCAAACTGGGCACGTGAAAGATTGACATTGAGGTGCTTCGGGCCAGTGGCATCTGCCGTGAGGAACGGGAGATTGATATTCGTCGTCGTCATCGTCGAAAGTGCTTTTTTGGCTTTTTCGGCTTCATCACGAAGACGTTGGAGAACCATTTTGTCCTTGGAGACATCAATACCTGTGTCTTTACGGAATTCTTTGACGAGCCAATCAATGATAAGCTCATCGATGTTATCGCCACCCAAGTGGGTATCACCGTTTGTTGAAATAACTTCAACGACGTCATCTCCAACTTCGAGGATGGAAATATCGAATGTACCACCACCAAAGTCGTAAACGGCGATCGTCTCATCTTTTTTCTTATCCAAACCGTAGGCAAGTGCAGCAGCCGTCGGTTCGTTGATAATACGACGTACGTCGAGACCAGCGATTTTACCGGCGTCTTTTGTCGCCTGACGCTGAGAATCGTTGAAGTAAGCAGGAACAGTAATAACGGCTTCCGTCACAGGCTGACCAAGGTATTTTTCAGCATCGCGTTTGAGTTTCTGCAGAACTTTAGCACTGATCTCAGGTGGAGTATATTGTTTGCCACGAGCTTCGAAACCGGCTGCGCCATTCGAAAGTTGGACAACTTTGAACGGCATGTGCTTCGCTTCTTCAGCGCGTTCAGAGTATTTCATACCGATAAAACGCTTGGCACTGAAGATCGTATTTTCATAGTTCATTGTCGCCTGACGACGTGCGAACTGACCAACAACGACTTCACCTTTTTCGTCGAAAGCAACGACGGACGGCGTGGTGCGCTCACCTTCTTCATTTGTAATGACTTTAGGTTCACCTTCGAGAACTGCAACACAAGAGTTGGTTGTACCAAGGTCGATACCGATAATTTTTCCCATAACTTTTCTCCTTATATTTAAATGGATTTGCTGTCCGAGGGCAGCTTATTTTTTTAAGACATAAGGAGAGGCGCTTGTTTTAAGCGCCTCTCTCTGACAGCACCAGAGAGTAAGCACGCCTTGGAAGGCGTCAAGGTATGTTGTTCGTTTTTATTTTCATTGCTTGTGATGAAGAGACTGGCGCTCTGTGGAAGGTTTGATTTAGTGTTTTTATTGACTATGAATAAATATGAATAGTGGATTGGGTTAATGGAGAATACGTCATGGCCTCTTATTTTTTAACCGCTAATGAAAATAAAACCTACATGTAGGTGTGTTAAAATCCCCCCATCATGAATAGTGTCATCCACTTAGTGAAAGTTACGGTAAAAAGAGAATGTTCACCAAAAATAATTTAAAAACAGATGAACAATGATAAAAAAAGTGCCTAAAAGCGTAACGCCGTCGTATGTCTTGGCATAACCATTAAAGGGGGTATCAGAGTAGGCCTGCATGTAGGTGTGTTAAAATCCCCCCATCATGAATAATGCCATCCACTTAGCGAAAGTTACGGTAAAAAGAGAATGTTCACCAAAAATAATTTGAAAACAGATGAACAATGACAAAAAAAGTGCCTAAAAGCGTAACGCCGTCGTATGTCTTGGCATAACCATTAAAGGGG
>JAFOHE010000063.1 GCA_017421975.1 Pseudomonadota bacterium
GATACATCAAACCTCGTCATGTTTAAAACATACGTAAACAATATAAACATGATGATTAGTTATCAACGAAAACCAAAGAAAACAACTATTTTGGGCATTGCTGTCTGAAAGTTATCGTCACTATTATCGAGAATCCAGGTAATATGGCAGATAACTCAATATGTACTCATCAGATGACCTAATTACAATTCCAATGATTAAATAACATCATACAACAGTATCTTTATTATTAAACACGTTTACAATTCAAATAATTTTCACCGCCAACCCTATCTTATGGGCATGGCATGCAGTATTATACAAAATAACATTTACATTATTAATTCTAACATATTATTAAAAAACCGTCTCTCAACAGGCCAATAAAAACGAATCAATATTATCATTCCCGATGAACGCAAAATAAAGCATGAGCTTAAATCAAACCCGCATTTTTCATGGTTCCGCAGATATGCCCCAACCACGTCACCTGCTTGGCAACAAGATCTGTTTTTTTATCTTTATTTTTAAACACATCTTTCATTCCAAATTCAAACGGGTCATAATTATTTTCAAGAATCACAGCAAGGAAATTTTGCGTCACTACAAAACCGACCCTACATTGCGCTATATGCGTCACTTTTTTATATACAGAAGCATACTTCTCTAACCATTCCTCTGGAGAGAACACCATATTTTCTTGTTTTGATGGTATGATCACGTTGTCAAAAAATGGCATTATTGCGACCTGAATCCCAAGATTACCAGCCCTCAGCCACTGGCACTCGCCTACAGGTTTGGCATCAGGCAGTTCTTTGAGTGCGCTCAGGCGCATTTCCAACTTCAAGTCTTCAGAGACATCGGCATAGGCACTTTCGAGTCTTTGAAAAAGCGCATCCATTTCCTGATCTTGACTATTCTTTTCAATGCGGCACGTTACCCGCATCGGAAACAGCATCACCTGTCCCATAAACTGTTTATAATAAGTGGCCTCTTTTCCTGTTCCTACTTTATTCGTAAGGGTAATATCCATAAAAACGAAAGGTGTTTCCTGATAATATGCCAGGAAAAAATCATTACGTTCACTCGAAGTCCAACCTCCATTGCGAATGGAGAGTAACTTGAGGAACATATTCATTTTGACATTATTCTCTTTTAACTGCTTTAAATTCGGGTATTTTTCATGCGTTTCAGCATCCGATTCAAGAAACTCAACTTGAAATTTTTTACTGAGTTCCTGACGTACAATGATATTTTTAAAGATCTTATTGCGTTCAACAATCAAGCCAAACGCCCAAAAAATCATGACACACGCAATGATGACGCCAGCCAAACCAGCCAACACTGACATCCCATAAGAATCCTCTATGAGCCAATGTCCCTTATTGCCTCTTTTATCGGGACAAGCAACGAACATCGTGACAAAGCCTCCAATGAGCAACGGCCAACCGATAGCATGAAGCGGTACCGAAAAGATGGACATGAGAGTGAGTTTGCCGTAAATGGATTGACATTCACGTGAAGAAACCTCAACAGCGTTATCCTCATAATTTCCCCAGGTATCTTCAAGCGACGCCCCGCTGTCTTCCCCACCGTTCCATGAATGATAGATGCCTTCGTCAGAATCCTCTTCAAGGTTCCACCGTTCTGGCTTGTCATGCTTCTTCATCCAAGGTGCGACGAGATTGTACTTAATCTCTTTCTTTAGAGGTAACTGTTCAAAAACACTCTTCACATCTACGCCCATCGCCACACCTCTTTTGCAAAATCACATCTATTCAGGCGGAAAAAACCGCCTGTATGCCGGCACGCGTCTCATCATAAACATAACGAGCCAATCTGGCAAAAGAATGATTAGTGCTGTAAAAAAATGATTCATCAGACCAGGTATCGTCTGATTTTTCTTTTTGAGCGTCGCCTTGACTGCTTTTTTAGCCAACTTTTCGGGCTGCATGAGAAATCCGAGATTGACAGCCAATTTGCGCAAATCATCAGATATTGGCAAGAGGGGTGTATTGCAACCGCCAGGACAAACGGCCGTGACGCTGACGTGCCACGGTTTCAGTTCAAATCGAAGCGAACGCGACAGACTGCGAACGTATGCCTTTGTTGCATTATAAGTCGCAATACCAGGCATAGGCATCCATGCGCTCATCGACGCCATATTCATAATAAAACCAAACTGCCTTTCTTTCATTCTTGCGCCGAACAGCACGGACATGCGCGTCACCGTTTTTACGTGCAAGTCGAGCATAAGCTCGGTACGTCCTGGATCGGCATTGATCAGCGGATCAAAGATAAAAATGCCGGCAATATTGGCCAAAAAATCGATTTCAAGCGCATGACTGTCACAAAATGCGAGGACTTTTTCGGGCGCATCACGTTCGGCGAGGTTGACGACAAATGTGTGTACATCGACGCCATGTGCATCCTTTATCGCTTGTGCCACCTTCATGAGGCCATCTTCATTGATATCGACGAGGACGAGCGTCCATTTTTTGGAAGCACATTCGAAGGCGACGCTCCGCCCGATGCCACTGGCAGCCCCTGTAATGAGGGCGCATTTGGGTAACTTTTTTTCAGTCATTACTGATTCCCCCATTTGGCTTCGAGGCGTTCGATTTCTTTGACGAGCGACGGCGGAAGCGTTTCCGTTTCATGGCAATGGCACTTCATCTCACGCGAGTACATTCGACCGATACAGTAGTTGGAGTGGTTGCATCCGGAGCATGTATTCTCGTCGCCGTCGCGCAGTTTGTTCACAAAATCCGTGTCGTGGACGAGGGCACGCGCCATCTGAACAGCGCAAAAACCGGCATTGAGGACTTCATCAATCGACTTGCGCGAATTGCATCCCCCGACATAGATGAGCGGCAACTTCAATTCTGCGCGGAAACGTCTGGCCTGCTCAAGGAAATAAAGATCCTTATAAGGCACTTCCGGGATCATCATTTTTCCGAATAGGCTGACGCCCGCCTTGAGCCACCAGAATTTTTTCATATCCATATAGTGGACGAGCGTCTTTAATGGCATATTGCCGCGCATGACTTCCATCGGCGCCTTAGAAACGAATCCGGCAGTCAAAACGAGCGCATCGACGCCGAGTGATTCAAGTTTTTTGCATACGGCGAGGCACTCCGTTTCTTCCATACCGCCTTTGAAACCGTCCCACATATTGACCTTGACGACAAGTCCGAGTTTTCCGTCGAGTTCTTCTTTAACGGCGCGGACGACGCGTTCCATAAAGCGCATGCGGTTCTCAAGCGAACCGCCGTATGCATCTTTGCGGTGATTGGTATAAGGCGAGAGAAATTGCGAAATAAGGTAGCCGTGGCCTGCGTGAAGCTCGACGCAATCAAATCCGGCTTCTTTGACGAGCGCAGCGCCTCTTTTGAAATCATCGACGAAAGCGTCGATTTCTTCGATTTTGAGCCCACGCATAAACGTGGGACTATAGAGATTAAAGCCACCGGAAGCACCGACAGGCATCTGTCCGCACGTGCTTCGGTGCGTCATATTGCCGCAATGGCCGATCTGTATGGAAGCCTTTGCGCCTTCCGCGTGGATAGCATCCGTCAATTTTTTGAGCGGTTCAACGACTTCGGGTCTGAGCCAGAGCTGTCCCTCAAACGACAAACCGCTCTGATTAATCGAAGCGTAAGCCACCGTCGTCATGCCAATACCGCCTTTGGCAACAGCGGTATGATACTGAAACAGGGCTTCCGATGGGGCGTTTTTGACGCACATATTTTCAAAAGCAGCCGAGCGAATCGTTCTGTTTCTAAGTTCACAAGGACCAATTTTGACCGGTGTAAATAGCTGAGAATCCATATATTTAAAACTCCAGTAGACCGAAGACGCGCCATTGAGGCGCGAAAAGACGATGAAGAAGGGCAGAAGCGCGGCGTATTGTGCGGCGCAAAGCCGCCAATAGCCGCGCCGAACGCGTACAGGCGAAGCCTGAAGCGTTCGGAACAAAAAAAGCGCGGCGTATTGTGCGGCCCAAGCCGCCAATAGCCGCGCCGGACGCGTACAGGCGAAAGCCTGAAGCGACCGCCTATGAACCAAACCGCATGGAAATATCGGCGGCATGAACTGAATGTGTCAGCGCGCCGCAGGATGCGCAATAAACGGGGATATCCCGAATATGTTCAGCTTTTTCGAGCGTGATATTTCCGGAAATTTCGACGAGCGCACGGTCGCCGATAAACTGGCAGGCTTCGACCATCTCGTCGTGCGCCATATTGTCGAGCATGATGATGTCTGCACCGGCCTCGACGGCCTGTCTGACTTCGTCCATATTGGTGACTTCAACTTCGATGCGAAGCGTATGTGGCGCAAAATCGCGACATTTTTTGACGGCCTTTGCGATGGAGCCGGCGGCCGCGATATGGTTATCCTTGATCATGACGCCTGCGCCGAGGTTGAAGCGATGACTGTGACCGCCGCCGCAACGCACGGCATAGTGCTGGAGTTCACGAAGGCCAGGCAAGGTTTTGCGCGTATTTGTGAGGCGGATATTCGGTCCCAAAAGATCGACGATTTTGCGCGTCTGCGTCGCCACGCCACTCAGATGCTGAAGGAGATTGAGCGCCGTCCGTTCCGCCTTCAGAAGGACTTGCGTTGCCCCCGAAAACTCGGCCAACCGCGTGCCACACTCAACGCTTTGGCCGTCTTCAACCAAAAATGTGATCGTCACGGGCTGGAAACAGCCAAGCGTCCTGCTTTCAATTTTGCGGATCACGAATTCAAAAATGTCCGTCCCGCAGATGACGAGGGGCGCCTTTGCGATGAGATAACCATTTGAGACGTGTGCGGCGCCAAAAATAGCGTCCGTCGTAAAGTCGCCACAAGCGAGGTCTTCGGAAAGGGCAAGGTCAATAAGCTGTTCGGTAATAGGAGAGATCGTCTGCATAGCATACCTTTTTTGCGCGTAAAGATTTATGTTCGCGCCATGGGCGCATCAGGATTGTTTTTGGCGGAAGAGCGCCTGTGCCTGGCGTGCGAGCGTGGCCGAGATGCTCTTGCTGCGTGCAAGCTGTTTGAGGTCGTTGACGCGCAGCTGTTTGAGGAAACTGAGGGCCTCGCCAAGGGGGCACTTTGGATTATTGGCAAGGGCAACGACGATTGGATAATTGCGCACCCAGTCGCGGCGTTTGGCCACGTAACCGATGATATCGTCAGCCATACCTTTGTTTGAAGCGATTGAACTCACCTCGCCAATCGACATTTTGGGGCTCGTGATGACAGCCATGTACACGATGCGGCGCGAATCGCGCAAAAGAATGTTTCTGTCCTCACGCGTCCCCATCAGGGCAAGACGCACGCGCTGCGGCGCATTCATGCGGTCAATGAGCTGTTGTCTCGAGAGACGGCGCCCATTTTCGTCGGTTTCGGCATTGTCCGTATTCTCTGCCGGCTTGCGATTGGGATTCTGTTCTTCCTTCTTGATTTCTTCGTCTTCTTTCGCACTTTCTTCGGCAGACTGCGCCAAAATCGCCTCGAATTCCTCATCGCTCATGCCGGGCACATCGTCCTCAATGGCAGCCGCCTTGATGGCATCCTGAAGTGCCTTGATGCCCGAGAGTTCGACGTTATTTTCTTTGGCAAGATTGATAATCCTGTCGATCGTTGCCATACGCGTCGAAGGATTGAGATACAATTTTTCGATAATTTCGGGCGAACGAAGCAAACGCACGTGGTTGTTCGCAATGAGATCAGTGAACTCGCGTGAAACGGTCGCAGCCAAATCCATAATCGTCGCATCAGACGTCGCTTTGTTCAGTATGACGGCTTCCGTCAGTTTGTCTATGTTCGCTGTTTTGACGAGCCAATCAAGTACCTGCTCCGGAAGCTCGCTCTTGGCAAGCTCAAGAAGCGTATTTTCATCAAACCCTTTAACCGTCTCCACGACCGTTTCGACGACGGATTTATCCGAATCGAGGCTTAACTGATACCAGACGAGGATGAGCTGTGCCGGCGGTACAGGCAAAATACCTTTTGCAGCCATCATTTTAAGGGGAAGCGGTGCTCCTGCTTCGACGGCCTTGAGCGCCGGTCCGGCAAACTGTTCGGGCAAAAGCGCGGTATATTTGATGGATTCAAGCATGGTCTGATTCTCCGGTAATAAGTTCATATCTATTCGAGTGACACAGCACCGACGCCGTACACCCAATACCTATCATACTCTGTCCACGCCCCTGATTAACAGAACAAAATATCTTCCCGCCACGTATTCGCCTGGAAACGGATGGAAAGGCAATAAGTTGGCGGGCTATCGGCAAAGCCGATACGCCACGCCTGTCGGCCTATTTCGCACTTCGTGCGAAATACGGCCTTTGGCCGCTTCGCTATTGGGCTACGCCCAATACGCGAGACGGCATTGGGTTTTAATTCTTCAAAGATGCGGCTCAAGATAAGCTATTGTTGTGGACATAAATAACGAGACTATTTTTTGACCTCTTCCCCGCCCGCCTTGCGGGTATGCTGTTTTATAACTATAGTTTAAAATATATTCATTGATTTTTTTCACAGAAGTGTGATGCAATAAATTATCTAAGTCATGCGAAGGAGGCTGATGATATGGCTGTTAGTTATAAACCACTGATACACATGATGATTGAACGGGATATCTCCAATGCGGAGCTGATGCGCCGCGCAAAAATATCTGCAAACATTATTACAAAAATCAAGAATGGGCAATACATCGCCTTGGATAAGGTAGAAAGCATTTGCTCTGCGATGAGCTGTACGCCTAACAATATGATGGAATTTATACCCGATCAACCGAAGGAGAAAGAAGATCATGATTAACATGCGTAAACTTGAGGCGGAGCTCTATGAAAAGTTCAGCTAGGGCGTCTATGCTGATGTCCTCGGCCTTAGCAAGCTACCGAGCCTTTCCGAGATCGAAGAAAAAGGCTGGTCGCTCACGCCAGGCGCATGCGTCGGTGTGGCTCCCGTAGAGGATGACTGCGTGGACTTTGCCGAGCGCATGGCTGAGATTCCTCGGGAGCATCATTATAAGGTGCTGGTTGAGATCATGTTGGATACAGAGAAGGAATTGTTAGCGCGCAACGGCATAGCAGAACAGGATCAGGTGGCAATATGATAGGCAGATCGACATGATTCGCTCAAAGTGCTGATTTTTGATAATCCATCACAGGATTGGGCTGATTTCATATTTAAGAATCGCAACCATGAAATGACTTTTCATCATTCGTATGATATCGTTGTCGCTCCGGTGGCTGATAATGGCGTTGCATTTCTATTAAACCAGTATCAGGAAGGAATGATCACATTACGTCAGCTATCAAGTAGGTTAAGGTATAAGAAAATGAACGATCAGTATTATTTCGGTACGGATAAGGCTGTTGAGCTGTTAAGGAGAATAGGATGAATAAAACGCAGCGATTCAAATACCTTTCTGAATATGCCATTGATCGCTTATGTGAATGCTTTATGAATGAGTTTCATAAAGACCTGCCCGAGGCATTGCATTTTGTCTATCATTCCAGAACATACGCCTTGATATGCGACCAAACCACAGAGCTCTACATACAAAGTACAGGGTATTTGTATGAGTTGCTACGGCGTGAATACCTGGAGGCAAGACTTCCATGTACGGTACATCCACAAACTGCACCCTAAAAAGGGGCAACGAGAAGGAAAATCAACAGAATACCAAAGGTAACTATATAGTGAGCAGGATCGCGCCACGATTGAGAAAACCTTTATGGATCTGATGGATTTGGCTGATAACCTCGACAGGGAGGAGCAGCGATATGTTCGCGAGGGGTTTGAGAACGATGAGGAACTCTCTCTCTACGATATGCTGTTCCGCGAAGATCTCTCCAAAGCGGACATTAAGAAACTCAAGGAAGTGGCCGCAAGCCTTCTAAAGAAAATTAAGGCAAAGATTACCGAGCTTGACCACTGGACCGATAAGCAGGAAACGAAGGCCGCTGTGGATAATTTGATTCGAGATGAGCTGTGGGCTGAGCTGCCAAAGTGTTATGATGAGATCAGTATTTCCGAATATCGTCAGCGTATTTACGAATATGTTTACACGCGGTACAGCGTTGCTGCGTAAGGAGACATCTCACGAATGCACTCTGACGAGCTGGCGACACACGGAAACACTCTGCCAAAGTGCGCTGGCAAGCTGGCGACACAGGGAAATGCTCTGCCAAAACTCATAGACAAGCTGGCGACACACGGAAACGGTCTGCCGAAGCGCACAGGCAAGCTGGCGACACACGGAAACACTCTGCCGAAGCGCGCTGGCAAGCTGGCGACACAGAGAAACACTCTGCCGAAGCGCGCAGACAAGCTGGTGACACAGGGAAATACTCTGCTGAAGCGCGCAGACAAGCTGGCGACACAGGGAAACACTCTGCAGACGCACTTTGGTAATGTTTGATACAATTAATTTGTGTTAAAACAGTTCCAATGTTAAAGTGCTGTATGTTTTCAATGAGAAAACATGTTTACTACCCCAGTTTGAAGGAGGTTTATCATGGCCGAGAAGATCAAGTCTATATCACTCATTAAACTGGCCCAGAATGAGGCTTTTGGTTTTTTAAATGACGTTTCCCATCAGATTGAAGACACCTTTTCTGAGTTTTCGGATTGTATCACAGCCTTTCGTCAGGCACAAAAGGCATTTGATGATGCCCTCAAGACGGTCGATCCTGCTCTTAGTGCGGCAGAACTCTCTGCAGCAGATCGCAATGCTGATATGGCCTGGAGTGGATTGAATGCGTACCTTAAAGCCATGCTCGCGCATCCCGATGCCGATGTACGTGATGCTGCAGAAAAGGTCTACAATGTATTCAATCAATACGAAAACCCCACAGCACTGGCTTATGCAACCGAATATGGCATTATGGAGCGTCTGGTGGGTGAACTGAAAACCATTCCAGCAGACGTTTTGGATAAAGCGCACGCAACAGCCTGGGTAAAAGACCTCGAAACCAAATGCACCAACTTCATTCAGATGTATTCCATGCGCGTCCAAGACAAGGCTACCAAAGTCACTGGTGCGACCAAAACTGCACGCCTTAATGCGATTAGCAGCTATGGTGAAATGATCAACACCATGAATGCTTTGTTAATCGTTGCCCCGACAGAGGAGCTTTCACGTTTTGCCGCCCATCTCAATGAATTGATTTCGGCCAAACAAACGACGATAAAAAGCCGAAAAACCAAAGCAACGAATGCATCCATCAAACCATCGGCTGAATAGCCTGTCATCTTGCCCGCGTGTTGCGCCCCCAAACGCGACTGCGGGTGAATCATACGCTCAAGTGCCAAAGTCAAAAGCGCGTATAGCCTATTATTTTAGTTCGATGTTTTGACACATTCATTACACGACGCACAGACAAAACAAACAAATAAAGGACATAATTAACCATGCCATCGAAAAGATTAAAGTATTCCGATTATTTCGATAAAATCACCGGCGGCGATACTTTTGCTACGATTGCCCCGAATCCCAATGCCTCTGTGATAGAAAAAAATGCCTCAATTTGCTATTCTATCATGCAGGCACATTGGGTATTCCGACAACTGAGTGAACAGTATGCATTGCCTGGTTTTTTATTTGCAGACATGGAAAAACATGATGGTCCAGCGTATGCTTTTAATTATGAAGATAAACCTATACTCGGCATTAAACTGAACCCAAACGACAATTTATTTGTCATTCATAGCAATCTGTTTGATTATATAAAACTGGGCTGGCTTCCCACAAAGATCAAAGACTGGATGCCTTTAGCTGAACAGCTTATGAATGATGATAAAGGTAATATTTTTAGTGCATAATCAGTTCATCACAAGCGGTGGGATATCCATCCCGCGTTTTGTGCCAAAGAAAAGCGATAACTGCTATGACTCCTGGATTCTCGATAATAGTGACGATAACTTTCAGACAGCAATGCCC
>JAFOHE010000064.1 GCA_017421975.1 Pseudomonadota bacterium
CAGCATCTTCTTCAAAAATGATCTGGATCTCTACATACATGCAGGGTTCCTCAACAGCATTGTCTGTAAAAAAATATTAGAAATCATTTCGCCAACGCTCAATTATGAAACGGGTCATATTGCCATTTTGCCTATCCTTGAAGACAAAACTCACGAGGATCACATCAAAAACCTTGTTCAGGAAAATATTCATATTTCAATGGACGATTGGAATAGTTTTGAGACGAGTTGGCATTTCAAAAAACATCCTCTCATTTAACTCACAACGAACAGATCACTTTCAACTCAATTTTAATTCATTACACACTTATCAATTATATCAAACAACATTCAAATGAGCATACCTATGGGAAAACGGATTTCTGATAAATTTAAAGCCTGGCAAGACACCTGCAACCAACGCTTTTATCAACTTAAAGCAAATGAAGAAGAACTCAACCGTATCTTCATTCAAATCTACGGCTTGCAAAATGAAATATCTCCAATAGTCGATGATAAAGATGTGAGTGTAAACAAAGCTGATCTCAATCGAGAAATCAAAAGCCTGATTTCTTATGCTGTCGGTTGTATGTTTGGACGTTATTCGTTGGATGCGGATGGCATCTGTTGTGCAGGTAATCCTTTTGAAGATTGTTTTACATTACCACAAAATCAAAAAACTGACATTCACCATGAGCGATATTACCTCAAAACGATAGCGTGCCAGAACACGTTTGATCCAAATCAACACTTTGGAGCCATCGCTGACAATATCATTCCAATCACGGATGACGATTATTTTGCGAATGACATTGTACATCTGTTTACCGAGTTTATCCGCATCGCTTATGGTCAAGACACGCTCGAAGAAAACTTGTATTTTATTGCCAATGCCCTGGGTGGAAAAGGTTCACCTTGGGATACATTACGCACCTATTTTCTCAACGAATTTTATTCCGACCATGTTAAAATTTATCAAAAAAGGCCCATTTACTGGCTATTTACATCTGGTAAAAAAAACGCCTTTCAATGCCTGATTTATATGCATCGCTATCGTCCCGATACCATCGCACGCATCCGAACAGATTACGTACATGAATTACAATCGCGCTACCATACGGCTATGACGACCATAGCTTCACATCTTCAAAGTTTGACTGGAAATGAAGCCATCAAACGCCAAAAACAACTCAAACAATTGCAAGATCAAAATGCAGAACTCATAAATTTTGAAGAAAAACTCCACCATTATGCCGATCAAATGATGCCCATTGACCTTGATGATGGCGTTAAAACAAATTATGCTAAATTGAATGAAATTCTGGCACCCATAAAATAATCAAATTTCACATCAAATCGTTTTTGTTGCGCGTATTGGCTAAAAGCCAATAGCGCAACGCGTGCGGCGTATGAAATAGCCGCACGGCCGAAGCGTATGGCTTTGCCATAGCGAAGGCAATAAAAACCCCCTTCTTCCGCAGAAGAAGGGGGTTATTAAAACTTAAAGCAGTTTTTTAGAGAGAACCCACCATCAGCTCAGTAACAAGTTTTGTATATTCAACAGGATCCGGAAGCGGCGACCCTTCAGCCAAAAGTGACTGACCATAGAGAAGCTGCGCATACTTGCCAATCATGGGATCCTTGTCATTCGCACCGAATTTCGTAAGAAGTTTCTGAAGCAACGGATGATTCGGATTGATTTCGAGAATGCGTTTCGTTTGCGGCATATTGTTGTGTCCCATCTTCGAGATAAGACGCTGGAGCTGCGGTGACATATCGCCTTCCTGGCTGACGAGGCACGCTGGACTCGTCGTCAGACGCGACGACAGACGAACGCTCTCTATCTCGTTGCTCAATTTATCTTTAAGGGCATCCATGAGTGCATTGTAATCTTTTTTCTGCGATTCCAATTTCTCACGCTGCTCTTTTTTCTCTTCTTCCGAGCCAAGTTCAACTTCACCACGACCAATAAAGACAATCTTTTTGCCCTGTACTTCGGGAACATTGGCAAAGAGAATTTCATCATAAGGATCAATTAAATAAAGAACTTCATAACCTTTCTGGAGGAAGGCTTCGAGGTGCGGCGAATTGCGGACAACTTCGAGCGATTCACCTGTGATCGCATAAATATCTTTTTGATCTTCAGGCATACGCGCAATATATTCTTCAAAAGTCGTCTGCGATTTCGACGCTTTCTTTGTCTCTCCATTCTCTGTGTCCTTGGCGTCCGACGCTTGTTTTTCATCTTCAGAAACAGTATACGTCGAGATGAATTTCATAAGCTTCAGAAGACGATCCTTATTATCATAATCACTTGCCGCGCCTTCTTTAATCACGCGTGAGTAATTCTCCCAGAAAGTCATATATTTATCGGGATCATTTGTTTTAAGGTTCTCAAGCGCATCGAGAATCTTTTTAACAACGTGTTTTCTTATTCTGCCGATCATTTTATCTTTCTGAAGAATCTCTCGGGAAAGATTCAAATTCAGATCGCTTGAATCAACGACACCTTTGAGGAAACGCAGATAATCCGGAACGAGTTCCTGACATTTATCCATAATTAAAACGTGCTGCGCATAAAGGCGAAGACCATATTTCGTATCTCGATAGTTCATATCAAACGGGGCTTTCGATGGAATAAAGACCAAACCCTTAAATTCCATATTGCCTTCTGCGTTGATATTGATGCGAAGCAATGGATCCTGATAATCGTATGTCAATGTCTTATAAAAATCATTGTACTCCTCATCCGTGACTTCTTTATCGGATTTGAGCCAGATCGCCTTCATCGAATTGGCCTGTTCCCACTTCTTTTCAGTCACTTGATGCGTCGGATCATTGCACGTCGATACATCATGGCCTTCCGCTTCTTCCACACCCTCGCGATGATGTTTGTGTTCGCACAAAACCATGACAGGATATTGTACAAAATCACTGTATTTTTTAACGGTCTGCTTGATCGTCCATTCGTTTGTAAAATCTTCGAGGTTGTCTTCGGCATCCGACGGACGCAAATTCATCGTAATCCGCGTACCAAAACCCGCTTTTTCTGTTTCTTCAATCGTATATGAACCATCGCCAGTCGACTTAAATATATAAGCCTTGTCCTGACCAACGCGCTTCGTCTCTACTGTCACGTTGTCGGCCAAAATAAAAACAGAATAAAAACCAACGCCAAACTGACCAATCAGGGAAGACTGCTCGTTCGGGTTCGCTTTTTTGAGGTTCTCAACAAACGCCTTCGTGCCAGAGTGGGCGATCGTACCCAAGTTGCTAATCAGCTCCTCACGCGTCATGCCATCGCCATTGTCTTCAACGACGAGCGTGCGGTTCTCTTTGTCGGCTGAAATCTTGATTTCAAGCGTCTCTGATGCATCCAGCTTCGACGGATCTTTCACCGCTTCAAAACGTCGGCGGTCAAGGGCATCCGATGCATTCGATATCAGCTCGCGCAAACACACATCTTTACTCGAATAAAGTGAATGCGCCATCATCTGAAGAAGTTCTTTGGTTTCTGACTTAAATTCAAAACGTTCCATGTATCATTCTCCTTAAGATCAAGCCGCTTCATCGTTTGCTTCATAAATAACGAAGGGCTCATTTCAACGAGCCCTTCACACTAAACACAGCTTGACGCCTGGCAAGCGATTTTTTCATGAAACGTCTTCGACTTAGCGATCATACCCCGTCCAACGCGTCACATCATCGACGACGCTGGCACATCCAGGATGGCCACTATAAAAGAGAATCGTGTCGCCTACGCGGCGAATCGAGTAAAACGTGCCTTCAACGACCATCTCAAAATACTCGGTATTTCCATAGCTCTCTTCGACATAGGAATGATCGACACGCCACGCATCAAAGTAGCGCACATATTTACGATAAACGTCTTCCGCCCAGACAGTTGAATGGTGGTAATCGTAGAAGAAAAAGCCATCGCAACCACCGCAATCCATCCACAACGCATCCGGATCGCCATAGAACGCTTCATAATCGTAGGCATCCCAACCCACATAGTCATAATAACAGCCGTATGCATCCACATCATCGGCAAAACGCTCAATGCGCCACGAATCGACGGTACAGCCACTCAAACACGCCGCCAAAAGGGATCCGCCTAACAACCATTTCAAACACTTACGCAACATTCTTTGTCCTCCTATCCTATGCCCAAATGCGTAAGAATCGTCGCAATCGCTGCAATGCCGATCCATGCGCCCAAAGCAGAACCAATCGTCGTCAGCACGCACACAATGAGAATATGCGTGACAGGGTTTCGATAAAAATCTTTCAACGTGTGGACATTTGCAAGATCCTCACAATCTGAAACCGTCGGCTTTCTCAACCACGCTTCAAGAAGACCAAGCACAATTCCGGCACCTATGACTGGCGTCGTCGATGTCAATGGTGATACAAACATCGATGCCAAAATTGTCCATGGTTTGGCTAAAGCAAGAATAGCACCAATCAAACAAAAAACTGCATTCGGCAAAATCCACGCTTTGAGAAGTTCAATAAGCGCTCCAGAGCCATGCGATATACCACCATAAATCAAACCACCCAAGATAATGGCCGGTATGCCCCATTTGACGATCTTCCAAACGACCGACGGCGGGGGCACAACATCAATCGATTGCGTATCCAGCGTTTCTTCAAAATACTTTTTGATGCCTTTGACGTGGCCGGCACCGACGACCGCTACAATCGTCTTACCCTCCGCTTCGCGCATCTTCGCACACAAATATCGATCGCGTTCATCAATCAATGGCACATACACATCCGGCACTTCCTTCGCAAACATATCCATCATTTCCGAAAGATTAATGTCGTTCTTAAGCTGCTCAATCTGCTCGCTCGTCTCTTCCTTCGTTTCTTTATCATCGCCCATGACCGCTTCGAGCATCGCTCCCAAAAGCTGACACTTTGTCATAAACGACAAATTCGCCCAGACACGCTTGAGCGTCGTATTGATGTTACGGTCAATCAGGGCAACCGGAATATTCATTTCTTCAGCCAGTTCAACGGCGCCCATCAACTCAGCACCTGGTTTCACGCCAAGTTTGGCACCCATTCGACGCTGATAAGCACCAACCGCAAGATTGGCAAGAAGATACAGAAATTTACCCTTTTTAATCACCTGAAAAATATCGAGTTTTGCCCAACGGTTCTCATCCTTAAAACCATCGTATCTTTCCTGACACAGTTCCACGCATACGGTATCAGGTTTGACTTTCTCTATGAGCGCCGCAACTTCCTGACGGCTTGCATCGCTCACATGTGCCGTTCCAACGATATAAAACGTTTTGTCACCCTGTTTCATAAGGGAAACATGCGTCGCTTTTTCGCCCTCAGAAGGCTGCGCCGCTTCATCAGTTTCACGCGCATCCGCATGGATTTCATCCACATTTTCAATGGCGACTGCTTCCGCAGTTTCAACGGCAAGAGCCGAACCGGCTTCTGCAATATTCTTTATTTCTTCGCTCATAATCACTTGTTAGTAATAATTTGTTTATAAACATCGGCTTTCTGCCGACACGCGGCAGCACCATGCGCCCTATTAAACGAAAAAAAGTCTCAACGCCACTTTCCTGTTTATTTGCAGGCTGCTGCCATCTTCCTATCTCTTCCACGTTATTTTCTGAAAAGGACTCTCTGAAAACTCAATGCCACGCGTTCCCACAGAATCTGCTCGTTACCATTGCCCAAAAATGCCTCGTAATAAGACTGAATAGCCTCAATCGCACGCATCACATCTTCGACTGCACACGTTCTCGCGCACCGCAATACAGTTTCCTGATGATGACGCAAAACAATATGCGTCTCATCTACGGTCTGGACATACAAAATGTCGCGTAAAAACAACAACAGCAACCGTACGACGGGGATAAAAATCTGCTTCTTTCCCTTGAGTGACGCCGCCACCGTCATGGCTTCAATCGAATCTCGCTCGTTAATAATCATCTGAAACGCCGACAAAATGGCATCACGATCATCCCCCTGCATGAGTTCGACGGCAAGACCGAGGCTGCCTGAAGCCATCGTCGCAACCTGCGCAATCACATACTCTTCGGCTGCCGTGTAGCGCGTCCTAAGCCACGACTCAACTTCGTCATGTTCAAACGCCGCAAAGCGTACCATCTGACACCGGCTGATAATCGTCGGCAAAAGTCGCTCCGGTTGCGATGTCGTCAAAATAAACGTCGTTTCCGTCGTCGGTTCCTCAAGCGTTTTCAGCAGGCAGTTCGCTGCCGATGCATTCATCTTAGCGGCCTCGGGAATCAATACATACCGATGCGGCGCACCATATAACGCTTGGGCAAGCCTTTCCTGAAGCAGACGAATCACATCTACAGAAAGCATCGCCTTGTTATCTTCAAGCTCAATATAATCGGGCAAACCAACCGCTGCAATCGGCTTGTCTGGCTCCTTTTGGCTCGGACTGCTAAAATAATTCGTCTTCACATTTTTTTGAAAATATGACACAGCTTTATCAAATCGTAAGCACATTTCACACTGACCGCACGCACGAAATGCACCATCTGAAGCACGTCGCTCACAATACAGCGTTTTGATAAAAGCACGCGCCAAAGATGCCTTACCAACACCCTTCGGACCGACAAATAAATAAGCATGATGAAGCCTGCCATGCTTCGCCGCATATTCCAGTTTTTGTTTTATACTTTCGTGTCCGTATATCGTATCCATAATTACTTCTTTTCATTCATTGCACGCGTATAGATTTCCGCAACTTTGCGCGTATAGGGGTTCTCCTTCTCATCTGAACCAATGACCCATATCCAGTCATAATCCGCTTGCCTCTTGCGTACATCCTTCGATTTTAACATAAGATTGCCAATCGCTCTTACAAATAACGCTCGCATCGGATCGTGCTCAAATAACATTACAGCTGCTTCCTGATGGTATTTGCGGTAAACGTCTTCACAAGCATCTTCGCGTGGCGTCCTGTCAAAACGTATTTTCATATCTGAAACATAACCAGATTCTGCGATAAAACGCAAACTATCTGCCGCCAAACATCGCGTTTTAAGCGGTATATTCTGACGATCGATATACTTTAATGCTGTTGCCGCCCCCTGCGTCGCATTTCTCAATTTTAAATAAAAAAATCCATATTGATAAATTTCATCACTACATTTCTTTTCTAAACATTCTTCCAATATATTGATGACTGGCTGAATAGCCAACGAATCATTCATTTCATAAAAAGCATAAATGATCGCAGGTATCATTTCTTTATTTTGTGAATCATTCAAAAATGTCTCATCCATAATTTTCAATAATTCACCACGTGCCGGCTTCCAATCGATCCGCCCTAGTGCCGTCACGGCTTCTGCACGGACATGTTCATTCAGTGCACCGTTTTTTGCTATTTCCATCAACGGTTGCGCCGCCTCCACGACCTGTGCACGCCCAGAAACGTATGATGCCAAAGCGGAAACTTCCGGATCCTCATCACCAAGCACTTTCACAAGCTGTTCACGAAGCGCTGCATCGTTCCAAGCCTTTTCCTTGAGCGGATTCGTCAAAATGTTCAAAGCCGAACGACGATCTTCAACCGAAGTACTCCGCATCGACGTCAACAAACTGCCAACGCTGCTGTACCAACTCACAACGCGACCACTCACGAGATCACTGACAAAAAACATCCCTATAATCGCCGCAAACCATAATAATATAAAATAAAATGGCTTATTCTTTAATAATAATGACTCTTCTTCGACTGTAGCAGGTACAAAACGATTTCCCTGCTGCATTTTTTCACGCCATGGACCCAAAAATATAATATCACCAATCGTCAATGCCACGAGATATGCTGTAAATAATACAATACCCAAAAGGGATATAATTAATATGACATTAACCGTCGGCCACACACTCATATAGAGCAAAAATTGACTGAGAAGCCAGAATAATAACCACGTACAAAGCACAGCGATAAGTGTCGTTACACGCAATCGCTTGCGCGACGACAACGTCCGTTTGAATAATCCCAATGTATATACATCAGGTATAATTTCTATCCGCATGCCCGCTTTTTCTTTTGCCATAAATATTACTCTAGCGATAAGATAATATCATTGAATTCATTTTATTTTTATATGTAGGGGAACACCCCCTACGCTGCTATATTTATAATCTTGTAGAAACGTGTCTTAACACGTCTCTACAAGATTATAAATATACGCCGCTACCCCCGTGCGGGGGACACCCCCGCAACGCCCCCTGCATCACACGGGGATAACAGTCACAACGTCATTACGCACGATAAATCATAACATGCTGAAGAACGACAGGTTCGAGCGGTTTGTCGCGATGATCACGTCTCACATGGGCGATCTGTTTAACGACATCCATACCGTCAATGACTTCACCAAAAATCGTGTGACGGTTGTCGAGCCAGGGTGTCGGGACTTCCGTAATAAAGAACTGGGAGCCATTCGTCGCAGGACCCGCGTTCGCCATGGAAAGCATACCAGGTTTGGAATGACGAAGCTTCGGCGTGAACTCATCCCGGAAACGATAGCCAGGGCCACCCACGCCAACACCGAGCGGATCACCGCACTGAATCATAAAATCAGGAATGACGCGATGGAATATAATCCCATCATAGAACGGGCGCTTTTCTTTGGCACCCGTTTCGGGATTGACAAATTCGATCTGACCCGTCGCAAGACCGGCAAAATTCTTCACCGTATTGGGCGCAAGACTCTCGTGAAGAACACAAACGATGTCACCAAGCGTCGTTTCAAAACGCGCATAAAGCTTACCGCTTCCGGGAATCGATACTTCCGAAAAATCTGTTTTAAGGGTTTCTGCAGGCATCCATTTTCTCCTTATTTGAGACAACAACCGCACATTTCTTCACCGGGAATCGGGAATAACATGTTTTTTGCGGGATTTTCAGGATCATAAAGCACACATATTTCGTCGTTCGCCTCGATATAACGGGCATTGCGCTGACGAATAAAGACGGAACCCGTTTTAAGCTCGTTTCCAACACCAAAGGTGTAATCGACACGAATCCGTTTGGAAAGAAGAAACGCCCACTTTTTGGGCTGCGCATAATAACAGGCGTAATCGTTACCACAGACGAGGCTCATCATAACGATATTGCCTTGGGCAAGGACGCCATTTTCGTATATTTTGCGGCATTTTTCAAAAGAACGATAACGACGAACCAGGCCCTCACACAAAAACCACGGAAACCAAAGAAGTGCCAACGGAAGCACAGCCACAACCACACTCCAGGCCAATATGGAATTTTCCATCAACACAACATCAAACAAATGATAAAGACCATAAGACACACAGGCCAAACCCATGAGCCAGATCACAATGCGAAGTGTAATGTCAAACCGCAAACCCGCAAGCGTAAGCACGCGTGGCACTGACGCGTAGATGCGCATCACAGTTTCCGGCGCAGAAAGGCCGGGAAGATCAAACACCTCACGGACATGCATCAGAGCGCGGCTCCCATCACGTCAAGCTGTTGAAGCATCGCTTCATTATTGCCCTGGCTTCGGTAAACCTGGGCACGCAAAAGCGCAAAATAAGGCGTGTAATCCCCTAATTCCGCTTTCTTATAGATCGATTCCGTCTGATCAATATAGCGAAGAATATCGGCATCAGCATCGGTATGAAATGCCGTCATCATCCGACCCCAATACGCTGCTGGCAACGGATACGCTTCATCACATGCCTGATTAAAATGCTCAGCCGCCTTGTTGTACTCGCTTCGCAAATAAGCTTCCCAGCCCAACGCCGTGTGATTGATGCGCTCAACGCGCGCCTTGTCAACTGCAACATTCGCAAACTGCGTGGCACGTTGCAGTTTCATACGCTCATATTCCCAACCAATGCGATCAAGGTTCGGAAGCGGCTGACCTTCTACAGGCGTCATGTCAACCACAATTTCACGCATCAGACCATCGACGAGGTTCTTCTGAAGCGTCGCAACCATCGGTTCCGAAAATCCCGTGCGCATCAAAATATCGTAATATGCAAACGCACCACCGCCCTGCCGATTGATAAAGGGACCAGACATCATCGTAGACTGAAGCTGAACGAGAACGCGCGCCTGATCCTCGGGACGTACGTACGTCGCTTCTTTGGAAAGCTTGCGCGTGACGGCCTTGTATTCCGCATTGACCTTCCTGTCCGACTGATCTCCGGAAACTTCAAAATAATAATTATAGTAACGCTGCGAATTCAAATAATCCTTCAGCATGGAATAAGCTCGCGCACAATTCAGATATGCCTTGAGCTGCGTTCTGGGTTCGAGCTGGATCGCCTTGACATAGGATGCCACTGCTTCATCATACTTCTTGGAATTGTAAAGGCTGTTCCCCTTTTCGAGATACTCCTGCGAAGTCTGTGCCCACACGCTACCTGCTGTAAAAAGCGCAAGTGCTGCAAAACAAAATAATGTATAAACGCCTGTCTGAAAAAATTTTCGAATCATGCCAGTCACCGAGGCGTTGCGGGGGGAGCCCCCCCGCAGAGGGGGTAGCGGCGTATATTCATCTTGTTGTGCAGACGTGCCGTGACACGTCTGCACAACAGGAATATAGCCGCGTAGGGGGAGACTTCCCCCCACAATCATAAAACGAGATGCCACTCCAAAAAAGGTCGATGAGCGATCAGACATGGAACACCTCCTGGACAGGATTTAGCGCTGAAACGGGCACAACATCGTCATCATCGACAACGGGCGCCGGCGCATCCGAATCATCGACAACAGGTGCTGGCGCATCCGAATCACCGGAAACCGACATCGTTTCCACGACTTCAGGGGCAGGCGCATCGGGGACTGCATCATCAACGACACGCGTCTTCGGCGCAAGTGCAGGCTCCTCAACAAGAACAGCTTCGTCATCGAGCATAATGCCTTCGTCAAGACTCCGCTGCAAGGCTTTGTCGCGCATAAGAAGGGGTATCTGAAGACCCACCGCAAACGTCATGCCGTGGCGGAATGTCGCCGAATTGTGTTTCTCAGCATCAATCTGGAAACCATAGCTCACCATCGCAAATGATTCTTCGCTAAAGAAATACTTGAGCGCAAAATCAAAATTCGCAGAAAACTGCGTGCGCGAAAAGACGACGTGCGAATCATTGTAGTCTGTAACCCGATCCTCTACATCCGAAATCAGATCGCCACGAAGCTGGAGCCACGATAACCCAATGCCGGCCACGGCTTCAGCCTGCATCACCCAAAACGTGTAATGACCTTTGATCTGCGCAGGATAGAAACCAATGAACGTCGCACCGTCAGCACGCGCTTTGTAGGATTTTTCGGGCCTGCCATCCAGGCCTTGCGTGTAAAGACCAAACTCCGTGCTTATCGGTGAACCCATGAGGTCGAGACGCGCAATTGTGACGCCCCAATACTCGTTTTCATAGTTCAGCGCAAACGTCATGCCGTGTAGCGAAGTGTTCGCCCAACGCGTCGTCTGATTGCCCTGGCGGCTTCCCGGCGATACGAAGATACTATCTTCATGATTACCGTTCGTCTTGTGGATACGAACCGACTCGGCTTCCATCGAAAACTTCGTAAAGGCAAAGTGATAACCCGCCGTCGCCGAAAAACGGTACCGGCCAATACCATCATGACGCACTTCATAAGGATCGCGCGAATACGGCAACATCGATACCTGCATCGTTTGCGGATGACCTGGATAGACAGTGATCGACTGCTCGTAATCGTGATAAAAATCACTCGTGACCTTGATGTTGTGCTCGCCTGGAAGAACTTCTCGCATGTCGCCCGTTTTGCCAACTTCGACGCTGTCAATAAAGATTTTGGCATCAGGATCACTTGCAAGAACGGTAAACTGCGTTGTTTCAGGCTTCAGTTCAACATCGTGAGAATGAATCGCGCCCTTTTTGGCTGTAAATTCCCACGTGGACGGAAAATAACCTTCCTTTTTGAACGTCAACTTCTGATCGCCTTCCGTTATCTTCATCGCAAGCGGCGTCGTCCCGATCAGCTTTTGGTTAAGATAAACCTCAACATCGGGAATCTTGCTCGTGATATCAATGCTCGATTCAAGCACAAAGAGCGAACCAACGACGTTGTTGATCAGTGAAGAAAGCGTCTTGCCGCTCTGGGTTATCACGTTCGTTGACGAGGAAAGACGCCGGAAAAGCTTGAGTTCCATGCGCCAGATATCACCTGATTTCGAAAAAAGGGCATCGACGTAGACATCAACCTGATGCACGTCAAGCAAAAATGCTGGGCCGGATGGACAAGGACCACCGTTCTCAAAACATGAAGGCATCTGAAGACCTTCGTTTTTGATTTTGTTGGTCACGATGGACGGGCTGGCAAAATGCCGTTCCTTGACGCGGGAAAGCGTACTGAGAAGCGTGTTCTGAACCTCGGCTCGCTGGGACGCAGAAAGACCTGGATCGTACCGAAGCTGCCACATGACACGCGTTTCCTCGCTCTGCTCCTGCGCATGCGCAGGCGTACTCAGATAGGCCGAAGACATGAGTGTACAAATCGCCATACACGCTGACGTCATGAGACAAAACGCCTTGCGGGAAAGCTGCCTTACTTCCGTTCTACGACGCATCCATCCTCCTGAAAACCAAAATGTTCTGATCCCTTGCGAAATCATCAATACAGGTTCTGCAAAAACCCAAAGGCGCTTTCCCTTTCCAGGAAAAGCGCCTTCATTCTCCGAAAGAAATTTATTTTCTTCTTTTCTTTCTTTTCTCTGGAATTTTACCGGCGAGAATATCTTCTACTGGCGTGTCCCAGTGTACCGTACCTTCGGCTATCTCTCGAAGCGCCGTGACACACGGCTTGTTGTCCGTTTCAAACGTCGGACGCTCACCACGAAGCAAATCTCGGGCGCGTTTGCTCGCCAATAATGCCATCGCAAATCGGTTAGGAATTTTTTCGAGGCAATCCTCGACTGTCACTCGTGCCATTTTCTTCCTCTCTCTTAACGATTGGCCGGACGTTTGAAATAGTACTTGATATCGCCTGTGCGAAGCTGCTGAACGCTGCAAAGCTCATAACCGTGCTGACCAAACGTCCCTAAAACCTGGGATTCATCTGCATTCGAAACAGGCACTGCCTTGTTGTTCGTATCACCTACAAAAAAATCGACCGTGCCGTCACCAATATGTCGTCTCAAAATGAAATATTCCCAAGGGGTTCTTTCTGCCATAATATCTCCTAAAAAAACCAGTCCGACGCTGCTGCGCCGCGGATCGTTGCCTTCCTGCTTCATACGCGGTCGCATGACCTCGCTTACACAGGTACACTATCTATTATATCAAAACTCTCAAATGAAAGCACTCATTTTTTACCCGCGCTTTACCTTTTGATATCGCTTATCACGCAATCATTATTTGCACCGCAAACGCAATTTTTGGTATTCTAAGAAAGCAATTTTTGTAAAGGCGTGCCGACAATGACGATAAAAACCATTAAAGATTTGCCAGAATGTGTCAAAAAAATCGTTGAACTTTACTACACCACGGATTCAAGTACGGCGTTTGCTCAATCCGAAAAATCGCGCAACAGATACCCTGAACACGCGCTCCTCATCGATACGGCTGTCGAACTCTTTCATCAGGCTCCGGAAAGCATGTATGCCTTCTATGACCTCCTGCTAGACAGACTCGCAAGCAAACCCGTCCGAATGACTTCCGAAGAGGCGCACTTCGACGCCCGAGAAGACGTCTCAGAAACAAGTCAAAGTCCTCTCTTCGACGACATCTTTGCCGCCGCTCTCAACGCCTCTTTTAACGAGACGCCCTACCTGCGCCCACCCGCTGATCCCGCTCCGCCTGCACCAGCAGCCGCTCAGACACCCATCGAACCCATCAAAGAATCAAAACCCAAACCAAACGGGAACAGACTCAAACCCGTCAACTATGCGCCTGTGCAGTCAAGGCCACAAACGATTTCAACGCCAAAACCTCAGCTCGAAGACGATTCCTTCGATCCCTTCCAACAGTTCGCCGATGACCCCATCGCTCCCGTTCCCACATCAGCAAGAACGCCTTCTTCTACACGCGATCCCCTCAACCTCGGCATTGAAAGCAAAAATGACATCTTCGATCTCAACATCGAACTCGATGAGAGTTTCAGCGAATTCGAGCGTGATAACGATGTAGATATTGACGATTTCCGGAGACTCAAACGACAAGACAACCTTTCCTTCGGCTCGCCGTCCGCACGAAATCCTCTCTCAAAAGGTGCTAATCTCCCCATGGAAGAAACCGCACCGCCGATCTCCCTTTTCCAGGCGTTTTCCGCCTCTCCGGCGCCCAATCTCCGATCTTCAAAATCTTCACCGTCCAACATCCGACCTTCTTCGACACCGACGACGGTTGTCAGCGGAAGCGATATCCTCAACCTCATCAACTCAACACATGCTTCCTATAGCCGCTCTGCTGCAGACCGCTCCGAACCACGTCACGCTTTTTCGTCCGCCGCTTCGCAATCCCTCAAATCAAACACGCCACAGCTCAAACCATCGGGATTCTCTATGTCTTCGCAGCCTCACGTGCCGCGAAGCACAGCAGATATCTCTCAAAATGAAGTCACAAGCACGCCGCGTTCCTTCATCTCGTCAAAATCTGAAAATGCTGCAAAATCCGCAAAAAAAAGCGTCTTCGGAAATACAAACGATCCCCTTCATCTCAACTTCCATTCGGATCTCAACGCAACTTCCAATCCTGCACTCTCTGATACGCATAATCCACACCTCAACGAGACATCCGCACCCTGTCTCACCAACAATCAGGATATCCTTAGGCTCGATCCCAATATGACGCGCTCGAGAAGTCAGGCAAAAAATGCAAATGGCTCCGCACACCCAATTGCACCTTCCGAGGCTCATGAAGACATCCTGCAGTCCCTCGCAACTTTTATGGATCCACTGCCGGATGACGAGGATTCCGGTTTCAACCACGACCTGTTTGTCGCAAATGCCATGCGCGCTCAGTCAGGCACTTCTTTGACCGACAAATATCAGGATATCAATAAACCGCCTTCCTATCGTCGCGCCACACATGATTATATCGATTCAACGAACAAAACTGCCGTGGCTTCATCCACCAAAGGAGAACCATCCCTCTACTTTGACAGCCTCAATCTGTTAAACGACGGCAATAACGATTTCTCACCCATCGGAAAATCCACCGCTGCGCGTGATATGGGAAAACGCGCTCAGACGCTTGATCCCACAACACTGTCAGATCCTTCTTACAGACGCGTTGGCACAGATCAGCTCAAAAGCTCACCATCCAATGACCGTATCGCGAAAGATAATCCCATCGGTACACCAAACAAGCGCATCGTCTCTTCCGATAACAGAGTCATCTCTTCCGATAATCGTGCTTTGGCAGAAAACCTCTTCGAACATGCCGATCCACAATCCCTCGGCACGCGTCGAAGCGGTTCCCATGCTTCCTACGACAATAAAACACAAAGTCAGACACGCAACTACATCGCTGCCGTCAGCGTTAAAAATCGTAGTACTGCTGTCGGCGTGCACCCCGTCACACAGACGTATCTCACACCCGCTTCCGATACGACCCATCGTAAAGTGGATGCCAAAATCTCTATGCACAAAGAAACGTTCGAAACAGATGCGCTCATGGCTCTCCATCCCTTGAGCCGAATGCCCAGTTTGTGCATTTCACTCGCCGAACTCTCCAGACGCACCGATATTGACTCCAAAGCAGGCTTTATCCTCTCGCTCATCGACGGCACCGTCTCCCTCGCCGATATTCTGAGTCTCTCTGCATGGTCTCAAACCGAAACAGCCGCGATCATCTGTAAACTTGAAAACAATCATATTATACGACTGAAATAGCATACACTATATATAATATATATTGTGTATGCTATTCCACGGAACGGCCATAGTTACATACGCTATATATATTGTGTATGGCCGTTCCATCCTGGATTCTCGATAATAGTGACGATAACTTTCAGACAGCAATGCCCAAAATAGTTGTTTTCTTTGGTTTTCGTTGATAACTAATCATCATGTTTATATTGTTTACGTATGTTTTAAACATGACGAGGTTTGATGTATC
>JAFOHE010000065.1 GCA_017421975.1 Pseudomonadota bacterium
GTGGTTGTGGTTACGCCGGTTGTGAGGGATATGCGCACGCCGTTGTAGAAAATCCAGACGTTCCGCCTAACCTCTGTTTCCCTGGTAAGGAAGCTGTCGGCGCCAAAGTCGCCCGTATTACCGGAAAAGAATTGAAAAAAGCCGAGAATATGGTCGCACGCGTCAGATGCGACAGACAGGATGGACACGTCTCACATAAACATTTTTATATTGGTTTTGATTCGTGTGCAGCCGCCAACCTCGCTTACGGAGGTCCCTCCAAATGTCAGTTTGCATGCATCGGTATGGGGGATTGCATGCGGGCATGCAAATTTAAGGCGATCGAAATGGTCAATGGCATGCCAAACATTCATGCCGCAAAATGCGTCGGTTGTGGGGCTTGTATGCGAGCATGTCCAAAACAGGTCATTGAAGTCATGGCGGCAAATGTGCCAGTCTATGTGCCTTGTTCATCCAAAGATTTTGGAAAAGAAGTTAAAGATGTTTGTGATGTCGGGTGTATCGGTTGCAAAATGTGCGTCAAAGCTTGTCCGGCTGGCGCCGTGGCAATCGTCGATAACAAAGTCCAATTGGATGCTTATAAGTGCCTCCAGGCGAGTGATACGTGCGGTCAGGCTTGTGTCGCTAAGTGCCCACGTAAAATTTTCAGAAAAGTACCCGCTGATGCAGCCATTGATATCTTTGCTGATTTAAAGAAAAAAGCAGTTGCAGCTCCCAAACAGGCTTCCGACAAAAATAGTGTTGAAAAAAAACAGGAAGATGATGCGCAAAAACAGGTCAGTGCCTGATCTCCAACATTTCTCCTCCATGAGGTAAATATATGACAATCAATAGACGATCTTTTCTCAAATTGTTTGCTGTTTCTGGTTGCGCCGCCGTCGGAGGTGTCGCGCTTGCAAAACGTGATCAGCTTGCTTCTTGGTGTGGTGATGGTCAGTATCGTGTGAAAGCTTCAAAAACAGCGATTGGCACACATGTGGATATCACGGCCATTGGAGCTTCAAAATACGAAGTCGAAGATGCCATTGAGGCCGCTTTTAATGATGTGTCTGAAATGGAGCATCTTCTTTCTCGATACGATCATAAATCACCCGTATGCGAATTGAACGATGAAGGGTGCATTGAACACGGACCAAACGCACTCGCTCAGCTTTGTCGCGTTTGTGAAGCGTATTATCGGGAAACGGATGGGGCTTTTGATATCACAGTGGCACCGCTCATCGATCTGTTCAAATCTGCTGCGAATGAAGGACGTCAGCCTTCAGAGAAAGAAATTGACCATTGGATGGCGTCTTCAAAGCACAGACCTACGATTGACGGTGATCGGATTGTTTTGAAAGAGGGGATGAGACTGACCTTCGATGGTTGTGCGCCAGGACTTATCGCTGATCGCGCAGCAGCAATGCTCATTTCGCGTGGTATCGTCGATTTCCTCATCAATGCCGGTGGCGAGATCCGAACATCGGGACATCCCAAAAATGCAGAAAAGTGGCGTATTGCCATCGAAGATCCCAATAAACACGGCCATTATCCCGGATATCTTACATTCAATGCTGGAGCTGTATCGACGAGCGGGAATTACGAGATCTTTTATGGTGAGGATCGGCTCTATCATCATATTGTGGATGCAAGAACGGGACATAGCCCCAATGCATTTACAAGTGTGACAGTCACGGCTCCAACTGCACTTGAGGCGGATATTCTCTCGACAGCGCTTTTTGTCATGTCGCCACAGGAAGCCTTGAATTACGTTAAAAATCACCCACATATTGCTTGTCTGATTATTACGCGTGACGGAGAAAAAATCGTATCTCCTAATTTTGTCGTCGCATAAAAGTTTTGGCATACTCTTTGTGGCGCTGCCTATGGCTTTCGCCATACGGCAGACGCTGTTCGGCTATTGGCGAAGCCAATACGCCGAACATGAACGCTATCCGTCATTTGGTACGGAGAAATGTATCGTCTGAGGCCATGTTTGACAGATTGTATGGGGAACCATGAGCTGTCGCCACTGTTTCAAACGAACCGTAAAAAAGGGGGATTGGTAGATCAAAGGGGGGATTGGTAGATCAGAACGGACTCGTTTGCGTCACAATTAGGACGCACTTATGCTAAGACATTTTATTTTTTCTATTCTGTTTTTTTGTTTTTCTTTTCCGGCATGGGCAAATCACTTTGAGGATTCCCTTGAACGGTGTGCGGAAATCAGAAGCGAAGTGGAAGCGATATTGGAAGAAGAAGGGGTTTCGCGCGATTTTTATTTTTTGGCTTTGGCGGAATCTGGGTGTCGTTTAGAGGCTTCATCCAAAAAAGGTGCTGGTGGGTTGTGGCAACTCACCAAATGGACGGCAAGAAGATATGGGCTGCGCGTCGATAAGACTGTCGATGAACGATTTGACTGGCGGCTTGCCACGCATGCAGCTGCAAAATATCTGGCCCATTTGCAACATACGTTTCACGATTTTAGATGGACAGTTGCGGCTTATAATACCGGGGGGTCGAATCTCGTGAAAAAAACAGGGTTTAAGTCAAAGATGTCGTTCGATATCGTAAAGTCAGTCGCAAAACCTGCTTGGTCCCTCGCCGTTACAGTTGATCGTTGGCGTAAGTTGGATGCTAAAAAAAGAAAAGCAACAACTGCTTTATGATGGCTATATCGCAAAATGTGAACAACTGGATGCCAGATAAAGAAGTCTCTTTTATACGCAGTGGATGGCGAAAAAAGGTGTGTGTCCCCGACAGAACAAAAATGCTGAAGACTGGCGTGATCAGAATATCCCATGGAGAGTGTGGGTATAGCCAGTAAAGTTTTGTTGGGGAATGTTGTTGGTAAAAACAAAAAAAGCTCTATGCTAAAAGCAAAGAGCACAACAACATGAGACATGACAGAGTCGAACTGTCGACCAACAGATTAAAAGTCTGCTGCTCTACCAACTGAGCTAATGTCCCAAACAAACCTGAGAACGAGCGTCCTCGACGAGATTCGAACTCGTGTCGTCGGCGTGAAAGGCCGATGTCCTAGGCCTCTAGACGACA
>JAFOHE010000066.1 GCA_017421975.1 Pseudomonadota bacterium
AGAAGGGCAGATTATTCACGTGTTACTCACCCGTGCGCCGCTTTACTCAGGACCGAAGTCCCTTTCACGCTCGACTTGCATGTGTTAGGCCTGCCGCCAGCGTTCGTTCTGAGCCAGGATCAAACTCTCCAGTTTGATCTGTATATTGTGTATGGACGTTCTGTGGAACGCCCTTACTTGATTGTATTTTATATGGACGTTCCGTGGAACGTCCTTACATAGAGATGCTCTCTGAGCATCTCTTATTGGCTCGCACTTCTGCTGCAATCTTTACGATTGCTTTGTGTTTCTTTCTCTTCTTCGGTTTTCATCAGCGCCATCGGAGCATTTGCCCCGTCGGCGAGTGCGGGCTTATACGCATCAATAAGCCAAATGTCAAGAATTATTTTTATTTTTTAATCAAGACCACCGCTCCACAAGCTATTGTTTATTCTCCAAAGCATCGAGCGAAGCATATTGGTACGTATTGCAAACGGACATATCGCTTCCTTCAAATCCAGTCTTGAACCATGCCTGGCGCATTTTGGCCGACCCATGGCTAAATGTATCTCGGTGAGTATTGCCTAGCGTGTCATCACCAACCGATTTTGCAGCATGGAAAGCTTCCATAAAATCTGTTGACTCAAGCGATTTAAACATCGCCTGCTCATAACGCCCCCATAGCCCTGCATAGCAGTCTGCCTCAAGTTCGATTTGCACAGACACGAGATTGGCTTCGGCTTTTTTTCCAGCTTCTTTGAGTTTATGCTCCATCGTCTGATATTTTGCCAATTCCCCTGTCAAATATTGCACATGATGTCCCACTTCATGCGCAATGACGTAGGCAAAGGCAAAATCGCCGTCAGCGCCAAGCTGTTTTTTCATTGTGGCTAAAAAATTCAGATCAAGATAGACGGTCTGATCCACCGGACAATAAAAAGGCCCCATATTGGAAAGTGCCTTGCCGCAACCAGACGTCGTTTCTTGTGAAAATACGACCATTTTTGGCATCTGATACTTTTTTCCTGCCTTCTGAAATATCGTTGTCCAAATATCTTCTGTACTACCCAAAACTTGCGCAATAAAGCTTCGCAACGCTTCTTCGTTCTCAAAATCGGCATTATTCTTATAAAATGCACTATCTGTCGTCTGAACCGGCCCTGCCTGCGTATTGTCAGATGGCTGTGTACCGCCGTTTGCGCCAGAAAGCTGTGCGACGACTGCAGGAGAGACATTTCCGCCACTCAATACAAAATAAAGCAAAATCCCAACGATGCTTAATCCCCCAATACCTCCTGCTGCCGCTCGCGTTTTTCTTCCCCTGCGGCGATCCTCAATATTTGAACTCTCACGACGATTTGTCATTTTCATAACGAACACACTCCATGCGTATCAAGCCAGTCTTCAAGGTAGACCCGTAAGCAATCGTCTCATCAGGTCAAACCAACCAATATCTTATACACCATGATGAAAATTCTCTGCTACATTCTAATTTGTGGAATGTACCATGCGTGACACCAACCACACGGCGTGACACGAGATAAATTCAATCTACGGAATGTATCATGTACACGTAGCATCAGCGCATGGCAAACGCCTAACAACGTGTTTGTACTAACCAAATAAGGTGAACAAAGACAATCGGACTTTTTATATGAACACATCACGACACACCAAACGAACGTCATTATGAATCGATGAAATAAAAACTTTCCCTATTCTTTATTTTGAGCCCCATTATGCATCATGTTTTCAATGGCGTTTGTCATTATAATTCGCATGTTCATATAAATTATATATTTTTACTACATGAACATATTATCTTTATACCATAAAGTGAGACATAGATAACACCACGCACCATGTTCGAACATCACGCGCCGTGTTCTGTCCCACAGAGTTTGAGTCCAACGATACCTATCAGGATCAAGATGATACATCCAACCTGTTTCCAATGCATTGGTTCATGCTCAAGCCAACAGCTGCAAAGACATGTTCCCACAATGCCAATTCCTGTCCATACAGCATATCCGACACCGATCGGCAAACGACGAATGCTCCACGCCAGCGCATAAAAGCTCGCAATCATACCGACAATGGTCAATACGCTCTCTGGTAGACGCGTAAACCCCTCAGATTTTTTCAAAAAAATCGCCCAAAATGTCTCAAGCAAACCAGCGAAGACAAGCACAATCCATGTCATGTTGCTTATACCTTTTCCAATTCACACAAGCCATTCCTTCAAAGGCCTAACGGAATGGAAAATACCCGGCGGCACAGACATTATCTATCACAAATCAGGGTATTTATAAAATAAAATGCCGCGTATCGCAAAGCGATAGCGGCAACGGGGCGGCGTATTGCAAAGCAATAGACGCCCCCAAAATATATTGAGGCCGCGTATCGCAAAGCGATAGCGGCAACGGTTTAAGACTGTTTTAATTTGGCAGCCGCTGCCGCTCTTTCTTCACAAATTTTTCTCCAGGAAGGAAGCGAAGGCATTCTTTCGGCAAATTCGCGCATCAGAGACGGAATATCAATATGCTGAGGGCAGGCATGCGTACATGCGCCACATCCGAGGCACGCTGTCGGTTGCCGATCCACGGCGAGTGCTTCAAGACGCATGGCGACAGTAAAATTCGCACCGAATCGCGCGTCATTGAGCATGCCAAGCAACATGGGAATATTAAGTGACTGCGGGCAGCCGTCGCAACAATATCGACAGCCTGTGCACGGAATCATCGTCTGCAGTTCAGATGCAATCGACGAAAGGAGGGCTTTTTCATCCGCGTTGAGGGGTTCCCCACCAGAAAAGGTTTTCAGGTTGTCTGAAAGCTGTTCCAAAGAAGACATGCCGCTCAAAACGACAGTCACATCCGGCAAGGTCTGAAGCCAACGGAAAGCCCATGAAGCCGTGCTTTCGTCAGGACGAATCGCCTGAAGTCGCGCTGTCTGTGCAGGATTGAGCGACGCCAGTCTTCCGCCGCGGACAGGTTCCATTACCCATACAGGAATATGGCGCGAACTCAAGAGTTCATAACGCGCACGTGCATTTTGCAGCGTCCAATCGAGATAATTTAACTGAATCTGACAAAATTCAATATTATCGCCAGCATAATCCAAAAATTCACGAAGCGTATCAAAATCCGCATGTGAAGAAAACCCAAGGTGACGAATACGGCCACGACGCTTCTGTTCGACAAAATAGTCTAAAATACCCCATTTCGGATCTTTGTACACGTCAATACATGATTCCATGACGTTATGTAATAAATAAAAATCAAAATAATCAACGCGACATTTTTTGAGCTGTTCTTCAAAAATCTCAGCTGGATGATAAGAAGTCGCATACTGATGACCAGGATATTTCGTTGCGAGATAATAACGATCCCGCGGAAACTGGCTCAAAACCTTGCCTGCAACAATCTCCGACATGCCACCATGATAGGGGTAAGCCGTATCAAAATAATTCACCCCATGTTCCATGGCATGTTTGACCATTTTGTAGACAAGATCTTCATCAATGCTAGCATCCGCCTTCGTTGGAAGACGCATCATACCAAAGCCAAGCGCTGACAAAGATAAATCTTTAAATGTATGATATTTCATTTTTTCTCCTGACGCGTGCCGATTGTTTCTTCTGCCTTTGAACAGTCATGCACCTAATCATTGCGGCAGAGCTCATTCCCCCGTCACGACGAAATCGCGAATGACAGCCATGTGTTGCATATCTACGGCAGCAGAATCAGCCGGTTTCACCGGTGCAATCTGAGCCATCTCACCATACTTTTGATATACCCTCGAATCGAGCACGTGGCCGCGTGGATAGGTGCGATTGCCCACGACGACTGGCGTTTCGAGCGAGCATAAGTCGGGATTGCACAAAAGGTAATCAAGCTGTTTGTGGCGCGTGGCATTCGTCTTGACCATCCCTTCCTGATCGGCGGGCCAATCGGAGAAAGACTTACCAACTTCCAAAAGAGCGCCGAAGTTTTTTTGAATCGGTCGCCAATCTGGCTGATTAAAGTCACCGCCCAAAATGATGTAATAATTCTTTTTATCTTTCGCGATCTTATCCTCAATTTTTTTACGAAGCGGCCCCATTTCCGCTTCATTTTCCTGCGTATAGAGATGCACGCTCACAGCGAGGAGATCACGTTCTCCCGGAATATCAATGACGGCCCATTCCCACTCGCGATCAGACACTTTGTTCGATTTCCATGAACCAGAAGACGTAATTGGATAACGCGAGATTACGCCATTGGGAATACGCCCTTTTCCACGATGAAAGACGTACTCTTTGCCAAAGGTGCTTGAAACAAAACTCTTGATGCTATTTTTTTCGTAATTGAATTCCTGGATAAGAACGATATCTGGCTTCATGGCTTTAAAAATGCGGATGCCTTCACCAGGATCATAGGATTGTCCTTCACCGGATGTCGTATTTGCCGACATGATACGAATCGTCGTTTTTTTGACGGGAGCCTGTGTCGCGCCTGTCACAACGGCAAACGGTGAAGTCACATTGGTATGCTTATCTTCTTCCTCATCATCCAGATTTTCAAAAAGAAATGTCTTCGGCAGAAGCGTTTTGTAACGATTATCCTTAGTATAGCTCAGGGATACATTGACATTAAATTTGACATTTCCATCTGCGAGATCGTCATCGACGCCGGTGACCGTCACAGATTGCGGAACTTGCCAATTTTCACGCAAGAAAGTGAGTTCAGTCTTATCCACGCGGCCTTCTGTCGGATCGTTGGATTCGACCTTCAAAATGACTTTTGAAGCAGGCGCAGAGGCGAGAGCAATAGAAAAGACCTGGCTATCGCCAAGTTCTGTCACGAGCCATTCCTGAGGCGGCGTAACGACGATATCTGCCGGTACATCTGCCATGACGACGGAGCTGGCGCTCAACATTGCCATGAGTGAGAGCCCAAAATACTTCACACCCTTTATATTCATTTCACACTCCTGCAAATCTTGACGAATCGTCTCGCGACCCCCGAACAGGCCATGGTCTACATGGCAACATCGAGTATTTTTTAAACCAAATAAATGAAGACGTTCCATGGAACAAGTAAAGACGTTTCATGGAACGTCTAAGCATGATAAGAAACGTCCCGAACAGCAAATTTTTTTGAAAAAAAAAGCTCCAGTATAAACTGGAGCTTTTGATAAATGGAGAATATCGGGTTTACAGGGTGCAAAAACTATTGCACCAGTAATTCCAGTTGTGATTTTTGTTATTGCAATTTCTTACATTTTGTCAGAAGCAAAAATCATGCACACA
>JAFOHE010000067.1 GCA_017421975.1 Pseudomonadota bacterium
GATACATCAAACCTCGTCATGTTTAAAACATACGTAAACAATATAAACATGATGATTAGTTATCAACGAAAACCAAAGAAAACAACTATTTTGGGCATTGCTGTCTGAAAGTTATCGTCACTATTATCGAGAATCCAGGATATTTGGGATGCGGAGTAACTATTCAGTCCCTTTCTACATTGGCGCAAGGGGACTTTGGAAATGCGTCATGATCGGGCAAAGTCCTGATTTGTCGGATTTGCATGCGGGAGGCATGCATCCCCAAGCGTGGCTGAATAGTTATAATTTGTTTTTAAATTCGAAATCAGAATCTGCATTTTCAACATTCTTATGATATTGTTGTGAATCCTGTGGCAGATGAAGGTGTTGCATTTTATTAAATCAATATCAGGAAGGAATGATCTCATTGCGACAATTGTCGAGTCGGTTAAGATATAAGAGATTAAACAATCAATATTATTTTGGAATGGATAAAGCTGTGGAGATGTTAAGGAACATAGGATGAATAAAACACAGCGTTCAAATATCTTTCAGAGTATGCCATTGATTAGTTATGTGAAAACTTTATGAATGTGTTTCATAAAGAACTGCCTGAAGTATTGCATTTGGTTTATCATTCGATGAACATACTGCTTGATATGTGACCAAACAACAGAACTTTACATACAAAGTACAGGGTATTTATATGCGTTGTAACGCCGTGAATACCTGGAGGCAAAACTACCGTTTACGGTAACTAATCAAACTGTTCCCTGTGATCATTAACCAGGTGGAAGCATTTGGTAATCGAGCTTAAGCGGATAAGGAGAGTCCGCCGTATTGAGCGTTAGCGAGAAGGTGGACGCGCAGGCGTATGTGCGTAGCGCATAGCCGGCGCAAAAAAGAAAGAAAGGGAGATTGCGTGTTCGAGTTGCGTCTTGTGCTTAAAAAAAATGAAGCAAGGGCATTTTTTGCGTGACAAAGCGCACGAAATCATGTAGAGGAGACGTGTTATTCCGTTGTGGATAACACAGTATTCCGTGATCGTCTAATGGCAGGACATCGGCTTTTGGTGCCGGTTACCCAGGTTCGAATCCTGGTCGCGGAATCTGCTCCGTGATCGTCTAATGGCAGGACATCGGCTTTTGGTGCCGGTTACCCAGGTTCGAATCCTGGTCGCGGAAGTTGACCCCGTCATTTTGGCGGGGTTTTTTTTATGGTTTGAACGGGGTCATGATGCATGCATCATAGACGTTGATGATGCCAATGCCAGTGTTGTCGCCGCCGCCACCGCGGTTTGCGACGAGGATGAGTTCGAGGCATGCGAGAGCGGGATCGGGCGTATTGAGAACGGTTCTTGCGATGATGGCTTCGGCATCGCGGATATCTTGAGCCGCGTAATCGAGGAGTCCGTCCGTCGTCATGAGGATGTGGTCACCGGGTACGAGATTGATCGAATAGATGTCGAAATCGACTTGAGCCGGCTGGCTGTCATCGAGGTCTTCAAAGAAGCCCAGGCATTGGACGAGGGAACCGGCATGTGGATGGACGGCGCATTGTTGGATGGGCATGCCATTGACGACGGCCATGGTAAAGAGATTATGGTCACGTGTGATGCAAGCGACGGCATTTTCTCGGATGAGGTAAGCGCGTGAATCGCCAATGGAACCGAGGATAAAGCGGCCATTTTCGACGAAACCGACGAGGGCAGTTGTGCCCATGGATTCGGAAGCCGTCGGATGTTCGTTTGCGTAATGCTTTCGAATGTAGTTGCAAATTTCGTTATTGCATCGGTGCAAAATCTCTCGGATGGCTTGTTTTGCATCGATTTTTTCGGCATTGACGAGGGCTTCGTTCCAATATTCATCGGCGCATTTGACGAGTAGTCCGCTTGCGAGGTCACCGGAACCGTATTTAGATGTAGACACGCCGTCGGCGACGATGATCATGAGACGCTGTCCGTCGAGGGCGGAACGCATGAGGACGGCATCCTGATTGACGGGGCAGCGCAAGCGTTTGGTGATACCGATGTATGTGTCAACAGCGGCATCATAACGCAACGGCACCGTACAGTCACGTCTGTCGAGCATGGATTGGTAGCCAGCAGTGAGTGCATTCATGGCATCGTCGATTGTAGCAAATCGGCGCATGGGGCTTGGCAGAATTGCCTTTAGAATGACGTTGTCCCAGCCGAGTTGGAAGCCAGGTTCGAAGGCGCGTGGTCCCAGAGGACATTCGAAATCGAGGGCTTCGCAAATGGGTGGATTTTTATTGGCGATCATATAATAGACGACGACGCCAAAGACAAAGACATCACCGACGACAGCGAGTGGACGTTTGACATAGCCACGGCACTCTGGTGGTACATAGACGTCAAAATCGAAGGCTCCGTTTGTTTGTGCGCAGGTTTCGTTCCAAGGGAGATCGAGCGAAGTGACACCGAGGAAGAGGATGTCATCTTCAAGAACAACGGTATCTGCGTTAAAACGGAGAAGACAGTGTTTATCGCGGTGGAGGCGTTTGAGCGATGTAGCGAGGCGAGAAGCGATCTCATAGACTTCATCCGGATCAGGTTTTCCCCTTTTTCCCCGCCATTCTGCCAACGTCAGATGATCCGTCATATCATAGATCCACAGACTTGTCGTAGACATGCGCGCCGTCAACTGTGGCCATAAAAACATCGACTTATATTCGGATGGAATAGGGGTTCTGCCAGACACAGGCAACTGTATGCAGAGCAGATAAGCCTTATCAGGATCATCTTCGTCGCGAAGTGACCAGATAAAAGTCGAATCGAAACCGGATTTAGGTTCGAGCAATTTGAACCGATACGTTCGATCGACGTTAGCTTCGACGACGATCATCATGGCGTCATTGCCGGCATCAAAGGCAGCATAAGGTGCCTCTTGCGTTGTTGCATCACGCAGATTGGGCAGATGAATGCTTTTCACATATTCAGCAACACTGTGACAGAAGATAAGTGTATCTCCTCCAACCGGACATGGCGGAGTAAGCGACATTGGCATTTCCATGATTTGATCCAGTTATTGTCAAGTGACGTTGACGACAGCTACAGTAGCTGTGTTTTTTGGGGGAAAGTGTCCCCCCACGCGTCTATTTCGCATAGAGACGCGTTTGTCTCTATGGCTCAATACGCCGCGCGCCCCTCTTCGGGGCTTATGCCCCGCAGGCAGCAGAATGACGTTTTTTGACGTACACCTGCTCGATGCGTGAACAATAATAAAATCAGGCGCACGCGCCAAAAATGCAAGAAAAGAATTCGCATAGACACGCTTTTTCGCCGTTTCATGAAACTGACATGTAGCTTAGAAAACGACATGGTTTGAAGCATGGTTTAGATCATCACTTTTGTTCTTGATATGACGAAAAGTGAATTTCAAGATTTGCTTTGTTGAGTTTTGTTTCAATCTTCGCTATTGTTGTCACGGTAATCTGGTGGAACAGTTCCCATAAAGGATTGTGTTTTTCATTCATCACACGCCAAGTTGGCGTAACAAGAAAGGTGACATTTATGTCGAACAAACTGTTTGTAGGCAATCTTGCCTGGTCAGTCACAAGCGAAAAGCTTCACGAAGTCTTTTCATCTTTTGGGCCTCTTGTAGAAGCGAAAGTTCTGACGGACCATCAGACAGGTCGGTCACGAGGATTTGGATTTGTGACCTTCAAAAATGAGGAAGATGCCGATCGTGCGACAGCGGAAATGCACAACAAAGAGATCGAAGGTCGTCCGATTCGTTGTGACAACACGCAGCAACCCAATCGCAAAGACCGTTCAGAGCGTCGTCATCGTGAGCCAAAAGAGGGGCGTCAGGGCGAGAGCCGATCGCAAGAAGAGAGCCGTCCGCGCCGTGAAGACAACCGCTCTGCGCGCCCCAATTATGATATGTATCAGGTTTCCGATATTATGCCGAATCCAGACAAAGGCGGGCGTTGCAATCGCCGTGACAATCGTCGCAAGGATCGCAATCACGATGACCGCTGGTAATGCTGTTACGCTCTAAAAAGTGTTGGCGCTAAAAAACCGTCCAATTTGGACGGTTTTTTATGCAAAGACATTGGTGAGAATGAGCGTTGCGATCGTAAAATAAATGACGATACCCGTGGCGTCGATAATCGTCGTCACGAAGGGAGCTGAAGCACTCGCCGGGTCAACGCGGCACGCTTTGAGAAGAAATGGCAGCATTGAGCCTAAGACTGAACCAAAAAGGACGAGGACAAAAACGCTCAGTGAGATGGTGGCAGCCAGGGGCCAGAAGCCGGCAGGATTGTTTTCAAGTAGCCCAAAGAGCTGATAGGCACCGACGATTAAGAAGCCCAAAATGCCGAGTGTTCCGCCGAGTTCAGAGCCAATGATGAGTTCGCGCCCCAGGACTTTGAGACAGTCGCGAAGATGGAGTTCACCCAGGGCCATGGCACGCGTGACCATGGTGGCGGCCTGGCTTCCCGTGTTACCGCCCGATGCCGTGATTAAGGGTACAAACGTACATAGAACAATGACTTTCGCCATCTCATCTTCGTATGCAGCCATGGCACGTGTCGATACGATTGTGCCTAAAAATAGGACGACGAGCCAGCCCACGCGTTTGACATACATTTCTGTTTTGGAGGCTTGCGTATAATCACTGTCGAGGGCAGCCATACCACCCATTTTCTGGATATCTTCCGTCGCTTCTTCCGTCACGACGTCAACGATATCGTCGATCGTAATGATACCGACCATCACATTGTCAGCCTTGACGACGGGGAGCGCAAAGAAGTCTTCGCGTGCAAAGAGAATGGCGATCTGTTCCTGATCCATTTCTTCATCCACCGTCGTGACATCTTTTTCCATGAGATCTGAGACGAGGGCATCGCCTGGTGATTTGAACAAGTCTTCGAAGCTGACGACGCCCATAAGGTGTTGCTGATTGTCGAGAACATAGATGTAATACATCGTTTCAAGTTCTTCGCGGATTTGCTTGCGCACATAAGCAATTGCTTCATCGACATGCATATCTGGGCGAATCCGTGCGAAACGCGTACTCATCAGACCACCAGCCTCATCTTCTTCATAGGCCATGAGGGCGGTAACCTCCTTGCGGACACGCTCGGGGAGGTAATTTTTCATCTTTTCGCGCAGTTCTTCATCGTCATCAAAGAGCTGCAAAACGTCGGCGGCATCGTCGGGGGCAAGTCCCTTAAAATAATGACGTTGCTTTTTCTCGGGAAAAAGGCGCAACAATTCCGCCTGATCTTCGCAAGGAATGCTCGAGAAAAAGTCTTCTGCATCTACATTGTCAAGTTGATTGAACCATTCGACGCGCTCTTCCAAATCCAGGGTAGACCATATCTCCCAAAGATCATCCGCATCAATATGGTGAAGTTTCGTAATTTCGCCCATACACGATTATCCTTATGCCAGAAGTCATCAATGCTCACAAATATGAAACAGAATCGCTTCTGCATAAAGGAAAAGTATAGACTTTCGCGGTATAACGCTTCATCGTCTTCCTCTCGTTTATCAGAGGAAGAGACGCTTATTTTGGGGCGTGGCTTATCCTCTGAAAAAAAACTGTTTATAACTCAGGGGATCGTCCATGCTGGTCTCCAAAAAGAAAAGAACGCTTCAAACAAATCGCAGTGCAATCTGTTTGGCAATAAACTTCTACGACATTTCGACTTTTTTTGCAATGAAAATGTGGTTGAATGTAGGTGCTTCTGTGGATTGATTGGGGGACGCGGCTATCTCACTTGCGTTCGATACGCCGCGTCGGGCGGCTTTTCGCCGATGGCTCAATACGCCGCCCATATAACTACATGTAGGCATGTTCAAAATCCCCCCATTTATGATAATGCCCTCGACGTTTGATTTGTAACGGAAAAAAGATTGTTCAGATGAAATAAAATAATTTATATGAACAAATGATGAAAAAGCGAAAAAAACCGTAACACGCGTTGTTTGCTTGGCATAACCCATAAGGGAGCGTGAGGTAAAAGACTTAATCCAACATTTCAAATACAACCGATATCTTTTGTTTATACAAATAAAAAATGAAAAGTAATTATAGCCTTTTACAATATGTTTGAGGGTATAAGCAGCTGATGGAAGGTGCTCAAGCAGAGATCGCTTCGACGCGATTATTTTCAATATATTGCTGTGTCGCCCTTTTTCGACAGAAGTTCCAAACATGTTGAGTTCGATGAAAACGATATCTTAAATTCCCATACTATGTGCAAATGCGATGTCGTGGAATATTTTATCAATCGTATGGAGGCCTTTTGTCTGAAGGACACACACGAGGCGGATGGGATTGCCAGAGAGACATGATGAATAACATCATTCGGCATATTTTGTTCGTTGTGGGTACTTTCATTTTTTATGTGTTTTTATTTTGACACATGTTGAATCGATTTTTTTATAAGAGGAAAGTACAAAAAAAGCCAATACTGAATCAAACGACTTTCCAAAGTATGACCGCTCCAGAATGATGCAGTATAGGCTCTGCAATCATCCTTCAGAAGAGTATCAGGCAAAGCACCCACAGAAGAGGGAGATGGATGGACAAATA
>JAFOHE010000068.1 GCA_017421975.1 Pseudomonadota bacterium
ATATAAACATTTATATAAAAAATAATTTTATATGCATAAATCATTTTTTGCGTAACCCATGGGTGGATTGGCATTATACATTATGGGGTGGATAATTTTATACCTATATGTGGGCGTTGCCAAATTCTTCAATAACGCAATAGGACGTTCCATGGAACGTCCTACACATAAAAATACGCCGCTACCCCCTCTAAAGCGTGCGTGAATTTTTTTCTACGCATCCACACGCCATATCACATATCATGCGACGTGCCTAATGCACGTCCTTACGCCCACTTCTTCACACATGCCCTGCTCTATGAAATCACGAACGCTCCCCTTTCTTTGCTTATGCTTTATGTTTCTTCCTACGATTGCCTTATCGCAGGAGCTTCCAGAGATGCTAGTATCCCGTCTGAAGCCGCTCACTTATTTGACGTCCAAAGTCGTCGAAAAAGCCCCCAAACTTGGCCAATGGCAATGGAGTGCCAAAGCCGGTTTACGTCCATCCCCTGAATCAGGTGAAAAAAATAATTTTTGGGTTGCGCCCATCACCCTTGTCGCCGACAAAACCTACCAACGCGTTTATATGCTTCATGCCGAAATGATCCTCGGCAAACGTCCCGATTGTTCCATTCTTTTTAAGGCAACGTTTGGCGAGGATCTCGCGCAAGTGCGTGGTTACAGCCTAACCTTTGACCATAACAAAGTCCTTTTTCATCGCTGGGATGAGGGCTACCCGGTCGCCGTCACAGAAGCCGTCAAATTGTCCCATGTTCCCAAACGCATACGCATTTATATATGGACTTTGGGTTCTGGCACGTATGCGAAGATCCTGGATGCCGCAGATGACACAACGCTTGCAACGCTCAAGATGCTCGACGTCACCATTGACGGCAAACAAGTGGGTTACCGCGTCTATCGTAAGCAGGATAAAACGACAGCCCTCCTGGGCATTGAAATGATCAAAGACGGCAATGCCTTGCCCAAATCGACAGCCAACGACCCCGATGCCTATCTTCACCACATTCCGACGAGTTACGTGATAGCGCCCCAAAAGCGTCCCGCCGAAGCCCTGTCTCAATGCACAAAACTCAAAAACACGGCGATTGAAGGCTACCATGTGTATCGTTGCACGCATGAGGCAATGCTGACACTTACCGATGATCATTTAAAGCTTCCAAAGGGGTATTTTTGGGCGGAACCACGCAACAGTTTTACGGATGACGAATATCGCAAAGCAGCCAAAGACTTATCGTGTGCAGTTCCCATGCATTGTAATGCCGATGCCCGCGTTGATCCCAATCGTTCTGCCAAAGACGTCGATATGGTTCAGGCCTATTTGGATGCTTATGTCCCTGTCTGCCAAAAAAAGATTGCGCACGTCCGTCTTGAGACGATCGGGCGAACGTATTTGGGTTATCCGATACGCGCCATCGTGCTCTCCAATGCTGCCGAAAACACACCTACCCCACGCGTTTTGTTTAATGGTTCGCATCATGGCATGGAACTGTTTGCGACCGATATGGCCTTCGATGTCCTTGAACAACTCTGTGAATCGACAGATGCGGAGAAACGCGCACGCTATGATGCAGCTCTGTCAGCCCTCGAAATATGGATCATTCCCACGGTCAATCTCGACGGCAATGACTTGTTTTTCCATGTTTCGAAGGGACATCTTGGGCGAAAAAACGGACGCAATGTTTTTGTAACGACAACGGGCACGCCGTTTCCGAAGAAAACAGGTTCCAATGAAGCGTATTCGGCTTACGTCCGCTATCGCCCAAATGGCATTGCACAAGGTGCCGGTGTGGATATTAACCGCAATTATCCCTTGCAATGGGGTGCGACAGGGGAGGTTTCATCCTCTGCACGGCCACGGGATTACTGGTATCGCGGGACGGCGCCTGCCTCAGAACCCGAAATTCAGTCGATGATGAACCTCTTTCATGCCGAACAATTTGTATCCTCGATCAGTTTCCACACTGTATCGACGCGCATACTCTCGCCATATTCGATTGATGCATTACAAAATCCGCCCCACGACGAAGACGCCGCTTGGCAGCTTGCGCTGCGTATGGCTGAATCGGCGGGCAAACAGCCGAGTGGCCGTCCGTATGAAGTCGTCAAAAATCTCTATTCCGTCGATGGTACCGATCAAGATTGGTTTCGAATGATTGCGGGCACGTACGCCTATTTGATCGAAGGTGCGCTACACAATCCGACGGGCAAAAAGCGCCGCGATGCCCTGCTCAAAACGCGCCCGACATGGGAAACATTTTTGGATGCCTCGCGATCGACGACAGTCGTCCGCGTTCGAGATGAACAAGGTCAACCGCTCATGGCCGAAGTATCCTACAGCGATGTCCCGCAACTCAATGGAGAGCATTGGATGACGCGTTGTGAAGACGGCACCCACGCCATGCTTTGCTTTGGTCCCAGAAAAGTCACCGTCACACTTATAGATGGTCAAACACAGACTAAGGAAACCACGTGTACAAATGGCCCAACCCTACTCGATTTTACATTTAACACGTCGATTCCGTCCAAGTGGGATAGCTTCTGTGCCTCTGGTTATTGTGAGACGCTGACGAGCATCGACACGCTATGTGCCTTAAAAAATGGCGTCTGTCCGACGCTTCCGGCGAACCGTTATTGCCTCATCGATAATGTCTGTGTTTTATCGGGCACAACGCGCCCGGATGCCTCGTCATCACCAGCCATGTACTGTAATCCGGCAGAAAACAACCGCGCCTGGTCAGCCGTACACCCTTGATACGAAGGCAAACCCGAACGATTCATATTTTAGGGTTCGGCAGGCGACTATCGAAAGGATGATATTGGAAGAGATGATTATGGGCGTGAGAACGTGTACTTGACGAACGCATGAAAATTTTTGCGCGTATCGCGAAGCGATAGCGCAAAACGTGTGCCGTATTGCCACAAGGCAATAGGCACACGGCAACGGGCGTATCGCGAAGCGATACCCGTGCCCTCGCCTTAGGATTGCTTTGTTTGGGCCTTGATGTCGCTGAAGGGATGACCTTTGCCGAGTTCAATGAGGGGGAGTTTTGTCAAAGCAGAGAGGCGCCTGGCGAGCGTGAAAGAAGAGTATTTGTCGAAGGAGCCGTCAACAACGGCATGAGGGGTACCATCTTTTTCGGCAAGGTAGATAGCATAAGCCTCAATCTTGACATCGCGCCTTCCGGGGAGCGGATAATCGACGATCCCATAGACGACGTGTGTAAAGATGGAAACATCGAAAGTCTTGAACGATTCTTTTTCGGGTTCCGGAAGTTTAATCGTGCGTTTCCAGCCAATGATCTGCCCGACCTGATCATAGACAGGTGACGGTTCGGGCACGCGGAATGCGATTTCACGGCGCATATCGCATTTTGAAGATTGTCTGAAAAAAAAGATGGAAGCGAATGCACAGAAAAAGAGGAGAATGTACTCGGCAATAGAAATACTGAGCCAATGAATATGCGCGATGCGAAAGACTTCAAAAAGCGTGATGAGAAGCGTTATCCATGCGGCAAAGCGCCATCGCTCGCGCTCGCGTTTTTTGATTTCGACGATACCGATCCATTCTCCGGTCGATTTATTTTTAGTCATCAGGCAACGATCAATCAGCATTATTTTATCCTTTGCCCCAGACTAAGTGAGGCCTTTAGGGAGCCAGAAGTGCAGAGAACAGCTGTGGTTTATCTAATACCCATTTACCATCTTCGAGAATCATGATGATTTCACGGGCATTTTCGGAAGCGTCCACAGCGTAGAACACATGCCTCGTCGTATTCTCGACATCTTTTCGGTCTGCGAATTCATCGCGAATATCGACGACGTTAGTGATAAACACATCCCCCACAGGGTCAAAGGCACGTTTTTCGCCATTGACGAGGGCAATCCCCTCTTGAAAGACGCTTTCGGGTCCCTGGCCGCCTGAAGCTGCCATCAATGCAGCCTGCGTGTTGTCACTCATATAGGACAAAGCTTTTGACCAATTTTTGGAAACCAGCGCGCCGAGGCATTGAATCGCAGCTTTTTTGGCATCGAGAATTCTTTTTGCCTTGATTTCGGGATCTTCATTTTCAAGCGCGATATCTACCCACTCTTCCTTTGGCGGCGGATCTGGCAACGTGTAGAGCTTGACGCAGCCGTTAACCAGAATACAAGCAAGGAGCATGGGGAACACATATTTTTTCATTGTTTCTTAAAACCTTTGTTGATTCCACGAGTAGGCATTTTGCGCAAGTTTGCGCAAAACGCATGTTTCGGATGTGCGTTTTATCGGAAACAGGGGCATTTCGCAATCATCGCATCCGAAGCGGGCGCGATTGTACACACGATTGTGCTGAATCGTTCGCCAATGTTCGCTTCATTTTTGCAGGGCTACAGCATTTAAGGAACGCCATTAGGCGTTCCGGCGAGTAGCCCCCGGTTGGCGCGTAGCGCCTACCGGGGGATCGAGGACAACCACAGATTTTTTAACCCCGTAGGGGTTTCCCTGGCAAAACGTGTATTCTTTTGGGAACCCCTACGGGGTTCAAGGGATTTTGGGCTTCACCATTACCCCCGGCGTTGCCGGGGGCTACACGCCTAAAGCCCTACGGGCTTTGGACGG
>JAFOHE010000069.1 GCA_017421975.1 Pseudomonadota bacterium
ACTGCTTTCCATCAATCATCAACATAACAATATCTGTCACTCAACATAACATCGGTTGCATGACAACCTAAAAAAACTGCAATAAAACCTATGGAAAGACTACACGAAATCTTCTCGACACCACTCACCAACAACGTGGCCTTGCTCTCCGTTGTCCTTGCGATCATCCTGATCATTCCGCTGTTTACAAAGCGTTTTCACATTCCACAAGTGATTGGGCTTATCCTCTGCGGCACCCTCATTGGTCCGCATGCACTCAATATTATTGATAACAAAGGGGCTTTTAGCCTGCTTTCGACCATCGGCCTGTTATATATCATGTTCACAGCCGGCCTTGAACTCGACATTCATCAATTCAATGCCAATCGTCGGCGAAGCATTGGCTATGCCTTTTTAACCATGATCTGCCCGATTGCGATTATTTTTCCGATTGCCTATTATGGCTTTGATATGCCCGCACTGGCAGCCCTCCTCACCGGCTGTATGTTCAGTACCCATACGCTCATCGCTTATCCCGCTGTGAGCCGATATGGCGTGAGTCACGATGTCTCCGTTGCCGTCACCGTTGGCGGTACCATCATTGTCGATGCCGTCGTCCTGATTCTCCTCGCCGTATTGATGGGGCTCGCCGTCGGCAATCTGACGACATCCTTTTGGGTCGAACTGGGGGTATCCCTCGTCCTCTTTTCTATTTTTATGTTCCTCGTCGTGCCCGCCATCGGACGCTGGTTTTTCTCCCATTGGCACAACGAACGGATTCAGCGATACATTTTTGTCATTTTTATGCTCATGTTATCGGCACTTGTCGCAGAGTTATGCGAACTTGAAGGCATTGTTGGTGCCTTCCTCGCCGGTCTCATGCTCAATCGCTTTATCCCGAAAAACGGAACGCTCATGCACAATATCGAATTTGTCGGCAATGTGCTTTTCATCCCCATCTTTATGGTGGGCGTCGGCATGCTCGTCGATATCAGCGTCATTATGCAAGGCCCCGCCACCATCCTGCTCGCTCTCTTGCTTTCCGTTGCTGCACTCGCCTCCAAATGGCTCGCTGCACGCATCAGCCAAAAACTCTTTCATTATACGGCTGCACAGCGAAAAGTTATGTTCGGCCTGAGCAGCGCACGCGTCGCCGCTACACTCGCCATCGTCCTCGTCGCACATCGGGCTGGCCTCCTCAATGACACCTTTCTAAACGCCGCCATCCTGCTCATATTGATAACATGTATCGTCGCGAGTTTCGTCACCGAACACGCCGCACGCGCTCTCGCGCTTGAGCATGCCGATAAGGCACAACACCATGACCCGGCAACCGAAGAGCGAATCCTGCTGCCCATTGCTAATCCGGCCAATGCCGCTGCACTCTTGAGATTCGCAAATTTTATCAAATCACCTGTTTCCGATCACCGCATGACGCTGCTCACCGTCGTCGCTGACGACCATGAGGCTGAAGTCAAAATTCGACAATTCAGAGAAGCCGCCACAAGCGTCATCAAAACCTCCGAATCCCCAGAAAACTTCAGAGTTTCCGCAACCATTGATCCCTCTTTTTCCGATGCTGTCTCCCGCGTCGTACGCGAACTCCATACGACGCTTCTCCTCATGGGATGGCCTCATTCCTCTCTTCCTGACATAATCCTCGGCGAAAAATGGCGTGCCCTCGTCCACGATATTGACCGCATGGTCATCTGGGCTGACGTGCCACACGCCATGACTTCACCCAAAAGACTCGTCCTTTTCACACAACAACACGCCGAAAAAGAAGCCGGCTTTGATGACTGGTTCGACAAAATAATATGGCTTGCCAACCAAACGGCTTTGCCACTCATTCACATTGGTACAAAAGACGTACACGACGCCATGCTTGCTCGCCTTGAGGAAACACAAAAAACGGTTTCCCTCAAATACCACGAAGAAGCACAGCCGCAAAAAGCACACAAAATTATCCCCGACGATGACTGGATCATCGTCGTTTCAGCGCGTATCAATACCCTCAGCCATTCGCCTGAATGTGAATCCTTCCCAATCATGCTCTCACGGGAATATGCCAATCACAACAAATTACTCATCTATCCTTATCAGGAAATCGAACACAATGGCGATTTGCCCGATGACGAATTTGAAATGGTCTAATCAATATTAATAAATACATTGAAACGTTGCAAAGCTGCATTTAACACGCACAATGCAACGTTTCTTATTGTTATGGATATAAATAATATTGTTGCGAACAGTATGAATGTAATTATACCTGGGGATGCAGGCGTACCGCCCGCCAATGAATTAAATCTATGCGCATAATCTCATTAATTAGGTCCACAACTATAAAGCCACAAAACGCGGTACAGGCCTTGCCCCATTGCAAGAACGCGCTGCTTTGTCGTTTCATGACGAATTGTCACGAGCAGGCATGCCAAAACCTGACACACCTTTTTTGAAAATATCGCTACATTCTGTTACTCGATTACAATGGCGATTGCAAATTTTTTTTGAGCCGTGGTGTGACACGGCTCAGCTCGCCTATGCCTTTGGCATACGGCTCGCCTGGGCTGGCTATCGGCTGCGCCGATACGCCGCCCTGTGCCCGCTATCGCTTTGCGATACGCGCCGGCGCTCGCCTATCTCCCTGCGCTCGATACGGCTCGCCTTCCTCAAAATTCCCTCGCTTTATGCAGTCCGTCGAGTTATGGTAAACTTTGTGGGTTAAGGCTCACCCAGCCAAACCAGGGCGCGAGGATTTAGACAGGAGGTGACATCATGCAGGAACGCTATTTTCCAATCGGGATTCAGACTTTTGAAAAGATTCGCGAATTAAATGCCATCTACGTGGACAAAACAGACTTGATTTACCGTCTCGTTAAAGGCGGTAACTACTATTTTCTCTCTCGCCCGCGAAGATTCGGCAAATCCCTGCTCATTTCGACGCTTAAAGCGTATTTCGAGGGCCGAAAAGACCTGTTTGAAGGACTGGCAATTGCCAACCTCGAAAAAAATTGGACGCCATATCCGGTGCTGCATTTTTCATTGAGCAAAAAGCGGATTGTGAAGCTCGAAGACGTCGGGATTTTGCTCGACAATCTTCTTCGGGAACTCGAAGGCGTTTATGGCGCAGAGCCGGAGACGGATAAATCACAATACGGTCTGCGG
>JAFOHE010000070.1 GCA_017421975.1 Pseudomonadota bacterium
AGCGTATGGCAATGAATGTGTTGTTTGTTAATTCATCAAGGGATGAAATGACTTTTGAATGAATATAGAGATTGCAATAATGACGCAATGGATTTGAAGCGAAAGCGTTTCGCTCGCCGTATCGCGATTGCGATAGGCGAGCGGCGTCCCGCGTATGGCGCTTGCGTCCATAGCGGGCGCAACGAAAAAAGAAAGCCATGCGTTTCAATGTTTTGTGCATGGCGGGGACGTTGAATGGGGCGAAAATCGACAGCGCAATGTCCCTTTCTGTGGCCGCTCACCTGGAAATGTGATAGAATAAGAATGTAGTACTGTTTTTTGAGTATTCAAGAGGCAGGTCAAATGGACAGAATGGCGGCAATCGCAGGCAAGGAAAGTCTTCGTGGCCGCATGACAGGTGATAGCATCCATGAGGATTGTTTGTGACAAGTGTGACGCAAAGTATGTCTTTCCGGACGAGAAGATTGTTCGAAAGACCGTGCGTCTGACATGCCGGAAATGTGGGAACGTTATTACGGCGCGTGTTGATGACGAAGTGTCGGAGAGTGCGACACTCGGCAAATGGCGCCAGTCGGCGACGAGCATGCAACGCCGGACGACTTCCGAGACACCGGGTTGGTATTATTCTCATAACGGCGAGAGTTTTGGTCCGTACACGCAGGCGGAGCTTGAGGCAAAAGTGGCGTCACCGTCACTTCAGTCGATTGCGGATCAGTGTTATGTGTGGCACAAGACATTGGAAACGTGGCGTCCGCTTGTGGAGATTGAGCCATTTGCGAGTGCAGCTGTGAAGCCGCCTCCGGCGCCTCCGGCTCCCAAAAAAGCCCCCGTATCGACGGGACTGCCACCGCTCTATTCGGGAAAAGTGTCCACGGGGCGAAGTACGAGTTCGAATCCGCGCGTCTCTCCCAATATCAGCGCTTTGAAACAGCGGCTGATGTCGGTTCAGCCGAATGGGGAAAACGAAAGTCAGAGCGTGGATGAGGAACGCCTGAATTCAATGGCACCGACGGTGACGCATGAATCCCCGCTCGTGGCGGGGGAAGCGCCGACGCATGAGGCCATGCCGATGGTCGAAGAAATCATGGCCAAGGCGATGAAAGAGGTGCCGGATGAAGCTTTGGAGGGGGAAAAGAAAGTTCAACCGGTCACTCAGAGTGCCGCAAAAGGCGTGCCCCTTGTGTCGTTCCAGTCTCTGGATGCTATTTCGGGAGCAGGCTGTCTCTCGGAAGGTGGCAAGAAAGAAGTGCTAAGTAAACCTTTCCCGACGCTGAGTTCAATTCGTCCGATTGGGAAAAAGGACGCTCCTGGCGACCGGAAAGAGGTGGGGGGGGCTAATGTCGCACAAAAACCGCTGCTCTCAGGTCTTGGAACAAAAAAAACAGCGTCAGAGACAAAGTCAGTGGCTTCTGCAAATGGATTGCCTCGTTTGGGAGGGCTTGGAAAACCGGCAATTGGCGGCATTTCGCCCCTTTCTTCGCTTAAATCGAAGCCCGTATCTGGAAGCTCTGTTTCAGGCGACAATAAAGGCGTGGGCCTCTTCCAGCAGAGCCAGAAAAATGGGACGGAAGTCAAGACGTCTGAAGTGCCCCTCGTTTCGCCTGATAAGGATGACAAAGGTGCTGCATCGGAGAAGCCTTCGGTACAGATGCTTTTGCCTTTGGCTGATGAGAAAAAGGCGAATAATAAAAATGATGCGCTTGGAGATTGGCTTTCATCCCAGAATCCCTTTGGTATGGATCTCAAGGGGGATGCGTTTTCGTTGAGTGGCCTGACCGGGCAGCCTGAAACTGGATCGAAAGACCTGATTTCAGGTCTCGATTTCTCTGCCCTTGACAAGGCGGCGATGCCTTTTAGTGAAACCATCAATGGTGCAGATCGAAAATCTGAACAAGAGAATTTGGAGACGCCGATTGATCTTGATGTGAATACGTCTGCCGGGGAAATGGCAGCCATAGATCTTGAAGCGAGTCCTGCTGTGGAGCCGCTGGATTCGATTGATCTTGATGCGCTTGATTTTGATGCAGAGCCTGATGTTGACGATAAGCGTGCGCCCTCCTTGAATTTGGCTGTCGCTGTTGATCTCGATGAAGGTTTTGATGATGAACAGGCTGTCGCCGGCGAACCGAATTTGGTTGGTGCCGTCGATCTCGACGAAGGATTTGATGAAGAACAGCCTGATGATGGTTTGAAGTCAGATCTGGTCGGAGCCATTGAGCTAGACGAAAATATTGCGGATGAACAGGCAGTTGCCGGTGAACCGGATTTGCTCGGTGCCGTCGATCTCGACGAGAGTTTTACGGATGAACCTGCTGCCCCCGAAGTGGGTGCGATCGATCTCGACAAGTCGCCTTCGGTTCAGGATATGAACGGTGCTGCGCTGACCGATGCTCAGGCAAATGAAGTGCCTGTAGATATGGAGGAAGCGCAGGATTTGGGCGGCTTCGCGATTGACCTTGACGACGAAGCATCATGTCTGCTTTCTGAAGATCTTGTAAATGATCTGGTGGACAATGCACGCATGGAGGACGAAGCCAAACGTGATTCGTCCGCGGCTCGCGTGCGTGTCAACAGGCTTGAAGAGCTTCAGAAACGCCAGGCGGAACTCGCAGCAGCAAGTGCCGTGATTGATAACATGGATCAGCCGGAAGATAACCCGGATGGCCCAAGCGAAAAGTCCATGCTGATTGACTTTGCGCATTTGGCGCAGCTCGAAAAAGAATCGAAAAATAAACGTAATGTCAAATTTATTGCCATTGTGGCTGCGCTTGTTGGAATTGTCCTTATTCTGGCGGTTGCCGGCGGTATTAAGTACATGGATGAGCAGGAAGATGATGGTGCGGCTGTCGTTGTTGGCACGGCTTCGGGGCGTATGATCGACAGTGACGATGTACACAAACAGGTCGAGGAACTCAACGATATCGAAATCGTCGGCGACAAACAGGTGCAACGGCCACGCTCGCGGTCGGGCGAAAAAGCACAGGGTGAAAAAACACAACGTGATTCACAGGATGCTGATTTGCAAGCCGACAGCCCCGATTCCGTTGATGCGTCTGACGAATTTGGCATCATTGCGTTGCCTTCCAAACGGGCGGATGGGCGTCAGGCTGCTATTTTGGGTAAAACCGCTGAGTTCGGTTCGACCGATAATGTGACGGGATCCAAGTATTCAGGCACTGTTGGCAAATCTGCGACAGGCGAAGGGCCGGATCGCATCGAAGCTGGATGGCGAAAGATCACACCGTCTGTCAATGCTTGCCAGAAACGACTTGCCAAAACAGGCAGTCTCAAGGTCGATGCGTTTTACCTCAATCTTCAGGTTTCTGATTCGGGAAGTATTAAAAACTTCAGCGTCTCACCTGAAGATGGAACGGAAGAACTCGTCAAATGCCTGGAATCCAAAAAAGATACCTGGGACTTCGGTGAAGGCGATGAAATCGCCATTAGAAGAAAATTCGTAAACTGATGTGGCATATAATATGCTAATTAACCCTGTCGAAACGTCGACAGGGTTTTTTTATAACCTGTTTTCATCGATGGTATAAAAGGTTATAATACGTATGGACGTGTCAATGGGACACATCATTGAAGAGAGGTTGAATATGAAACACAACATCGTTCGCATTCTTTTTTCACTTGTCGCCTGTGTCTGCCTCGCCGGAGCCTCTTTTGTGGCCATGACTATGGCACCGGTTGAAGCCCATGCGCAGGATACTGACAAGGTCACGGTCGAATTCGTCGGTTTCGGGGCCATCAATGATTTTTATGCCGTGGTTCAGGGCAGTGAACTTGCAGGAAAATCCCTCGTGATCTATCAGGTTGGCGGTCAGGGACCCGTCCTTGTTTATCCGCTCAAAAAAGTTTCGCTTCAAAAAGCACTCGCCTCAAAAGAAGTGGCGCCTTACGGCATTCAGGCGGGACACGCTTCGGGGCTTGTATCCCCCGCTGGATGGCAGCTCGGCGGCATGGTCGTCGGCGAGAATCTTCAACTGACACTCTCTGCCGGTGGTCAAAGTATGACGCTTGGCATTTCTCCCCTCTTCACGAGTGCCGATAAAAAGAAAACAGCTGAAGTCAAAATTAAAGATGCCTTCTGGACGCCCGACAGTAAAAAACTCGTGATCATTATCAACCAAAAATTAGACGGTGATTGGGCCATCGATTCGGATATGGTGATGGCTTATACCTTGGGTTAAAACAGTGTTCTGGTGGGGGAAGTCTCCCCCTACGCGGCTATTGCGAGCGCAATACGCCGCTACCCCCTCCTTCTCCGCAGGGAATGAGCACGAACATGGGATGTGGTAGAGAAAGAAGTTGGCGCATGGAACTTTATGCGCCATTTTTTGTTTTTGCCAAAAAGGGGGGCGATGGGGTAAAAAAGTTGTCCCTTTGCAAAAATGACAATAAATCTTGTCTGACTTGCGTTTGAAAGTTGTGCAATTACGACGTTGAACGTGGTAATAAGAAAGTTTGAGACGGGGGTTCAGACAGGAGTTAAAAGTATGATATCGAAAAAGGCACATGTGGCTGTCGTTGGCGCAACCGGCGCTGTCGGTCGCGAAATGATCCATTGCCTTGAAGCCCTTGCTTTTCCAGTTGGAAAGTTAGATCTGGTGGCTTCATCTCGTTCGGCAGGGATGGCTGTTGAAACGCCATGGGGGTGCTGTGTCGTGCAGGATGCAGCTTTATATGATTTCTCCAATGTGGATATTGCGCTTTTCAGTGCCGGAAAAAAAGTTTCGCTTGAACTTGCACCTAAAGCTGTTAAAGCTGGTGCTTTGGTGATTGATAACACATCAGCTTTTCGCCTGGATGCGGATAAGGCGTTGGTCGTTCCTGAGGTCAATGGTGAACAGATTGATTTTTCCCCACGCATTATTGCGAATCCGAATTGTTCGACGATTCAGATGGTTCTTGCACTCGCAGCGCTTGATCGTGCCGTTGGGGTGGACTACGTGCGTGTGGCGACTTATCAGTCCTGCAGTGGTGCTGGTCAAAAAGGAATCAACGCTCTGTATGATGAAACAAGGGCTTCGCTCGAAGGAAAACGTCCCGAAAAATCTGCAGTTCATGCAAGAACGATTGCATTCGATGTCGTTCCACAGATCGGCGCTTTTGAAGCAGACGGGTTTTCTGAAGAAGAACACAAAATGATGGCGGAAACGAAAAAAATTTTATCCCGCCCAGATTTGCCCGTCAGTGCAACGTGTGTTCGCGTTCCCGTTGCAAGATGCCACAGTGAAGTCGTACATGTGGGATTGAAAAAATCACTCTCTGTCCGTGAAGCCGCTGACATTCTGGATCGTATGCCAGGCCTTCGCGTAACAGATAAAACAGACGTGCTTGCCTATCCCACTGCCATTCAGGGAGAGGGGGATTTTGATACGCTCGTCGGTCGCATTAGAATTGACCCCGTTGACCAAGGTCTAATCTTTTGGATTGTCAGTGATAACCTGTTAAAAGGCGCTGCATTGAATGCTGTGCAGATTGCCTGCGCAGCCTGGAACCATGGAAGGATGGATTCGAATGAAGTATAGGTTCTCAAAATTGGCGGCTGTCGCCGCTCTGGGCCTCGGCGTTATGCTCCCAAACGCCGCTCTGGCAAATACAAGTGAATCGGATTGGACTCTGACGACGTCGATTTCTGCTTCGTCTTACGATTCAAATAAAACGCTCGCGTTTAATGCTTCGAGATGTCGCGCACTCTTCGATCAATCGTCAAATGAAGTCAGTTTCGTTTTTACGCTCGGAAATACGGCTGGGCTTTCATCCAATGCGCAGTTTTCCCTCAAATATGCCAAGGGTTCTGAATCGTGTGCGACGAAAAAATTGGAGCGTGATTCGGCTGATGCGTGCGAAAATATCACGAATAATCAGGTTCTCACAGCTTCAACGACCCCTATTACGGTCAAACGCAAAGTCAGTGAACTCAGTTCTGCGTCGACCGTCGATATGTGCGAAAATCTCTCGGAAACGGCTTATCTCTATCTCATCGTCAGTGATTCAAATACCAGCACTGAGAATATTTATACCGTTACGTATGTCCTCGATTTCAGAACGACGCGTCCAGGCGCTCCCACGGGATTGGAAGCCACGCCTGGTGGAAGCTCGATTTCCCTTGACTGGGATGCTGTCGATAATGCGACATCGTATAAAGTTTATTACGTCGAGGAAGGCGGTTCAATCGCAACCGGCGATATTCCCGACAATCTCGATGCTAAATCTGTCACAGTTGCAAAGACTTCTGCAACGCTCAAAGACGGGATAAACGAAGAAACCAATTATATCATTGGCGTGACAGCCTTGGATAAAATGGGCAACGAAAGCCTCGTCGGTGACGTCGTGACGGCTCAGACTGTTGCCAGCAAAAGTTTTTGGGATTCGTACCGCGAAGAAAATGCCGATGTCGACGGCGGCTTTTGCTTCATCGCTACTGCCGCATGGGGATCGACGCAGGAACCGCACGTAGCGCTCCTCAGACAGTTCCGTGATGACATTCTCATGCAGTCGGATGCCGGTCGCGCTTTCGTCCAGACATACTATCGCCTAAGCCCGCCGCTTGCGCACTTTATCGGACAACATGCCGTGGCTCGTGCAGTCACGCGAACTTTGCTTTGGCCGCTTTATGGATCTGCCTGGCTCGCGCTCCATGCGCCATTCGCACTCGGCGGTATTGCGCTCGCCCTCGTGGGGGCCCTTGCGATGCTTCTGCGAAAAAGAAAAAAACAAGGCGAAGCCACCAAAAAGAAAAATCTTTCTGCTGTAAAAACGACGACGGCGGCACTTCTACTCGCTTCTGTCGCCTCTCTTGCCGCACCTTCGGATGCCATCGCTAAAGATCAGGATGACGAATCTCCCGTCAACATGATGTTCGAGTTCAAGGGCGGTATGTATGCTCCAAAAAACTTAGGTGACGCTTTTGACAAGCACTTTGGCGATAATTCCGGCTTCAACCTCGAAATCGAATACGATTGGCAGTTCTGGCGTGGCGTCGGTTCGCTTGGCTTGGGCTTCCACTTCGGGTATGGCAATATCTCCGGTTCTGCCGTCGATGATGCCGGCGAAACGACGGTCGATAGCACGGTGCTTCATTGGATACCATGTCGTCTCTCGCTCATCTATCGCTTTGATTACCTTTGGCAGCGCTTCAATTTTCCGATCACGCTCTATGTTAAAGCCGGATTTGATTACGTCATTTGGCTCATCAAAGACGGTGCGGACGATATCGCTTCTTCCGAAGATGGGGCTAAAGGTTACGGCGGAACGTTCGGGTTTCACGTCGTCGGCGGTTTAGCCATCGTGCTCGATTGGTTCGCGCCTTCTATGGCTAAAAGTTTCGACGTCGAGTGGGGCGTCAATAATTCCTATATTTTCGTCGAATATATGTATGCTAATATCAATAGCTTTTATACAGGCGGCGTTCTGGATCTTACGGATTATACCGCATGGCACGTCGGCATCGGCATTGAGTTCTAATGTATATAAACCGCCCATTTCGGGCGGTTTTTTGTTGGCAGGGCTATTTCGCGCTTAGACATTGTGTGTGTTGAAATGACACTTTTGTTGATAAAATAAAATTTACCCAATAATAGGGAATTGCGCGAAATACGCCCTGCCCGCGGCGCTTCTAGGTGCCAGAGGCACCGTCAATACGCGCCGCGTTCTATTTTTGTGCGACATAACAAACAAATTGTGATATATGAATTAGACTTGTCTGCGAATGGCACGGGGATAAAATAAGGAGAACGGTTATGGCTAAAATTTCAAAGTGGATGGCTGTATTAACAGGCATTGTGACATCTGTTTTTGCTTCTTCGTGTGCAAGAAATGCTGAACAAGCGCAACAGGATAGCATTACAACGATTTATGGGCCCCCCGAAATGTTAAACCCGTCTGAACCCGCCACAGATAATAACAATGAGGCACTCGATCAGCCGCAGCACGAATTGCCTATGCCTGAGCCTGAGTTTGCAAAGCCGATTTATGGCCCCTCCGAGATGTTAAGGGATGACCCGATGACACCCGTCGATAAAAATATGGATGTGCAAACGCTGCCACAGCCTGAATTGCGCGATATCGACATCGACACGCCGGAAAACACGAGCGAGAAGATAGAAACGTATAAAAAAATAACCGATTTGCCGGCAAAAAAGATTTATGGGCCACCACCTGCCAAAAAAATTCGTGGCACCGTATTGAATGAGCGCAAATTGGATGGAAAGGACACTGCCAAAGGCAGTAATGTTGATCCCGATGATGAAGAAAAAGTCGATGACTTCGGGGATCGCGTTTTGCCTCGAAAAGGACCAGGCGAAATCAGGGCGCTCTATGGCGTTGTCGCTCCACCAATAAATATTAAGAAATAAACTCAGGCGGGGATGAACCCCGCCTTTTTTATGCGAGATATCCAAGTGGACTTCAAAAATTATTCTCTAAGGTAAAAAAGAAAATTTGTCTCGAAAAATAATTTCATCTACTTTTTTATGATTGATGCGATCGCGCGCCCGATTATTTCGTGCAGGTGCTACCTGTGCGAGATTGTCATAGATATTGAAACTATTTTTTGAACATGTATTGAAAGCTGTAAACGTTGTTAAAATCATTGAATGTATTGTCAAAATTGGTATCTATAGTTTTTTTGTCGTTGATCTCAATGTCATAAGTTACATCCGTTTCTTCTTTGTTCTCGGTTATTGCGAATACTTTGATGCACATTGTTAAAAGCATCCCCTTTTTTGGCGAAATTATCGCTAATGGGCATACAGGCGAGTGGATCTTCGTTTGGCGTGAAGTCGTCCGAAAAATCCTGGATTTTCAAGCTAAACATGACGATGTGGAAATATGCAAGTCCAGTTGTTCGTATATTTTTATCTATACACGCAAAGTTTGTAGATAACGCATTATATAAAGCCCGCAGGGTTTTGGGCGAGTAGCCCCCGGCAACGCCGGGGGTAAAAGCAAAATCAACCCATATAAACCTCGTTAGAGGTTTTCGAGAAAAAATTCAAATCATGCCAAATACCTATTCCCAAATATATATTCATTATGTTTTTGCAGTGC
>JAFOHE010000071.1 GCA_017421975.1 Pseudomonadota bacterium
AAAGATAGTACTGATGCTCACCCGCTATCGTGAGTTGTGGGGAAGGCTCGATACTGCCATAAACCATGGGAAATACCGTCGTCGGCTGATACGATTCAAGATCCTTCTGGTCGCCCGTCGATACATAGAACTTCGGCGATGTGACGACGCGCGTCATGTTCATGAAGGACGTTCTGAGTGCGGTCACAAAACCATTCGTGATGCGGTTTTCACTCTCCTCAGCTTTGTACGAATAAAACCCGCCGCCAATGGCGACATCGGTCACAGATAAGGCCGAATTCACAATATTCATAACGCTGACAACGTTTCCGACGGCCTTATCGACATAGAATGTACTTTCATTCAGTATGCCATCGGAATCTATTTCATTGGCGATAATATTCAGATCCCCCGTGGCCCAAAGCTCACCAGCATCCACATTCACGCGTTCAACAGCTGATTTTTCCAAAATCTTTGCGAAGACATCAAGGGTAGCACATTCGGCTTTTCCGATTTTCAAATCGATATCGCTGACGCGATTCGCAATCGAGTAAAATCCGAGTGCACACTGCGCATCATTATATAAAGGATCCGACGGGCCAACTTCATTAAATTGAAGCTTGGCATGTTCAAGCACGCCATCGTCACCCACTAAGCCTATCATACCATTCATAGAAGCCATGCTATCAGACGTGGAAACAAGATGTAACGCGTTCATAGAAAACGTCAGATGGGAAAGCTTCTGCCCAAGCATGACGATGCCGCCAAAACGCGTTGCAGTCACATCACCCAAAGTCAGCTGCCAATGATTGGAAGGTCGGTTCATCAACTCAGTCACGATAACAGATGAAGCGGGGGCCACGACCTTTTCGACAAAAAGCGTAAGCTCGGAAATATTGCCCGCCTCATGTGCCAGAAGGGCAACTCCGTTCGACATCGGTGTCGAAATATTTTCGAGAGAACCAATGTGGATATTGGCTTTCGAGAGTGACGATTCATGCATCGTATAAATCGAAGCCCATTCACTCTGCGTCTGGACACTTGGAATGTCCATTTCGAAGTCCTGAACAAACGCGTGATCGAGCTCATAAAACCCCGCTGTACAGGGTTCACGCTTGCAGATGATCGAATCGGGCAGTGCCTTCACCTGAGAAAGGTAGGATGACCTGGCATAACCGACAGCGCCCAGGAAGCCTCCATTGGCATAAATAGCGCCAGAATATGACATATTTTCCATCATGCTGTGGGACGCCTTGTAGACAAAAACTGCGGCTTCTGCCATGCCATCTGCATCAGTGGAGTCTCTATGTCCCTGTGTTTCCTGCATCAGGGGCTCTGTTTTGTTCCACGTTCCACGCCATTCAATCCCACTAAACTCCGAATGTACGGCGATACCAGCCAAAGCGGCACGTGCCGCCCCCTCAACGTCATAATCCAGTCGAAGCGATTCGATGCGCGAATCCGAAACGACACCGAACAAGGGTTCAACCATACCGCATCGATCATCGACATTTGCGCCATCGCCTGTGTTTCCAAACCGAATGGTATAACCCTGACCATCAAAATGCGTCTTGTAAAGCGTCAGCGGTTCCCATGATGCGGCACATCGTTTGGCAAACTGGCGACGGCTGAGAATATCGGACAAATCGATATTTTTCATGAGTCGGACGTTCAAACGATAGGAGACATCTTCACGCACATCACACCAGACATTTCCCTGTGCAATTTCAGAGCAGCCGGAATGGCAGTTTTGTTGGACGACATAACCATTTTCACAGGACAGGCGGCTTTTTTTGTCGGAAGCACATGTGATCTGATAAGTGCTTTCATCGCAACATGCGCCCGACACATCCGATCCACAAGCCATACACGTCGCAGGCAAAGATGCGCCATCCTCGCCCATCAGCTGCTGGCAGCCGTTGTAACATGTTTCGACGGCGACGCGACCACCTTCGCAGAACAACCGCTGACCCTCCTGACACGTCGAAAGATAATTCTCGGAATCACAACAATCACCGACGGCCCCGCCCTGCATCAGCACATCGCCGCGACAGTGCTTGCAAAAAGCCTTGGCATCCCTGATTTCGCAACCCGCGGCACAGGCTTGCGCCGTCACCATACCATCCAAACAAACGACGCTTGCGCCATCCTCACTGCAATAGGACTCAAAACTGCTATTGCAACAATCGCCAGGCACATGGGCAGTATCAATATCATCAAGCTTGCGGCAGAGTTTGGGCGCACAAGTATCGACATTTCCATTTCGTGTACAGACCTCAGAATCCAGACATTGCCTGGCCACGAGAGTCCCGAAAAGCGCATTGTCCCCCATCCAACATTCAACGTAATCCGTCGATTTGTCCGCATCCAAACATGTTCTTTGCCCCACATTTTCACATGGCAAACCAGCATTGCCTTCTGGCAAGTTGTCGTTCAATACCTCGCGAAGCCTTTCGAGGTCATGCGCAGACCAGATTTCGAAGGTCATTGTGCCGTCACTTTCCTTCACGTAGTTGCAATCCGATCCGCTTTCATGGATGTTTGAATTGAAGGGGCAAGCATCTTCCTCGTCACTAAAACCGTCGCCATCTACATCCTTCGTTTTGCAGGAAATATCAGGATTTTCGGGACAAGGATCGAGGCAATTGACGAGGCCGTCAGCATCGTCATCGCCTAAATTCTCAAAAGAATCCTCGACATTACATCCGCACACGCCGGCCAAAATTTTGGAAGCATCCTGATGACAAGGATCGAAGCAATCCATAACACCATCGTTATCGGAATCAACGTCCGAAACGCCACATCCACAGATGCCCGGTTCCGTTTTATCCTTATCCTCAGGGCACTGATCGGCGTTTTTATCGAGGCAATCCGGAACCAGATTATGGTTGGCATCAAACGTATCGTCTTCACCACAGCCGCAGACGCCAGGCACAATCTTCGCGTGGTCATTCGGACAACCGTCGAGGCAGTCAGGCGTCCCGTCATTGTCCGTATCCACATCACTCTTGTCGCACCCACACAGCCCAGGTACCTTTTTATCCGTATTATCCGGACAAAAATCGGATACGATGTCCGATTCATTCGCACAACCACTCAGAAAACTTATCATTCCCAGAATCAGAAAAAATCGGTTTCGATATTTCATTTTTAATCCTCAAATTTCTAAGACAAACGAGAAGGGCAACAGCGTTCACATGTAGACGCAAGCATACGTCATGGACACGAGCGCCCCTTTTCCAAAGTCGGCTTTCCAGATGCGGATCGACAGAATTTTTGCATTCCTTACTTTACATTACATAGCATTACATTTCAATACCTCCTCACAACGTCTGAAGCTCAAACCTAAGCCCAAACATTTATGTATGGCATGATATGATCCATTTTTATGTCAGCCACCACAACATAGCGGCGTACGATGCGGCGTATCGGCGCATCTCGCGACGATAGCCGCTCGCCAAAAACAAAATAAAATGTTATTATACAAATGTGTGTGTTTTCATCACGCAATTCCGTATCAATAAAGATACAGGCGAGAAATACCTGAGGATATCTATGACCCAGAACGTGCTAACACCGGCCCTCGAAGATTATCTTGAGACGATTTATCTGCTCCAACAGAAGAATAAGATCGCGCGTGTCCGTGAGATTGCCAAAGACCGCCAGGTCAAAGCCTCATCCGTCAGTCTGGCACTTAAACGTCTGAGTGAGTTCGGTTTGATTCGTTATGAGCAACGAGAGCTGATCGAACTGACCGATGAAGGTAAGATTGCTGCACGACGTGTCTATGCGCGACATGTCGTGCTTTTTCAATTTTTTCACGACATTCTCGGCATGGATGAAGCAGCGGCAAAAGAAGAAGCCTGTGGTCTGGAACATGCACTGTCACAGGAAGGCCTAGACCGTTTTGTCCAATTTTTTGAAACGCTTTCAATGTGTCCATCAAAAGACATCAAGTGTTTTTTTGCACAACAAGACAATGATGAGTCCTCGGATGCGAGCAACGAAAAAGCAAAGAAATGTACTGGTTGCGACAAATGTGTCCGTGCTGAAGGCTGTCCCAAGCCATCGACGACGCATTTGCGCCTAACAGAAGCTGCGAACGGAGCGACGGTCAAAATTCTTAAGATTATGGCACGCGGTCAGATGCGTCAAAAGCTTCTGGAGACAGGTCTTTTGCCCAACGTCATCATCAAAAAGATCGGCACAATCGACGACAAAGTCCATATCACAATCGATGGCAATCCGATTGAACTGACGCTTGCCGAGGCCAAGAATATTCTCATTCAAAAAGAGATGTGATAGGACGCAAGACGTGTTTTAGTCGCTGCATCTGCACGGCATTGAAGATTATTATCGGGCAACCGCCTGAGCAGGAGACGCCAGCATGTCATTTTTAGTTCCCTATCGGAACACACAGAATCCCGTAGAACCTCATTTTTGTGCGGGTTGTGGTCACGGCAACCTCCTCAAATTTGTGAATGAAGCCCTTGAGTCAATGTGCGATGCACGCCGCGCCATTTGGGTAAGTCCCGTCGGATGTGGCGGTTTGACAGATTCGTACCTCGATATGCACCACATATTGGCCGCACATGGTCGCGCAAGTGCCGTCGCTACGGCCGTCAAACGCCTTCTTCCGGAAGCCGTCGTCATTGTTTCTCAGGGAGATGGCGATCTGGCCTCAATTGGCCTTGCAGAAGCCATGCATGCAGCTAACCGCGGCGAAGACCTGTGTCTTTTTTTTATGAACAATGCCAATTTCGCCATGACGGGCGGACAAATGGCTCCGACGACGCTATTGGGGCAGAAAACGGCGACTTCCCGTGATGGCAGAATGCTCTTTGAACACGGAGCCCCGCTTCATCTGTGTGAACTGATGAACACACTTGAAGGGCCCGCCTTTATTGCCCGCGTGGCCTTTGGAAGCGTCTCTCAGATTCGTGAAGCACGTAAAATCATACATAAAGCCGTCAAAAATCAAATCGAACACCGTGGCTATTCATTTGTAGAGATTCTCAGTCCATGTCCCTCAAACTGGCACTGCACTCCCATCGAGGCACGAAAGCGCGTTGCAGACGAAATGACGCGCGTCTTTCCGACAGGCGTTTTTAGAGACGAGGATAAAAGTGACCGCATCGCTCAACGGCATCCGATGCAGGCTTTTGAGCCGCATTTATCCACAGATGTCCTCTATGACCTCGTCAGTTCTGTCGGCGGCCTTGCCAACCATGAAAGTACGGCTCTGCCCATCGCCATCGAAGGCACAAGAGACATACTTGCTGCAGGCTTTGGGGGGCAGGGCGTATTGACGTTGGGCAAAGTTCTTGCGCGTCTTGCCTTGGATGCACACCTTCAGGCGACGTGGATGCCAAGTTATGGGCCAGAAATGCGTGGTGGCGTGTGCCGCTGCCATATAAAATTGTCGAAACATGCCATAGCCTGCCCCGTCGTCGATCGTCCTGACCTCTTTTTTGCGTTCAATCAGCCGTCTTTTGATACTTTTTCACCCCATGTCGCCCCGAACGGCTTGATCATCTACGATTCCGACATGGTGCGTTGTCCCGAATCCTGCCAAAACGCCATTGGCATACCAGCGACGACGCTTGCCAATGTGGCCGGAAAACCGCGGTCGGCCAACATCATCATGCTTATGACCGGACTGTTAAGGGCGAACTTCGTGTCATCCCCAGCAGCCTGCCTTGACGCGATCAGCCGCATTATGAAACAGGATTATGCGTGGCTTGCAGATATTTTGTAAAAGATGACATTTTTGTCATAGCAATAACATCATTTGTCATATTGAATTCTATCTACACGAGGACTATAACAACAAACGCAACCAGAATTAAACCTGTTGATATAATTTGCAAATTAGAATCAACAAAACGTATTTGAGACTTGCTATTTTCTCATCGTACTTGAGAAGATAGTTTATCTTTCTAAATGGTTGTCAGTGTTGTTAATCTTTATTTTATAGGAGTGTGTTATGAAAAAATTATTTTATGCAGCCTTATTCGGTGTCACGCTTTCATTCTTCGGCTGTGGGTCAGACAATGGCAACGATGCGGGCGACTTCGATCCCATCGCTATCGATTTTAACGCCCACAGTGCAGCTCTGAAAAAAGCGGATTCATGCGATGATTACCGCAGCCACCTGCTTGATGCAGCAGCCCGTGATATTGCCGATGCCCGCTTTGGCTGGGGTTATAGGTGGTATGAAGATGATTATAACTATGCGGATGGCGCAGATAATGCGGGCGGATCTACCGATAGCCAACCCAAAGACGAAGCAGGTGAATTTACCGTCACAAACATCCAGGAAGAAGGCGTCGATGAAATCGATACCGTCAAAAATGACGGTGAGTGGATGTACAACATCGTTGACAGCCAGATCGTCGTCACGCGTGCATGGCCTGCCGAAAATCTTGAGATTGTTTCACGCATCGATCCACGCATGGATTTGTCCGCAGATCGAAGGGGAGTATGGCCTACTGGTATGTTGCTCGACGGCGACCGTCTCATCGTCCTGAGTCATTCATGGTCTTATGCTAACCGCTATTATTCTAATGACACGCTCGTATCAGTCTACGATGTCTCTGATCCGACGCAACCCAAAATTATCAAAAACCATCAACTCGAAGGCTATCTGAATTCAGGCCGTCTGATCAACCATCGTATCCATCTTGTGATCGAAAATTATGTGCGTTGGAACATGCTTGATGTCGAGGAAGCATATTATGGCGATATTCCTGGCGTGCCGAGCTATGACTGGGATGACTGGGATGATGACGACTGGGAGAGCTGGGAAGCCAAACGCAAAGAAAATATTGAGAAATATTTGCCGGTCATTCGTGGTTGGCTCGAAGCCAAATATCCGACAATCGATACCTTTAATTGGCCGAAGTATAGGAGCGGCGACGTAGAACGCGACCTCGTCTCATGCACGGACCTCTATATTCCTGCAACGACTTCTTTCAAAGACGGTATGTTGGTCATTGCAGAACTATCGGGCGACGACTTCAGCGATGTCCACGCGCAAGCTGTTACAGATTCCGGCTGGATCGTTTACGCATCGACGGATAACCTCTATGTCGTTTCAAACAGTTCTAACTGGTATTGGGACTGCTACGACGATGCCGACAGCTGCAAGGATGTTGCGCATATCCATCGCTTCAGCCTCGGCAAGGACAACGGCCAGGCCAAATACGCCAATTCAGCCGAAGTCCCGGGCAACATTAACGATCAGTTCTGGATGAGCGAATACGACGGTCACCTTCGCGTCGCATCGACAGAGAATAACTGGTGGGGCAGCGAGGCTGGCTCCCGTCTGTCCATCCTAAAACTCGAAGGTCCTCAGATGAACATCGTTGGCCATGTCGATAATATCGGTAACGGCGAATATCTCTATGCCACTCGCATGTTCGGCCCCAAGGGATTCATGGTCACCTTTGAGCGCACCGATCCCCTCTTCACGTTCGACCTCTCGGATCCTCAAAACCCGAAAAAAATGGGCGAACTCAAGATCAACGGGTATTCCTCCTACATCCACAAAATGGATGACAATACCCTTTTGACGATCGGTGAAGACGCAACAGATGACGGCAGAACAACGGGTATGCACCTTCAGGTTTTCGATGTTTCGGATATGACGAATCCCACCCGTATTCAGCACGTCATGATCAATAAAGATTCGGAAAACAACTCCGGCTGGTCTAGCGCCTTATACGATCATCACGCTTTCAACTATCATGCCGCATCCGGTCTGCTGTCCATTCCTGTCAACCTCTACAGCTGGTCTGAGGATGACTACAAACATTTCACAGGTGCCTTTGTTTACAAGGTTTCGCGTGAAAATGGCTTCGAAAAACTCGGTGCTGTCAATCACGCAGATCTCCTTCCGCCCTCCTGCTATGACAATTCCTGGTGGACATCATTAGAACGAAGCCGCTTCTATTTCAAAGACAAAGGCGTTTATGATTCCGGGGCCTACGTGTACACGATTTCAAACCACGGCATCAAAGTCAACAACGCACTGAATCCTGCAGAAACGATCAAATCCATCGCTTATATGGAATATGAACCTATTGTTTGTGACGATCCCGTGGAACCTAAGGACGAAGTCGATCCAGTGAAACCTGGTGATGAAATTAGCCCCGTGCAACCACCTGTGGACGACATCTAAATCTCATGCTTCGCGCTGAACAAGCGCCATAAAAAGCCGCTTTCAAAAGCGGCTTTTTTATGTCATGAAAATCCACAATTGTTTTAACACACCCAAAAAAGCGGCGCGTATTTGCCTTGGGCAAATAGCGACCGCAGGCCGCGTATGGCAAAGCCATAGCGGACGAAAAAAAAGCGGCGCGTATTTGCCTTGGGCAAATAGCGACCGCAGGCCGCGTATGGCAAAGCCATAGCGGACGCACACCAAATCAAGCTTCCACCGACTCTGGCAGTCGCCAATCGATGGGGCCCCGTCCAGTTTGTTCCAAAAAATCATTGATCTGTGAAAAAGGATGGGAGCCAAAAAAACCGCGTGCAGCCGACAAAGGAGAGGGATGGGGGGCTTTCAGAATGAGATGAATGGGATTGGTGATGAGGACAGCTTTTTTTTGTGCCGGACGCCCCCACAAGACAAATGCAACAGGATCTTCCTTTGCGTTGACGCTTCGAATGACTGCGTCCGTAAAAGGCTCCCAGCCCTTGTTTTGATGCGAATTCGCCTCTGCGTGACGCACCGTGAGCACCGTATTGAGCAAAAGCACACCGCGCTTTGCCCACGTCGTCAGATCACCGTGTTCAGGCGTCTCAATGCCCATATCGTCACGCAATTCCTTATAGATATTCAATAACGACGGCGGTGGCGGCGTAGGCCATTTGACAGAAAAACTCAGCCCATGCGCCTGATTCGTTCCGTGATATGGATCCTGACCCAAGATGACAACTTTGACGTTTTTACGCGGCGTCAGTTCAAGCGCATTAAAAATATCATACATCCCTGGATGAATCTGGCGCGTTCGATATTCCTGAATCAAAAAAGCTCTCAAACGCTGGTAGTTCTCACTCTCAAATTCAGGTTCCAGAATCTCCTGCCAATCATTATGAAGTATTTGTTTCATCGTTTTATCCGGCAAACTTCAACATAGACTTTGGGAACGCTATTTCTTTAATGGAATGAGAACGTCATCCGCTTCGATCAAAGGCAGTCCTTCATCCGAAACGACGGGAATAATGGCACTTGGAGAGAGAATTGGCAATTCTTCAGGCGTTTCAACAGGTTTTGTATATGCATAACGCGGCTGTGTATCGGGCATAGATGGCTGTGCTGCAGTGCTCGTTTCTTTGAGCGTATCAATGCGGCGGCGCACGGTATCACTCGATCGAGCATCCGCTGCTGCACGTTGGTTTTCAATATCTTCGCGTTTCGTCCGCTTCGTAATTTCGGATGATGTGGATTCAGACATATTGATGCGCGCATAGGCGGTGCTGCGATTTTCTGGCAAAGAAAGTTGGATAGGACGGATGTTCTGACCTTCCTCTGTCGGAGAAATATATACCTGGGCAACTTCATCAGATGCAACCGAACCTGTATTGGTCACCTCGAATGAAACATCTACAGTCTTGTCTGAAGTAGAGGCAGAAGAATCAACCTTGAGGTTACCATACTCGAATTCAGTATAGCTGAGACCATATCCGAAAGGCCAAGCCACGCGTGGGTCCTGCTCCGCAGAATAGTTGTAGCACATAGCCTCATAGACTTCCTCATTAGGATAGCTGACAGAAAGCTTAGCAGAAGGAGATACATTTCCATAAAGGATGTCGGCAACTGCATTACCGCCTTCCTCGCCAGGATACCATGCCTGGATTACAGCAGCACAACGCTCTGCAAGACCCGAAACCACCTGTGCACGACCTCCGAACATGACGAGGATCACAGGCTTTCCTGTAGCGATAAGTTCCTCCACAAATTCTTCCTGCTTGCCAGGGAGGCGGAGTCCATCACGGTCGCGGTTCTCACCGCAAAGGAGCACGTTCTCACCCATGGCAGCGATGATGACATCGCTTTCTGCAGCCATTCTGAGAGCCTCTTCCTTATCGGCAACTTCGCCGGAATCCACTCTGCGCTGTCTGCGGTTATTCCTCCATGCACGCTCGTCACCGCTAAGTTCAAGCTTGGTCTCCACTTCTTCAGTCCAGTCACATCCGCGCGAGTACATGATGTCCATGCCTTCTGGCATACGTCCCTTCATACCTTCGAGAAGACCTACGATATGAGGATGGTCAAGATCCTCGGTAACATGCTTCCAGAAATAAGCCATTGCAGGGAAAGAATAGTCACCGCACATAGCCCACATAGAGTTGGCGTTAGGACCGGTAAGGAGGATCTTCTTCGGTTCCTTGATAGGAAGGATGCCGTTGTTTTCAAGAAGGACGACCGACTGGGTTGCAAGTTCGTATGCAGTCTGACGCTCTTCAGGAGTATCAAGTACAATATGCTCTGTGCTGTAGAGATACGGATCCTTGTCGAAGAGTCCTGAACGGAACTTGTGTCTGAGGACGTTCTTTACTGCATTTTCGAATGTTTCCTGGGAAACAAGTCCTTCGTCGATTGCGGTCTGGAGCAGTCTGTAGTTGGATCCTGTAGGGAAATCCACATCCGTACCTGCATTGAGAGCTGCAGCAGCCTTCTGTACAGGGCCGTCAAGACCAGGAATCTGGTTGATTGCGGTATAGTCACTTACGACCATGCCGTCAAATCCGAGATAATCTCTGAGAATATCCTGAAGGATGTATTCGCTGGCCGCACATCTGATTCCATGGACATCATGATAACCTGGCATCACCACCTTGCTTCCTTCAAGACGGATCATTGTCTCATGAGGCAGAAGGATCTCCTCGAGCATCTCCTTCTCATCTGTGTCTCCACCTCCGCCATAACCGAGATAATGCTTCGAACATGTAGCAACTCCTTTTCTGAGGTCACCCTGCTGAAGGCCTCTTGCGAATGCCGTTCCCAGCACTGCAGAAAGGTACGCATCCTCACCATAAGATTCCTCAAGTCGGTTGAAGCTTGGAACACGGCAAACGTCCACCATAGGAGAAAGAGAAAGCACACCACCCATCTTACGCATTACGATACCAGTCTGGAGAGTCTTGAGTTCGGCAAGTTCAGGGTTGAACGAACCTGCCTGACCGATCTGCTGCGGATAGACTGTCGCACCACGTGTATTGACACCAGTCAGCACTTCTTCATGGTAGAGCGCTGGGATTCCGTTAGGAGTATTGTTCATAAGCCAATCCTGCACTGCGGCAACACGGTCACGCAGAACATTAGGATCCATAGGCTTCTGGCTGGCATACTGAGAGAAGTGTCCGATACCGTAAGGAATCAGTTCCTCACACTTCTTGATATCAAGCTTACCCTCCTCATCGAAAAGATCATCCATATAAGCACTTCTCAGCTGGGCGATACGCTCCTCCTGAGACATCCTGTCATACAGATCATCAACATACTTCTCCATATCTACTGCGCTGCAGGCAGCAAGGAG
>JAFOHE010000072.1 GCA_017421975.1 Pseudomonadota bacterium
ACCGCTTCCAGTTGATTGTTTTTTCTCCGTTTCTTGCAATACGATTTTGAAGATGCTGCAACTTTCCTTTTGCCTCAGCAATACGATCGTTATTGAGGCACTCTATGATCCGACGCATAAGGACAAGGACGTTTGCCTTGTCCTTTTTTTGCGTTCAACGTCTTCCGTGCGTGCATTGTGCTCAAAGGCTATGTGTGCACAAAATTCCGTCATCCGATGTTTCTGAAAAACAGTTTGCTCGAAAACGCTTTGTCTCCCCCCACGAGATAATGGGAAGAGAAACGTTGTTGCGCAAATCTAAGAGCCGTCTGTGGACGTTCGTTGTCGAAAACCGTTTTGTTTTTTGGCTTAACGTAGTATAAGGTATGGGTTGCGTGGGAACACGCTTTTTTTTTTCCCTAGAAGGAGACAACATGACGCGCGGTACAGAATTCTGGTCTGAGTATATCGTTCATATCCCTACGCCTGAAGCCTTTGGAGACAAAGCCAAAGAAAAGGCGGAACTTCTTGCAGACGTTCGTTACCTTCTTCTTGTCGGCAGCCTGATGCGTCCGCGTCGGTTGGCCAAACTTGCAGAAGAAAAATTCGGTCTTCGACATGTCGGTACCTATTTCAATATTGCGGAAGATTACGAGATTTGTGACCGTGAGTATTGCGTTGAAGTTGTAGACCTTGGACTTGAAAGTGGCGAAAAAATGGCCATCGTCAGCCATGGTATCGGCGGCAGCGGTGCCGAGATCGTCATCAAGGAAATGCGTTCTCTCATTCATTGGTCTACTGCGTATCTTGGCCGCGATGAAAGCAAAGTTCAGGTGCGTTGTGTCGGTAGAAGCGGCACACGTGGCACGATCGGTGATGTGCCTTATGGTACGGTTGGCATCAGCACTGTTTCCTATAATGATGACTTTGATGTTGCTGTTCCCAACCCAGAACTCAATCAACTCGTCGTCGAATGTGCTCAAAAACTCGATATTCCTTATGCCCTCGGCCCTGGTGCTTCCACCAATTATTTTTGGTTTGGTCAGGGACGCCATGTGCCCAATGAAGGTTACATTCCGACACACATTGTCAACGAACGCGCTCAACGTGCACAGGATAAGCTTTGGCACTTTGTCGAGCGAGGTGTCGTCTTCCTCGAAATGGAAGATTATACCGTGCATGCCGTCTGCCACGAACTCGGCATTGCAAGTGCTTCCGTCGGTTGCGTGATCGCGCGTCGGTTCGATTACAAAAAAGGCGAATTCATCATCGACTACGATACATCGGCCAAAGCAAAAGCCGAACTTTTGCCGGCTCAGGCGATTATCACCGCCTTTATTGAACATGCCAAACGGTTTCATGCAGCCAAATAAATAAACGTTGTCTGGTTCAAAACGCAGAGTTCCCCTCTGCGTTTTTTTTTGCAAACCCTTTTTCAACGCGTTGTGGTTCAAACAAAATTGTTCAAAATGATTTTATCTGTCTTCAAAGATGCTATAAGATAAAATAGGTTAAGCTGACATTTGTCGGCATTTTGTAAACCTCTTTGAATGAGGACGTATCATGAAATATTTCTTAAACATAAGTTTATGTGTGATGGCTGCACTCGTCTGTTTTGCGTGCGCTAACGAAGAAAAAGACGACGATAACGGGTCTTCGAATAATGGCACTGGCACACCTGGTTGCGAGGAAGGTGCCTACCTTGAATGTTACAATGCAACGACGGCACAGCAATGTATTGATGGTGAATGGCAAAAAGTGCGTTGCGCTTCGGATGAAGTTTGTAGCAGCTCGACGCGTCAATGCACAAAAAATCAAAGCGATAATGGTAACAACAATAATAATGGCGGTAATGGTGATAGCGGCAATAATGGCGGTAACGGCAACGGCGGTAACGGCAACACCTCGTCAGACAACTACTATGGGCCAAACGAATGGTGGAAAAATATTGATATTTCGAAAGTCAAAGATCTGAACGACCAGCAAAATGTTGCAGGTGTCACATGTGATAAATCGACGTTTCGTGAGAGTTGCAATAATGGCACTATCATGTATTGTGAAAATGGCACCGTAAAACAATACGACTGTAAGAAAGCTAGTTACACCGACTGCGCCTATTTCCCAAGCATCAATTTTGCGGATTGTATCACAGCTTCTGACGAATGTACCAGTGTCGGTCAAGGTATTTCGGGGTGCTCGACGGATAACGATTATTACGATTTTTTCTATAATGGCATCTGTGCCACTGCATCGACGGGTAAAAATTATTGGGTCTACGAAAATTCCTATTGCAGTGGTATTTGCTCCAATGACAAAGGTTGCCCTGTGAAATCATGCAGTTCTAACGTCTATAAAGCCAATTGTGATGGCGAATATGGTTACATCTGTTATGAAAATATTATTACGATGTTAAATTGTCATCAGCTTAGTACTCAATGCGCGATTCAATTGAATAACCCTGAATGTCAGATAGACGAATAAATAGGGATGAATCCTTTCCTCGAAAGAGTATCATCATTTGAATCTACAAAAAAGGCCGCCTAAATGGCGGTCTTTTTTTCAGAGAATTTGTCTATTTTTATGAAGGGGGAAGTGTCCCCCTGCGCGGCGATTTGGCAATACGCCGCGACCCCCTCTGCGGGGGGAATCCCCCCGCAACGCCCCCCAGACGCACGCGCCATGTTTAGGCAAAAAAGAGGAACTGCAAATCCAGACCATCATCACGTCGCATGACGCGCGATTTTTTCGCATAACATTTTGTATTTATCTTCTTTTGGTTTCATATAGCCTGTTTGAATGAGCGGCAATGCGCATTCGAGCATCTTTTGAGCGTGTGTATCGTCACCTCGCTCTATTTCGGCTTGTGCGATAGCGAGATAAAGCGTGAGTGCAATCTCGCTGTGACCACGTTCAAGAAAAATGTGGGCTTTTTGAATCAAAACTTGTTCGAGTGAAGTGTTTTGAGGTTCAAGGCGCAAGAGACGTGCTTGCACACGCGCTTCACTGACTTCATCATGACGATGCTCAAACCCTGCTTGTGCTTTTTTAGCATAATGTTTAGCCTTTTCCACGTCATGACATTTTGCAAAGTACTCTGCGAAAATAGCATCCAAAGGTGGAATGCAGACCAGTAGATTGGCAAAGCGGCAACGGTGCTGAAGATCCTCAATTTGTTCGTCGAGATTTTCAAGATCTTCGTGCAGCAGACGGTTTTGGATATCAAAAAGCTTCTCACTCACCGCTTCAATCGGCAAAGCAGGAACTGCTACGGCTTTGAGACGCGTTTTGCACAAATCGGGCGAAAGAATATCATGGACAACATCAAGCGACAGCATACAGCGAGAGAGCGCGAGGGTACGGCTAATATGCGATATTTGATTCGGATCATCAGTTATAATTCGATCAGACAAAGCTTTGATACGCTGAAGTGCTTGTTGGGCCTGGCCATTGTAATATGTTAATTCTCCAATTTGAATGTCATTTGAAAGCCTTTTCTCGTGATTCTGCGGAAGGGCTTCATACTGTTTTGCTAAATCCATACGGATTTTTTTCGCTTCGTAGAGTTTACCTTCACGCGCCATGATATCTGCTCGAATGAGCGTTGCTTCCGCAATTTCTTCCGTATCATCGGCGCATGTATCAAGACTGGCAAAATAGCGATCAAGATAGCGTTGTGCGTGTTCATTGTCGCCAGTCACATCGCTCATCACGTACAGGAGACGATAAGCCATCGTGCAAAGCGAAGCCGGAGCCTGTTCAGACGACAAAATCGTTTCGAGACGTCGCTTTGCCGCTTCGAAATGGGTACATGCTATTTCGATTTCGGCAATCTGATAGAGTAGAGGCAACGTCTGTGTGCCTTCCCCTAAAGCGAGCAGTGTCGCTTCAAGCGCATCAATGGCGCGTTCATAATCGTGATGATCAAGCGCATGTTCGAGTTTGAATTGCGCTGCCTGCATCAAATGTTGTGTGTGATGACGCTCTTTTGCCGCGCCAATGTAAGCATCAATGGTCTGAGCAAGCTTCGGATGATGCAACGTTTTCATGGCTTTGACTGACCAGATATAACTCGTCAAAACGATGGCATTATACGCGGGTGCCTGTGCCATCTGACGCAACCGTTCTGCATGTGGCAAAAGGCGTTCATATTGCTTTGCTAAATAAAGCTCCTGTGTCCGTTTGGCTGTCGCTTCGATCGATTCTTCTTTTATAGGGGATTTACGTCTGACCATGAATAGGACTCCGCCTGTGTTACCGTCACAATATCATCTATGAGATCGACGTCGAGGGCTTCGGGCAATGTGTCATGCGATAAAATCCATTCAGCAATTCGAGATTCGACGAGGGACTGAATTTTTTGCCGCATCGGTCGGGCACCGTACATGGGGTCGAAACCACCTTGTTCAATCAGATAAGGAATGAGGTTATCTTCGTGAATATGGAGATCAATATGTTTGTCTTCGAGGAGGCGTTTTCGAGAATCATTGAGAAGCAGACTGGCAATTTGTTCGATTTGAGGTCTTGTGAGCGCATGAAAGACGAGTTTTTCTTCGATGCGGTTGTAGAGTTCAGGCGTAAAACGCGCTTGAGCGGCTTTGAGCATGATGCGTTCTGCATCCGTTTCACTCATATTGCCAGGGTTTCCAGAAAATCCAATGCTTTTTCGAGCTGCATCCATGAGTTCCTGAGCGCCAATGTTACTTGTCAAAATAATTACGGCATTGGAAAAATCGGCGTGTCTGCCTTTGGCGTCCGTCAAACGTCCTTCGTCAAGAATCTGCAACAGGATATTCATGACATCGGGATGCGCTTTTTCGATTTCGTCAAAAAGAACGATTTGATAGGGATGCTTTCTCAAAGCTTCTGTGAGAAGACCGCCATCATCAAACCCGACGTAACCTGCGGGAGCGCCGATCAATTTTGCGACAGAGTGTTGTTCCATAAACTCACTCATGTCGAATCGAACGATATTTTTTCGATTGCCAAAGAGGAACTCGGCCAAAACTTTGGCTGCTTCTGTTTTGCCGACGCCTGTAGGGCCTAAGAACAAAAAGCTGCCAATGGGGCGATGTGCACCAAAGCCGGCCTGGTTACGGCGGATGACTTGTGCCATGCGTGCAATATTCGTTTCATGGCCGATAAGACGCTCGCTGAGGATTTGCTCCATATTCATGAGTTTTTGTTTTTCAGTCAGGCAGAGGCGTTCAACGGGCACTTCGGTCAGCAAAGAAATGACTTTGGCAATATGTGTAAGTGTCACGACATCATCGCCAGAACGCACACAAAGAGATCCGGCTCGATCAAGAACGGAAAGCGCTTTGTCCGGAAGCGCACGATCCTGTATGTAGCGATCCGAAAGGCGCACAGCACTTGTAATTGCTTCTTCGCTATAATGGATGCCGTGGTGGGCTTCATACTGATGAATGATGCCAGTTTTAATAATCTGAATGGATGTTTTAACGCTTGGAGCTTTGACTTCAATGACATCAAATCGACGTTCAAAAGCCGGATCTGCATTAAAAGCTCTGCGAAGCTCTGCTGGTGTACTCGCACCGATGCACATCAGTTCCCCGCGAGAAAGTGCAAGTTTAAGCTCAACAGCCGCATCGGAATTGGCATCTCCGTTTGCTGGTGCAAGCCATGTGTGGATTTCATCAAGAAAAAGGATGATAAGACCATTAGATTGCCGGATTTCTTTCTTGATGGCATTGATCCGTTCCTGAACAGCACCGCGGAGTTGTGTACCGCAAAGAATCGCACCATAATCCAAAGCAATGATGGTGTGGTTTTCGAGTCCGCGTGGTGCGTCATTTTGAGCCATACGATAAGCGAGACCCTCAATAATTGCAGTTTTGCCAACGCCCGCTTCTCCCACAAGCACAGGATTGTTGCTGCGTCTTTTATGGAGAATGTCAATGAGCTGATCCATCTCGTGATCACGTCCTATGACAGGATCGATTTTTCCGTTGCGTGCTTCCTGTAAAAGATTGCGGCCAAATTGACTCAAGACAGGAAACTTCGTCGGATGAAGTGCAAAAGGATTATATCCTGGCGGAAGCGGTTGTACGGCTCTGGCAGAAATTGAAACCGCTTGATTGGAAGAGGATACACTTTTTGTACTTTCACGAAACGTCTTGCGTGTCAAAATCTGTGCATGACCGGGAACAACGCGTTTGGCTGACGGTGATACAGGACTGAGAAAGGGAGAAGACGGCGTACAGGAAGAAGCCTTGTCATTTGCACACTCAACCGAAGGAAGTTCGGCGTCAGATTTTGGAGAAAGTGCCTGTATGGCTTCATGATCCTCACTGGCGACGGGTGCATCTGTCGGCATATCTTGAGATGTGGAAATCAGTGACACATCATCTTTGGATATTGCTTTCGACGATGCCGTTTCTTCATCAGTGGATTCTGAGGATTGTGCCAATGCTGCCGCCATTTGTAAACTCTTTGTTCGCAGGCGACGTGCCAGATCAAGTGCTGTCGCTTGTTGGCTCTCCCTTAACGAGGGCTGACGTTTGACGGACTTCAGGTTACCAGAAGAAAAACCTTCCCTTATGGCCGGTATCGACGGGGCTGATGGGATGGGGGAATGGGGCGTTGTTGAGGCATTGGGCGTTCGATAGTACGATTCCCGTGACGAAGGTACATCAGGTTCCGGAATACGTGCTTCTGCCGTCAACATGGCAATTTCATTGGCCGTCATTAACCGACGGCGCGAACAAACGTCTTCGGCTCGCGGTGTAAAGGACTGAAGAATATCGGTCTCTTCGGAAACTATGTCCGAATCATTGCCATACGTCGCTGCCGGTACTGGTTCTATGTATTCTGGTACCTTCGTAATTGTGCCAGAATGTTGTACCATGACAGGATGCATCGTCGTCACAGAACCACTTCGCGCAAAACTCATGCTTGCATGGGTCGCCGTCCGATATTGGACAGCTGTGGAATCATAACCATAGAGAATCGAGCGAAGACGCTCAAAATCTATGTTGAGCGCTTGAAGTATCGTTCTTGCCAAACAATCTTCATCAAGTATGGCAAGTAAAAGATGATTCATTTCAATCTGTGTGGCTGTCGAAAACGTCGCATGCCTCGACGCACGCTCGAATATCACACGCGGTGTCGTCGGATGTTCCGGCGTCAGCTTGGTGGAATTTAAAATATACATAAATGATTCGTACGTCACACCAAGCGATGAGAGAATGTTGCGTGCGGAACAGTCGGTTCTCAAAATTCGACGAAGAATCAACATCGTGCTGAACTTCACATGCATCTTGTCCGCATCAGATTGCGCTGCATTTAATATCTTTGTGACATCTTCCGTCCACAACAGCGTCATTTTACTTCCTCCATGAAGCTTTTTTCCAGCAATCATCCTTGATCGCGACATTTTTACGACATGCGCAAAAACACGATAAATTTACCATTTGAACGCAACAAAAATAATATTTGGTTGCGTTGG
>JAFOHE010000073.1 GCA_017421975.1 Pseudomonadota bacterium
ACGTTCCGCCGCAGAAGGTCATCACGAAAGACAACGTCCAGATCACGGCAGATTCCTTTGTCTTTTTCAATGTTTTTGATGCGCAGAAGTTTACGTATGACGTTCAGAACCCTGCTCAGGCCCTGAGCACGCTGAGCCAGTCTACGCTTCGAGACTTCATTGGCAAGATGACGCTTGATGAATGTCTTTCGAGCCGTGATACGATTAGCAAGCAGATGACGCGCGAGCTTGATATAGCGACAGACAAATGGGGCATCAAAGTGACGCGCGTTGAGATCAAGACATTTGAACCGCCGCGCAACATCATGGAATCGATGGAACGTCAGATGAAAGCAGAACGAGAGAAACGCGAACAGCTTATTTTGGCGGAAGCCGCGAAACAGACGGCAATTCTTGATGCAGAAAAGAACAAAAAAGTCGCATGTCTGAATGCAGAAGCCGCCCGTGACGCCGCCGAACTCAATGCAGAAGCGACGCGCATCGCCCTCGTCAAGAAAGCGGAAGCCGAAAAAGAAGCCGCACTTCTTCGCGCCGAAGCGGCCAAATCCGTGAAACTGAAGAACGCGGAAGCCGAAGCTGAAGCAATTCGCATCGTCGATCATGCCCGTGCCGAAGGTATTAAAGCCGTCAACGCATCCAATCCGACTGAACAAGTCCTTCGCCTCAAAGCCTTTGATGCCTTTGCACAAGCAGCCAATGGCCAAGCTACGAAGATCATCGTTCCTTCCGATATGCAAGGTGTTATTGGCTTAGCCACAGCTTTGAAAGAATCTGTCAATAAGTAATTTTAGTATCATATCATAATTGACCCCTTTTCCATTTCCTCCCCGTTTTTCCTGAAGCGGAGAGGAAATGGAATAAAAAACATCATGTGGCGTCACGTGATGTTTTTTGCGCTTTACGAACAAGTGTGTTCAGTTGGAAAACGCTGAATTCTAAAGTCATTGAATATTTAATTTTGTAGGTTAATGTTTTATGCCAGAATTTATCAGTGCTCATCTTGATGTCATCATTTGGAGTGTTTCGGCCGTCATCCTATTTATCATTGAACTAGCGACCGTTTCCACCGTAAGTATCTGGTTTGTGGGAGGCTGTGTTGTCGCGATTGCGCTTGCGCTTATTGGTGTACCAGTCATTATACAAGCCATCGCAGCGATTGCTGTTTCAGCGGGACTTTTGTTTGGCGTACGCAAGATGCTTGTCAAATCGAAAGGATCGCAAAAAGCCATTGCCCAAAGTATTACGGACAACTTGGAATTAAAGACGGGTACCGTATCCAGTGCCATTGAGCCAGGCGAAATCGGTCAAGTCATGATTGATGGCATTGCCTGGAGTGCTCGTGGGGTTGATGATCAAGAACAGTTTCCAGAAAAAACGCGGATCATTGTCAGACGCCATGAAGGAATATTTGTTTACGTTGAAAAGTACGAACCGATTACTTGACCCCCAAAGCCCACCAAATTGGCGGGCTTTTTTTTATGCAGTGATACTTTCTTTCACATCATCGATTTTTTCAATTTTAACAAGAACAGATGATGAAGGTGAAATTTCAAAACAGATTTCAAATTGATTTGAGTTAGCATGATAGCGCAAATCAAATCCGAGGTCTCGGGCAAGCTGACGCGCCGTAGCGAGTCCTAAGCCAGTTCCTTGTGCCTTCGTCGTATAAAAGGGTTCAAAGATGTGTGGTTCAACCGTTTCAGGTATACCAGGCCCATTATCGCTGATGAGAATACTTTTATTTTGAATAATGACATCAATCACGGCATTTCCCTGTGTTGCTTCGAGTGAATTTTGCCATAATGTCATAATAATCTGAGCAATAACATTCTGATCAGTATGAACAACGACCTGTTGTTCCATAGATTGAATATTAATTTTAACCTTTTCAGCTTGCGGAGAAGTTAAGAAAATTTCTTTTTGTTTTTCG
>JAFOHE010000074.1 GCA_017421975.1 Pseudomonadota bacterium
ATTGTGACGCGCAAGTCCTCGTCCTTCAGGATGCCCTCGGCATGAGCGCAGGCAAAAAAGCCAAGTTCGTGCGTACTTTCGCCAATGTCGGTGAAGTCGTGACCAACGCGCTCGCGCAGTATGTCGCTGAGGTCAAGGAAGGAACGTATCCGAGTGATGCAGAGAGCTATCATTAAGTAGACGTAGGCTGGAGGTGTATGATGCGTGAAAAAATCAGCGTTATCCGCAATGCAGATGAACTTAAAACGTGGACGCGTCAGCAGAAGTTAGCTGGAAAAACGATCGGGCTCGTGCCGACGATGGGCTATCTTCATGCTGGGCATCGTTCTCTGATTGAAGCTGCTGTTAAAGCATGCGATGTCGTCGTTGTCTCCGATTTTGTCAATCCGACGCAGTTCGGGCCTTCGGAGGACTACGCGACTTATCCGCGTGATGAAGCCAAGGATCTCGCCCTCTGTGATGAAGCGGGTGCTTCGGTACTCTTCGTGCCGACGGTTGAGACGCTTTATCCGAATGGGCAGGATAGTGCCTGGGTTGAAGTCAATCATCTGGGTGACCATTTTTGTGGCGCACAGCGGCCAGGGCATTTCCGTGGCGTGACAACGGTCGTGATGAAGCTTTTGCTTCTCTCTCATGCCGACAAGGCTTTCTTCGGGGAGAAGGATTATCAACAGTTGACGATTATTCGCCGTATGGTCTCAGATTTCGGCGTGGACTGCGAGATCGTGGGCTGCCCGCTCGTGCGCGAATCGGATGGCTTGGCACTCAGTTCGAGAAACGTCAATTTGAAGGGAAATGCCCGTAAAGATGCGCTCGTGCTTTATCGTGGCCTGTTGGCGGCAAAAGCGCTTTTTGCTTCGGGAGAACGTCGTTCGGAAGCACTCATTGAAGCCGCCAAAAATGTCATTGAATCGGTTGCAGAGGCTTCCATTCAGTACATTGAAGTCGCTGATCCCGACACGCTCGATATTTTCAAGGACAAAACAGGTGAACGCGTTCAAATGCTGATGGCTGTACGCGTCGGTGGCGTTCGCCTGATTGATAACATGAGACTCTGATCATGGCTAAAGTCGGTAAAAAGAATCGTCAGCAAAACCATGCGAAAAAAAAGGCTTCACCAGTTGCTGTGGCCAGCAGTGTGTGTTCTGAAAGTCCTTCACAATCGGTTGATTCTGCGGATGTTCAGGAGAATAAGGGGCCAGTCGCTCAGGTGCTTATGGGCGTTATAGATGGCGAATTATTTGATAAGATCTTTAAACCGGCTTTTATTGCTTTCGAAGAGCGGCATGATGACGAACCATTGCGTACACTCGTCGAAAGTATCGTTACAGCGATTGCTACGCGTTCCGTCTACGAAGGCTGCAGACGCCTTGATGACGTTCTGCAGCGCTATCTCTACTATCTTGAGAGTTTGCAGAGTGAACCGCTCGCGGAACGTGAACAATCGCAGGCGTTATGCGATTATTGGCGAAGTCAGGTCTTTATGACGCTTGTTCGCGATGCACGTATCGTCTTTGAGCTTCTGTTCCCATACGAACCAGTGGGGGCGGTACACACGACGCAAGTGCTTCGGCAACCATTGCTCAAAGGTATTGAGCACGTTTTATGCTGCAAAATTGGCGGGCCTGTCGGAAATGTGCCGCGAAAAGATTGTGTCTGCCTTCCGCTTTATGATTTTACGCGTGGTATCAGTTTCCCCTGGAATGGGTTTACGCCAAAGTGGCTCTTCGGGCTGACGCATTGGTTGCCCGATAGCGCACCCGATATTCCCATTGAGCATGAATACGCTATGCTTATGCCCGCACAGGTTGAGCTTATGCGCGATGCACTTCATGATGCTATCTGGGAAACGATGCTCATTGATCTCGTCATGGCGCAACATAACAAGTTATATAATGAGATCTTAAGCGCCTTCGATGAGGATATGCGTCTTCCTGATCCGATTCTCGAATGTGTTTCACAGAGAGTCAAGTTTGATAAAACGTATCAGGCGGCTTTCGATGCTTGGTTGTCCGGACAATGCGTGTCTAAACCCCTTCATCGCTCTTCCCGTATTTCGATTGAAGAGATGAATGCCGTCGGTTCTCTATATTCGATTTTAAATTCGGCATCTCAACTTGGGCTTGGCGTTTATATCTTCCATCATTATGCCTGAATTCGTTTAGTGGGAAATGGAAGGCTCGTATCGCATACCCGTCAGCTCATGAAGGCGTTCAAACAAGATGGGAATTCTTTCATCAGGATCGTCATTGTGACATGTATTGAGAAGCGTTTCAAGGCGTGCTGCGCCGAGCATGACGTAAGATGTATCACGAATCGTGCTCTGTGATGGCGGCTGCGTATGGCGTTCAAAGTTTTCTCTTTCTTTGAGGATATGCGCTTCGTTTTCATCGAGAAAGGTTGAGACTGCGTCCAGTTTTTCTTTACACGTTGGCAGTGTGCTGGCGTAGTGGTATTGCGCAAGCAGCATTTCGGCGAGATCTGGTTTTGTATAAAAATCCTGGCATGAAGCCAGAACGAAGAGACTGCTTGCAAGGCATCCTGTGATGAAACGTTTGATAAATGACATGGCTATTTCCATTCCGGCAGTTTGCTCCAGTCGCCTTTCGCATCTTTAAGGGCGTCAATCAGCGTCAGCATCTGGCTCTTTGTCATGTGGGGGGAAATAAGATAGTCACGGGCGTATTTGGCATCTTCATAGCGAATATCGACACGTGGAAGAATTTTGTCATCAAAGACGATATAGGTCGGCAAAAGATTGTGGTTAAAGGGCTGTTCCCTTCCATTGACGATGAGGCGTGTGTCGATATAGGGGGCACTTCGCGGATAAAGGTCAATGAAAGTGAGCGTTTTGGGATCGACGCCGTTATTTTGCCTGACAGGGCGTGGGCCGCCGCCAAGCGCGCCGGAATGGATATAGGTGACGCCATCGAGACGTGCGGGAAAATACGCTTGCTGGTGACCGGCAATGACAAGTTGAACGCCATACTGTGCGTAGAGCGGATGCAGACGTGCGTCGCGCAGGATTTCTTTGGGTTTGATCGTCGTGATGGGATAAAGCGGAACGTGTTGAATAATGACAGCCGGATAGGGCGTCGGATTCGATTTGAGCTGATGCTCAAGCCAGGCGTACTGCTCGTCATCAAGCGGATCAAGCGTCGTGGCATCAAGACCGATAAATAAAATGCCATTGACGCGAAAAGCGTAATAAAGCGGATAGTGCGAATCATCGACATAGTCGAGATCTGGTTTGTGCGTGTTCCATTCGTCAATGTAAGTTTCACGTTCGACGGCAAAAGCGGGATATGCGGAAGCATCGTGATTTCCGGGGACTTGTGCCATCGGAATGCCCGCTTCGAGAAGACGTTCTGTGACCGTGGTATGAAAACCAGCCCACATTTTACGATAGTTGAGTTTTGGTTTTTGACCGGCAACCATATCGCCCGCATTGATGACGATATCCGGGCGGTCTTCAATGATCATGTCAATGCTGCGTATGACGTCGGAGTCGTATTGATCCGTGCCGTAGGAACCGTTGATGTCTGCGATAATGGCGAGCCGGACGAGGCGATTTTCTTGTGGACGTGCTACGGGCTCTTCTAAAGGCGGTTCACTGTCGATCGCTTCTCGGAATGCGGCCTGTTCCGATTCGTAATCGGGTACGACGTAAGACGAAGCCGAACGTGGCTGGTTCGTACATCCCATCAAAAAAAGAAACATAAAAAAGATACAAGTTCTTGTGTACTTCTTCGATGACCGCATTGATGGTCTCGGTGTCAATAAGACCCACCAAGTCAAAGCGGAAGCCGTCGATGTGGTAC
>JAFOHE010000075.1 GCA_017421975.1 Pseudomonadota bacterium
AGCCGAAGGTGAACGAGGGCATAATCAGGGGCTGATTCAGAAACGGATTCGAGGGAAGTCATGGCAGAATCTGACCTCTGATGGGATGAACGGTTAAAATCTGCAAGTGCCATATCTGCATAAGACAAGATATTTTGGACATCATTGGGGGCCAGGGACTGGCGTTTTTTGATCATCTCATTCGCATGGGACATGTCCTGATTATGGATAGCCATGACGTTATAAGCCCATGCATGGAGTGCGTTTGTAGCGGTTGAATCGATGTCCATCTTTAAGTGTGGGGAATCAATGTCTTCGAGTTTTTGTGATGAGGCATTCTGACCTGGGCTGGTGGTCTCATGGAGAGCACTTAAAGAATGTTCCGAATGTATGGTCGATGACGATGGGCGCGTTTCGGTGTCTGGAATGATCCAGGCTTTGAATGGCATGAGATCGGATGATTTGGGAAGTTTGGAAAGACGGATACGGAGCGTGTGATGTCCGCTTGAAAGACGGACGCGAATGACGCTCAGTGGGTTCCATTGAAATGCATGGGTATAGGCAGGTGTGATTTCTTCACCATCGAGTTGGACGCTATAAAGATGGGGAGACTGAAACGTCAAAAGCACATCCATGTCTTTGTCTACATTTATATAGGTTTCACCGATATAAATGCCGTTTAGCTGAGCGCTAAAAACCGTTTGGTGTGTTGAAACATATCGGAATTTCTCCAATTTTCTATGATCATATATATATTCATCAGCAAGAATAGCATCGTTATCCGCAGGAAAAGTCTGATCATATTCCGAAAATGCGTTCGTTGAGAAAGGACCAACCCATCCGATTTGTGTTAGAGCAAGGGCCGTCGGATGAGAGGCAGAGGGCTTTAGATGGCGTATGCGTGCGCCGAGGGCTTCGTCTTGCAGAAGACATAAAAGTGCTTTGTTATAGGCCGATGACGTGCGTAATGAGAGAATATCATTATATGGGACGGCGGCATTGGTGTTGTGAAGCAGGTTGCGAAGACGAATCAGTGCTACTGTCGTTAAGGAATGATCCTGTGTCGTTTTGAGAAAATCGATATATTGCGCAACGGCTTCGGGGATCTTGTATTGAAGCACGAGGCTTTCGGCCATCAAAAGGGCAATTTTGGGATCTACTGATTGGACGTTTGACGTTGATGATGCTTCAGCTTCCGTTGTGGGCAAAATGAGGTTCCCCTGGCTCCACGCCAAAATGGCATCCGATACTTCGGATGAAGCATCTTTGGGCCATCTGAGCTGATTTGCGGATGGCGAGGTCGTGGCACATGCGGAGAGCAACAGAGAAGATAGAAGAAGAAAGCTTGTTTTTTTCATCATATCGTTGTCCAAACGGGATGGGAATGAGGTGTTGTCAAATGAGACGCTGCATCGCGTGTTTATCGGCTATGACGGTTTTTGCATCTATCCTGAGGGCGAAGCAAAACAACGTCGGTGAAATATCACAATCCATGTTTGTGCATGGAAAAACGTCTGCCGATTTCGTCGAGAATGGGATGATCAAAGTGTATGGAGTCGTAGCCGAGCAGTTTGGCGAGTTCATCAACTTTGGATTCACAGGAGCTGTCAATGGGCATCTGGGCGATGAAGACTGTGGTTTCAATCTTGGTTGACAGCGTTTTGCTGTCTTTGGAACTTGCGCTTGAACTGATGTTGAGAAGAGAGGATTTCCTTCCACCAAAATCGCTTCCACCCAGGTCAAAATAGGCGTCGGTGGCTGCTTCGTTGTTATTGCTAGCTTCGAATGTGACGGTGCAGGTTTCGAGCGTTGCTACAGAACGCACGCCGTCTGTGGCTTCTTGACGGGTAACTTCAAAGCCCAAGGCTTCGGCAACATGATCAAACTCTTCATTATTAGAGATATGGGTAAAATAATCTCCAAAATAGAGCGTTGCTATCCACAAAAAAGGCACCAAAAATATGCAAATAAAAATGAAGAAAATCGTCGGATTCGTTTTCTGTTGATTTTGACCGTTTTTGATGCTGGCAATGGAATTGCCCCCCGAACTTGACTGAGACATCGCTTGTTTTGCACTGATTGAGAGATTGCCAAAGTCGTCATTCGAGCCAAATGACGGATCGCTAAAACCGTTAAACTGAGAATCACTCTGGGAAAAAATATCAAAATCCTGATCGTGTTTTGAAGAAGACATGGGGTACCTTTACAAAGCCAAAATGAGAAGTTGTTTTATGGGACAGGCGTATTTCAAACGTTGGTATCAGGCATTTCGATGATTTTCTGAATCTTTCCCTGAACTAAATCGTAAGGAATGAGAAGTTTTAGGGCGGTGAAATCATTTTTACCAGGCATATTGCTTGAGCATGCGAAAATCGTCGATTGGAGGAATGAGAGCTTGATTTCGAAAGGGTTGTAACGAAGTGGCAGGAAATGCCATTGGGGAGAAACCATTATTGTAAGAATGTTACTTTGCATTGAGCTGCGGGGCGTTGCGGGGTGAAACCCCGCAGAGGGGGTAGCGGCGTATTTTCATGTAGGGACGTTCCATGGAACTCTAGGACGTTCCATGGAACGTCTACAGGAAAATAGCCGCGTAGGGGGAGGCTTCCCCCGCTCACATTCATTACAAACGTTCAGTTCAGAAGAAGTGGGGTGTTGAGGACATTGTCGAGGCGTTGCAGAAAATCCTGCCAGGCTTGGTATTCTTCAGGCTCGATGCGGTGTTTTTTCAGATCAACAACGGCATGGGTCGTGAATCCATCCGGGTTGGTTTCAAAGGTGAGGTCAAGCGAACCGAATGGCGTGGAAAGATGCGTGGGTGGTGGAAGGGTGACGCGAAGATTTGCAGGAAGACGAACGACAGCCGTTTCGTCAAAACGACGTGGAACGCCGAGTAGGAGAGGCGTGCGGCGGTTTCCACCGGCGGTGTATTGGCGCGTCAGGTTGATTTGTTTCATCAGCGGATAGAGACGCGTCTGGGTGCCTTCCTGTTTGATCATGTCTGCATAACTCGTCGTCGCTTCGTACTGCAAGGTGACGTCTTTTTCGATATCGTCGATATCGCCAAAATCCGCGGAAATAATCTCAGAACCGGGATAAGTAAAGGCAATCTCCGATTTGAGGCGTTCGATCTGGATGCGCGTGTTTTCGCCCTCGGATTGTCCTTCCTGCTTGGCATAGCGTGAGCGGTACATGGGAGCCATAAAACCGTGGAACCTGGCTTCGCCGTGAATATGAATGCCCTCTGGGGATACCGTAAACGTCGTTTTTGTCGTCTCGGCATTGTCAGCACTCGTCGAAAGCGGGGCACGTGCGAGGCGGTAATGCGCATCGCTGTCAACGATAAAGACAATGGCATCCTGATCCATCATGGGGAGTTCCGTCGAACCGCTAAATTCGGCTGTGCCATCCAGGAAAAGATCAAATTCGGGGACGTAGACGATGGCGTGGTCGAACATATAGAGGCTCGGCTGTTTCATGTCGATGTCGCCATTTTGACGTGTGCGGATGAGGACGAAATCTGTCGGAATTCCGGCCGTTTCAAGCATGACTTTGAGAAGGCTTGCCTTGTCCTTGCAGTCGCCAAATTTGCGTTGGAATATCTGTGGGACAGGATAGGGCTTGTGGCCATGGATGCCGAATTCAAGCGCGACATAGCGCGTCTCTCGGAGAACATAGCCGTAGATGCGGCGGACGATTTCGCGCCTGTCCGTGATGCCGGCTGTGAGGCGCGCAACTTCAGAACGAATCATGTCGTCAGCAATCCACTGTGGTTTGGCGATGTCGATGAACCAGTCCGCAACCTGTTGCCATGTGTCAAAAGACGAGACAAACAAAAAGGGAACGACTTCTGTCAGGCCAGGTGACTGGGATTCGGTCAAGATGCGTGGCACATCCTTTTCTTCAAAGATGGAGACGACTTCACCGTCGCGCGTTTCGCGTCGAAGGGGCGCCGAGCTGCCGCTTTGACCAGGGGCATGGCGATAAAAGTAAACCGGAAATTCCGGCGGCGATAATACGATATAGCGCGTCCATTGGCGATTAAAGGTCGTCTGAAGCTGGAGATTGTCGCCAAAAAAGGCCATGGCACTGGCTTCACGGTGCGTTTCGGTGCGACGAAACCGGTACTCCACGCGATCGCCAACGCGAAGATCGGGAAGCTCAATCACGATCTGACGCTGATCATAATACATTTGAATCGATGGGTCGGCGACATCGTATTCCGATTGGCTGAACGAGCGTTTGACTGTGCCGTCCGCACGCGTCGTCGTGACAGACAAGATCTCCAGCGTTTCATCGGTCGGGGAATAATTGAGCGGGACGGCTCGAAGCATGCGGATGCCGGATTCGTCCACAATTTCGTAGGCAAGTTGGTTAAATGTCGATTTGAGGCCGTTCGGGAGAATGCGCGTCACGCGCTGATCGAGAAGCGATACGATGCCTGTTGCATCTTTGTCGCGATTCGACGGGATATCCGTAATGATATAGGGAAGCTCAAAACGGTTTTCGGCGGATGAACGCGATGAATCGTACGTGCTTCTGGCCTGAAGCATCTCATCCTGCGGACGAAGCGAGGCCGCAAGACGGTAGGCTGTGACGCTGTTCTCTCGGTCGCCGACACTCGTTGAAAAGGCTGCATAGCGTTTCCAGCGCGAGGGATCGTTTGGGCGAAGCGAGAGCCAGGCGGCATATTCATCATCACTAGAAATGTTCCAACCAGCCTGCGCACAGGCTCGCACATCAACGCCCTGAAGCGCAAGAACATCGGGGGCGTAATGATCGACAAGATCGAGCCAGTAAGACCAGAGAATCTCGTCATACGGATTTTGTGACAGGAACGCTTTGATGTTGGCACGCACAAGGACGAGCGCTTCGTAAAGGTCAGACGCGTTGCGGCTGCTTCGCGCTTCCATGAGACGGGCGTCACTTGCCTCAATCAGATAGAGCGGCGACTGACGGTCGATGGTGCCAAGACGTGACAGTGCGGCTTCATAGTGCTCGCGTTCACGCTTCTCATCAAACGTCTTGACGTAAAGCATGCCCCACGCATAATTCAGATGATCCGGGGTATGGGCTTCCAAAAGTTTTCGGGCGTTGAGTTTCTGTGCCGCTGCATTCTCAATGTGGGCACGCAGATAAGATGAAAACATGGGATCGGACTTCGCTTCAAGCAGAGGCGTGATGGTTGGCAGTTTGTCCGAAAGACGGATGAGGCCAACGGTGTCCGAGGCTTCTTCGAGGATGGATTGTACCCAAAGGTAGCCGATCAGGTCGCTTTTGGGATGACGTTCGTGTGCGGCCTGGAAAAATGCCGTCTTATGCCAGGTTTCCGAAAATGCGTCGTAGGCTGCCAGAAGGTCAGTTTCACGCAGCCCCGTAACGGTCTTCATGGGACGGATGAGTAGATCGTTGATCATGGCGTCCGCTTCGTCACTGCGGCGAATGGTGCGGGCGAGAAGCGCACGAAGGGGAGCGGATACGGATGTATCCGATAAAAATGTTTCGTACACGGAGGGAAATACTGGCTTCATTTCACCTTGAAGGGCGGGAAGCGAAGATGACGTAATCGGGCGCGTATTATCAATGTGAAAAGAAAGGGGGGTGCCCTTTTCATCAAGCAGGAACACGCGTAGCGACGGCTGATTTTCGAGGGCAGCAGTCTTGATAATCAGAATGTTTTCACCGTGCTTAAGCGTAACCTTCCAACGATCCCCAAAAAGTGGTGCTTGCGACGCGCCATGATCGGCACGATGGGCAACGACATCGCCGTTTAACCACACTGTGACTGGGGTTGCACTCGATAATTCCAGATGGGCCGTGACCGGACGACCGGCTGGCGCGTCAAACATGATGCGCGTCGCCATATAAATGACGCCAAAATCATCTATATAAACGCACTCCTGAGGAAGAAGTTCACCGCTGTGACCATGGCTCTCATAATGCTGCCACGGCGCAGATGAAAAATGGCTGCCTTCCGCGGGTTGGGATGTGTTAAAAGCTGCTTCGGCAGCAAAGGCCTGCGTAAATCCCCACGAGGAACTGTTCTCGTATGGAAATGAGACAAAAAAATCCGTGATAGCACCGGGAAGCGGCGGCGCTTCTTTGCCAAGATTAAGGGCGGCACGCGAAAGGCCATGACGGATATAGCGTTCTGTTTGGGGGTCGAGTTTGGGATGCCCGTCAAGATATTGCGCGTAACGCGTATAGACGTATGCCGGTGAAAGAAGCAAATCGAGCGCTTCAAGCGGAAGAAGCGACAATATGGCACGGCTCGTTTCCATGCGCCCTGCTTCCTCAAGCTGTCGGTCAAAACGCGCTTCGAGCGTCATGTTCTCATCGGCCATGGTCTGCATGACGGGCGGCGGGGCGGCGTGACTCTCCATGCCGCTTAAGGCGAGAAACAAAAAGGTCGCTGCTTTCAGTGTGATACGCATTGGTTGAGCTGGTTTGCTGGTCGTTACCATCAGTTTTGATTCCGCAAGTTCTAAAAAGAAACTATTTTTTTGAAAAGAATTTGATATGTCAGAATAAAATGATTCGTAATCACGTTCAGAGTTATGAAGATACTTCCGAATCAGATGGAGGTTGATAATCCATGAGCACATTGTACCGCGATCGGACGGCGTTGACGTGGGCTTCCGTTTGGAACCATTGAGACTGACGCGTCTGTATGTCTGCATCAGGCATAAAATCATCGGGAATACGGTCAAAATCATGGATCGGCGTCAAGACAGGTTTGGCATCTGCTGTATCCTCATTCGGGTGCGGCGTCGTCCAGTAGGTGTTGATCTTGTCAACAAGAATCTGTTTTTCTTCTTCTGTCATGGAATGTTCCTGGTTGAGTATGGGCTGGGCCTGTTTGCGGGAATGTCGTCGGTGTGTCGGAGTGGGGAAGGCTCGCGTCGCGTGAACGTGGGCGAGGAATAAGGAGAAAAAATGAACACGTGCAGCTGGATGAATGAACATTTTTTTACGGTATGGAAAAAACACGGCAAGTTCCGGAACGGGCTTCCCATTGGCTTGTCCCTTAACCTTCCAACGTCAAAGGCCATGCGGTTGCCCTTCACGTAGCTGTCTCGCAGTCTACCATAATTTGGGGCGGTCGGCTACATAACGCTTCATTTCATGTGCGTTTTGTGTGGGGGAAGTCTCCCCCTGCGCGGCGATCTTTATGTAGGGACGTTCCATGGTACGTCCCTACATAAAAAATGGGCCCCTACCCCCTCAGCGGGGGCTTATGCCCCCGCAACGCCCCCAAAATACTCAAAAAGTGGGGGCAAAATTGGGTCAGAGACGTTTCTTATGATGATCTTGAATATTCAAAATCTGCCATGACGACTGTCTTTCTAATATCGGATCTGTCCAGACATGCCTTTGACGACGTGTTTCAAAAATATACATTCCTAATTTATACAAATGGAGGATAATGTTAAAAGAGTGAATTAAATACTGTGTTTAGCAAATTAAAACAACTTCTGGCCTTGTGTTTGTAACGTGTGCGCTTGTGACAAATTGAGACAGGAAGTGTTACTGGATATGTAACTGAATATAAAGCGCTTCTTTTGCGATTTATTAGCGTTTCTTTTTGACTTATAGCCATAATTTGCGTAGTAATATCATCAGATTTGGTGAAAAGAGGATAGCGGTATCCTCGCATCTCGTTTCACCAAAAATGAATTAATTTTTGAAATGGATAC
>JAFOHE010000076.1 GCA_017421975.1 Pseudomonadota bacterium
TGGGAGAAGGTGGAAGTCGTTTTGTGTCCGCCTGAGGGGAAGGTTGATTTGAGCCTTCATTTTTTGAATTGTCATTTATGACGTCATTTGGCTTGACTGTTTCGACAGGCTGTAGTGTTTGTTCTGGTGCGGGTGCAGTTTTGTTACTGCATGCGCAAACGGCGAGCGTGACGAAAAGTAGAAAAAATAAAAAGTGAAGATGACGCTTCATAAAGTCTCCTAAGTAAGATTTTTGCCATAGTACAAGAATAGTTTTTTACCTCACCCGAGCTTCTGTTTCAAAGAAGCCAAAGTGAGGAATATATTAACTTTGCCCATAATAATGATGATGGAATTGATTGGAAAAGTAAAGCTGATGTTATGTGTTCAAAGTATTTTTGGGTTTATAGGCATTAAAGAAGCATCCGGTAACGATGATGGCGATTCCCAGAGCGATGTTCCAAGTGATGGGTTCATTGAGAATGACAGCGGCGAGGCACATTGCGATAATGGGTTTGACAAAGAAGGCGTAGGAAGCCGTCGAAGCACCTGCATTTTCGATTGCTTTCATGAAACAGAAGTAACCGAATCCCGTGACGACGAGGCTGACGTAGATGAGGACAGGCAGGGCATCAGGACGGGTGATATTTTGTAGCACGGGTTCATGCAAGCAGAGCAGGATGATGAGTTCCATGCATGAGCCGAGGATAAAGCTAAAGCTGTTGAGAGCCATACCGCCGATTTGTGCAATGTGTCGTTTGCTGAGAGCCGTATAGAAGCCGAAGGCGATGGAAGCCCCTAAGCCCATAAGGATCCCGGAAACGGTATTTCCCTGTGCGAGATGCCAGGGAGCTGCCACAAGGACAAGGCCAGTGAGGCAGATGGCGAGGACGAGGGCTTTTTTGTGGGTGAAACGTTCGTTCGCGATGAAGTGAGCAAAGATCATGGTGAACATGGGATTGAACGAGATGAGCACGGCGGCGAGATTGGCGTTGTCGTGCATGACGCTTAACTGGAAGAGCGTCATACTGATGACGATGTTGACGAAAGCGATGAGCAGGATGAATCCCCAATCTTTACGAGACAATTTGTATTGTCTTTTTTTGAGGTCATGTACAGCGAAAGGGAGGAGAAATAGTCCGCCGATCAGAAAGCGAAGAAAAGTGAGTTGAAGTGCCGAAAAAGCGTTTCCGCCTATTTTGAGGGCGATTTCCATGGTGCCGAAGGCGAGCGCCGTGAGGAGTACCCAAATATATTTTTTGATAGTAGCCATAGTGCCAAAAGCCATGAACCAGATGTGGACATTGAAGCAATCATCTTGGCCGTTTGAATCAGCGGTCAAAAAACAGTAGAATTATAAACGATTTTTGAATTTATGTATGTGTTTTTATTTTTGTATTGCGTATAATGATACAAGTTGCCATTTGGAATGGTAGCCGTATTTTTTACGTGAAATAAGCAAAGAGGAGGGATAGATGATTATTGAATATGATCCACAAGGGGTATGTGCGAGACACATGACGATCGAGGTAGAGAACGGCGTCATTCAGTCAGCGAGAACGCTTGGGGGATGTCCGGGCAACAGTGTTGCCGTGACGCGTTTGATTGAGGGTATGCGTGTTGAGGAAGCTATACGTCGTCTTGAAGGGATTCGATGTGGCAATAAATCGACGTCGTGTCCGGATCAGATAGCCAAGGCATTGAAGCAGGCGCTATAGGTGCAACGATGACCGTTGAGGTAAACAAAGTGGTTTGTCTCAACGGCCGTTTGTTGACATTTGTATTTGTGTGCTTGCTATGCGTGAGAATACCAGCAAAGGGAGATCATGGTTTCGCGTTTGCATTGATGCACCCAAACACAGCGCAGAAATTGGAAAAGATTTTTTCATTTCCACGCACGTTTTTATAATTTATTCGGATTCGACTTCTTCATAGCACTCGGAAGCAGTTTTGCAGTGATTCTGGCAGGGTACGGTTTTAATTTCGGTCAAGTGGAGCGCGGAGAAGCCTTGCACACATTCGTAATAAGTTGTGGCATAGAACGTGTCTTTGGGTAAGGAATCGTCGAAATCGGCTTCGTCCTTACATTCAGTGATGATTTCACCTGGGGTATTACAATCACTTTTGGTGGGGAAGCAGCCAGCGGCATCTTTATTGGGTTTATAATAATTTGCGAAGAGGTCGCATTTGTAATCGTCGCCATAATCGTCGCAAGACGTTTTTTGGACAGTATTATTATCGCACCAAATCACACTGCTTTCGCCTTTGTTGTCATAACAGTATTCTGTAAAGATGTTGGAATCGCAGTATCCGCCAATGGAAGGTGCTTTGAAGGTACCTGTTTTGGGGTCACACTGTGCGGAGGAATTTTTGGCATTTTCAGTGATATAATGTCCGTCTTTACAATATTTGCGCGTCATGGCGTCGATACAGACAGCGGGATCAGTATCTTTACATGCGTTATTGTTATGAGAAGTTGATATGCAATTGCCGTTTGAACAAGTCATATCACTTGGGCAGGATTCAGTTTTTTTGATACCATTTTCGCAGTAGAGGCGTTTTGTCGTGCCATCGCAATCTTGCCACCCAGCGTCACATTGCGTGTAGACAGGATCGTTGGGTACACAAACATGTTTTGTGTTATCGCATTTGGTATTTTCGGAGCATATTGTGTTGAAGATGCGGTCATTTTTACATGAGATAACTTTGGAGCCGTCGCTGCTACAAGTGGTTGCAAATGTCGAGGCATCGCAAGTTCCGGCGTCCGAATCGTTGTCTGAATCGCAAGCCGTTGAGAGAAAAAGTGAAGCAGAAAGAAGAATAGGGAAAAAGCGGAATTTCATGTAAACCTCATCTCACAAACACAAGCATGACCGGATACCGAATGTATCCGATCAACCGCGTCGAGGTATAGCAGAGTTTTGTCTTTATTTACAGGGGGCACAAACTGTTTTTGTTGTTCTTGGTTGTTGGTAGCGGCCAAGCGCTAAGTAGATGTGGAGCATGGCCTGGGCGGAGTGTTCCCGTGGTATGCCAAAGCGTGCCCTTCAGGGCACGCAGAGGGGGTAGCGTCGTATTGCCGAGAGGCAATAGACGCGTAGGGGGAGACATCCCCCACCAAAAAACTACCAGTAGGCATCAAAATTTTCTTTTGGCCCGGAAGGCTTTGTTGAGACATTCTCGACGGCAAAGCAGTTCCAACGAAAGTTGTCGATAAGGACAGTGGAATCGAAGTGCTGGTCGCTCGTATCCCAGATATAAAAGTCGAGGTTGAAGACCTGATTGCCATTTATGGGCACGGTTGTCGTCAGCCAGGATGTTGCGCCCCCTTTGTTGTTGGTATTTGAGGCATTTTCGCCGTCGAAGGGTGTGTCAATGAAGGCGTAGAGGTCGGCGAAGTTTCCGGAATCGCCATCTGGTGCGCATTGGCCACAAGTGTTATCGACACAAGCCATGGAAGGTGGGCAGCCAGTTTGTTTTTTGGCGTTGAAGAAGTAAGCGGCGTTACACGCCGGTGGTCGGCATGTGGTGAAGAAGGCGGAATTGACGGAAATGGGGTTTCCCTGGGTATCGAATGAGATGTTGGCGTCTTCATCGGTGAGCGAGCCATCGTGGTCGGTATCAATTAGAGGCGTACCGTTTTCATCGGTGAGCAGGGCGATGAACATATCATTATATTCTGTGCAGAGGTAGTAGGGGTACTCGCGTGTGAAGAAGCGGAAATCGAAGGAAAAGGATTCTGCGTCAATGGGGGCTCGGAGTTTGAGATGGAAGTGGACGGCATCGTTGATATTTTTTGCGGTTGGACATGCGTCATGCGTTTTTATTTTATTGTTGTGCGCGGATCGGTAGGGCAGCGGTATGCGTTGATCAGTGGTATATGTGACGTCATTGTTTGTGGTCATGTGTATGGGATCGGTGGCCTGTCCGGTTGAAAGTGCGATAAAGGTGTTTCCGTGTCGCGGCGTGATTGTGGCATTTGCAGAGTTGCTTTGGAATGCTTCGACGATGTTGACCTGGTGCCGGTCGACGAGGGCATTGGCAACATTTTTGGATTGTTTGAGCGATGCTTCGATGATTCCGGCAGTGTGATTGTCTGCGGCGATTTTGGGCATACAGAGGTCGATGGCACGTGCGAGGTATAGAGCCGTATCTTTAGGAGCCGTCTGTTCGGAAGCATCGAAATCGTAGTCGTCGGCCTGACTGCAATTTTTGACGATATAATGGCAGGAGGGCGTGAAAACGGTTTTGTTTCCGCAGAGACATTCGACGGTGTCTTTGCAGTGGATGAAATTGCAGCCGATGCATTGTCCGGCGATACAGATTTGATTATTGGCGCAAGGAAAATCACATTTTCCGCAGTGTTCTGGAGAGGATTCGCGGTCAACGCCCTGACATTCAGGTGAAACAGTATGTGGCGGGAGCGAGGGTTTGATGGCGCCTGGCACAGTATTTCCCGTCGTCGAAGAAGTGGTGCGATTATCTTCGATGCATGCCGTACAGAGGGGAATGATGCAAGCGATGATGATTGGGAGGCACGTTTTCATGCTGTTATGCGAGGGGGTAACAAAAAAAGTGATGGAGGAAAACCTAGTTCAAGCGTGAGCGCTTGTGTGCGTGAAAACAATGTATGCGAGGTGATTAGAGAAAGCGAGGGTTAAAACAAAAAAAGCCGGTCATAAGACCGGCCTGATATCAGAAGGCATAGGTGATGCCGATGGTGGGATAGATGTAGTGGAGCAAGCCATCTTTGGCTTTATCGACGCGTTTGGATTTTTCGACGATGCCAAGTGCGTAGGCGAAGTTTACGCCGAGGGAGAGATTGTCAGTAAAGCGGTACTCGAGACCGGTTTCGAACTTGACGGAAGCGCAGCCGTAATTGCCGCTTCTTGCGACAGAATCGTGATCGCCGTAGATGGCGCCGAGTCCGACGCCGACATTGAACATCCAATTTTTCCCAAGGGGGGCATAGCCAGCGAGGACCCAATAAGTGGATGCGAGGACGCGAATTTTGTTGTTATCACCGTTACGTCGGGAATCAGTATAAGCGATGGATTGTTCGAGGAACATGGCAGCCTGTTCCCAACGGTATCCCAATTTGAACTGGACTCCGCCGCCGTAGATGGCGATATTTTCGCTGATATCGGTATCAATCTGCATGGGTGCTTCAATACCGGCGTACAGGAGAAAGCCCGAAGGAATCGTTGCGGCGTCATCTTCGTCATCGAATTCATCCTCTTCCAACATGTCTTCGTCATCGAAGTCCTGGGCCATGGCGGTAGAAGAGAAGAGACAGAAGGCAGCGATGAGGAGAGTACACCAGATGTGTTTGGTGAAAAGTGCTTGATGTTCCCGAGAGATCATTTTTGAAAAAACTCCAATAATGCGGGTAAATCGCATGGGATTTGCGTTAGGGCGTCATTTTTGACGCAATTGCGTTTGAAACTGAATCGCCTTGAGTTTTTTTGCCAAAGAGCGGCGGCACTCAAGACGGGTTCTATAACGTAAAAACCTCTTTATCATTCAAAATGATCGTCGATTTTTCGGGATAATAGGTTTTGAGCATTTCAGGATGTTCGGTGTGAATGGGGATGACGACATCGGGCGTGGTGATATCGAGAAGCGTTTTTATGGCTTCAGGCGTGGCATGTCCGCTCGTATGTAACTGTGCCCACGTGCCTCCCAGTGCGAGAAAGTCATTAATGGTGTTTCCGTATGCGCGACGGTAACCGTCCCACATGGCGTAGAGGAAGATGCTTTTTTTCTTTCTTTCTTCGGTATTGCAGATGGTTTGAATAAAACGATTGAACAAAGAGGTATTGCGTACGGCGGCAACAATTTTGGCGTTCCGCATTTTTTCCATGAATTCATTGTTGTTGAGGACAGTGCGGTTGATGACGAAAGCTTTGAAATCACGATGAAACGTATCTTGAGGTGGGTAGTGTTCTTCGACGATGTCGAGGAGGGATTTTTGATATGAGTCGATGACGAAGTAACCGCCTTGTGGTTTTGTTTTTGCGATAGCACAGACGCGGTCGAGCGCCGTCGACGGCATCATGATAAAGATGTATTGGTATTCTTCCTGAAGATTGATCACGATATCCTGAAGCTCTTTTTCTGTCATTGGCTTGTCAAGATGGGTTGTTTCAGCCTGGGGAGCGGGTAGAAATGCGGGATCATAGCAGTCTTCATCTTTGGGGTGCATGGCATCGTAGAGCGTCGTGCCTTCTGTAATGACGACATCGACGTGTCCGATGCAATTTCTGAGCGTTTGAATGAGCATGGCGCTGGAGAAGCCGCTTAATCGGAAATCACCGGTATGAAGCACGCGTTTTCCTTCGGCTTCGATGAGAAACATGTAGCTGTCGATGGCGGAGTGATCGGAGACAAACGGCGTGATGCGGAAATCGCCGATGGTCAGTGGTGTTGCCGTGGCGAAGGTTCTGGCTGTTTCGAGGAAAACGAGTGACTGCTGATCACGGGCATTTTTGTTGGCGCGAATGCCGTATTCATCGGGCTGTCGGACGAAATAATTTTCATAATTTTGTATGGCGTGTTCTGTGGTACGCCTGAGAATTTTTTGAGTAAGTTTTCCGAGGTAGATGGGGGTGTTACGCGAATGAAGCAGGCTGAGTTGTCCAGTATGGTCTCCGTGATAATGCGTGAACAAAACGGCATCACAATGCCCATCGTTATCGGTGACGCCTGGAATATCGAGTGGTGCCGAAACAAAGGTCTGATCCAGGCTGAGTTCTTCCCCCATATCAATAATAATACGTGTGTTCTGTGTGGCGATTTCCGTAGCGCAGCCGCCGATCTGATGTGTTCCTCGATGGATGATAATCTTCATCTGTTTTTCCTTCTACACGACGTTAAGTGGACTGGAAAGCTGAAGACGCAGTTTGTCATGCGCAGTCAATGCAGTGAGGGTATCGTCTCATAAAACAGCTCGGCTATCAACACTCCGGCTATCATAAGACAAAGCCAGGCACTTATTCCCGTTTTTGAAAAAAGCGATCCATTCAAAAATGGCTTACGTAAGCATTGAGAAAATCGGGAAAAAAATGTAAACGGCGAGCCGTCATTTTGCCATTGAATGAAGGAGCTTTTGGCTATGATTATACGTGAACAAAACGTCATTTTCCCTGAATCTTATCAATCTATTCTTGATCTTCAACGCACGCAGCAGGCGATTAAATTTGTGAAGGACACGTTTGAGCGTGAGCTTTCAAAAGCCCTAAAACTATACCGCGTATCTGCGCCGTTGTTTGTGGATCCTGCATCGGGACTCAATGACAATCTCAATGGTGTGGAACGTCCTGTTTCTTTTGATATCGCAAACACGGGGCGCACGATGGAGATTGTCCACTCGCTCGCCAAATGGAAGCGTCTAGCTCTTCGTCAGTATGGGTTTAAGCCTGGGGAAGGGCTCTATACCGATATGAATGCCATCCGTCGCGATGAGACGCTCGATAATCTTCATTCGATTTATGTTGATCAGTGGGATTGGGAGCGCGTCATCGAAGCGTCCGACAGGACGGAAGCCGTGCTTCATGGTATTGTGGAACGCATCTATGCGACGATCAAGTCCGTCGAATGGCTCGTCTGCAACCGTTTTCCAGAGATCAAACCATCCCTTCCAAACGAGATTTCCTTTATCACATCGGAAGCACTGCTTCAGCGTTATCCTGACATGAGTGTCAAAGAGCGTGAAAATGCGTATGCCCGTGAAAAGGGGGCGATCTTTATTTCGCAGATCGGATGTCGTCTCTCGAACGGCGAAAAACATGACGGACGTGCGCCAGACTATGATGATTGGTCGCTCAACGGTGATATCCTCGTCTGGTTTGAGCCCTTGGCCTGTGCCGTGGAACTTTCAAGTATGGGGATCCGTGTCAATGCTGAGACGCTTCGAAGTCAGCTTGCCATATCGGGACATGAGGAACGAGCGGTGCTTCCTTTTCACAAAGCACTTTTGGATAATGCATTGCCTCAGACGATTGGCGGCGGTATCGGTCAGTCGCGTCTCTGCCTCGTCCTTCTCAAAAAAGTTCACATTGGCGAAGTCCAGGCCAGCTATTGGCCTGCTGAAATGATCGAAGCCTGCCATAAACATGGCGTTGAGCTGTTATAAAACAAAAAACCCGGTCATTAGGCCGGGCTTTGATGTGTATGTCAGTGGTGATGGCGCTTTTTGAAGTCATCACGGCTTCTATCATAGCGGAAACCGTCGTGAATGATGGATATATTGTGAGGATCCACGATTCTGGAGCGGAGTTCCGATGCAATTTCGACGCGATCGCGGTCTACGGGCAATCGATCCATGAGCGTGCGTACCTGACGGCATGTGAAGTAATTTGTACCTGCTGCACGTTGGATCACGCGGACTTTGTCATTTTTGAAAGGCGCTCGATCGACGGATGCCAAAAGATGATTGAATGCGCCAGGCTCCATGCCGTCAACAGCCGGATTATGCGGTGGCGCGGGCGGGGGGGCTACATGCATGGGCGGTGCGGGCGGCTTTGCGACAGGTGCTGGTGGTGGAGGCGGCATAACGGCCTTGCCATGATTGCGGTCATCGTCTTTTTTGTGTTTCTTCTTGGGATCCGGTTTTTTGGCGGCCTTTTTCCCGTGCGGTGCAGGCTGGACAACGCCTGGCGGCGGGCCGGGTTGCGCTGACGCCAGTTGGGGGGACAAAAATGCGAGGCCTGTGGCCATGATAATGATAGAGTACCAACGCATAACTTTTCTCCTTTTCGGTGAAGGTGTGTCACATGTCAGGCTTTGGTAAAAGCCCGAAAACATGATATTAAAGCATAAAGCAAGTGTCATGCCAATAAGTGATTTTTGATTTTGACGTGCTATCTTGCGATACGCACGTCTTGTTCGGCTATCGGCGGAGCCGATACGCCGAACTTGCATCGGCTATCGGCGGAGCCGATACGCCGATGCCTGTTATGGTGAGATTGGCGACGACAGCGTTCGGGTTTCCTCTCACCATCTCATGCGATATCTGTGCTGCGATTTACACTATTGCCGAAATACCGGCATGTGATGCACACAGAGCGTTTTAAGGGGCTGTTTAGTATCTTGAATTAAATGTATCAACCTGCTATTCTGTTTACTCCAGTGCATGGAGCGCTGGTTCGAGTCAAGGAGGGCTACATAATGCGATCCATTTATCCAAGTGACATAACAAGAGAACAGTTCGAAATAATTAGACCGATATTAGCCAAGAA
>JAFOHE010000077.1 GCA_017421975.1 Pseudomonadota bacterium
AGATACTGTGAAATAGGACTGCTTGTCCGAATTACCCGTCATCACCATGGCATCTGTATAATTACTATCATTAAACTGAGCCATAGCCTCGACTTTCATGCCATTATCATATTCTTTCGTGATTTTGGATTCATAACCACTACTATTCTGATCCTTGAAGTCAAGGACATACTCGTTGCTGCAGGAAGCCGCATCTTTGACGGTGACGACGACCTTATGCACCTCACCAACGGAGACAGTGGCTTTGGCATCAGCAGCCGCACCTTCAGAGACAGCAAGATCGAACATCGCTTTGTCGGAACCCTTGGCTACGGTGACGGACGCAGGCACAGTGACGAAACGCTGATCTGTCGCAAGCGAAATCGGCGTATCCGCTTTGACCGCTTTTGTCATGTTGATGGTGATCTCAGTGCTGCTGCCCGGTTTAACGTTGACCGCATCAGGCGTAACGCTTGCAATGGCTGCCTCAATGGCAGGATCCATACCCGTAATTTCGACGACAGATTCCATACCTTCGTATGTCGCAGTGACCGTTGCAACATCGCCATCGCTTAAGGATGCCGAAGCTTCATGGAGCGTTGCCTTGAAGGTCGCCGAAGTTTCGCCGTTTGTGACCGTCACTTTTTCAGGACAATCGGCGTTCGTACACGCGATCGCAACATCGACATTGCCTTCTGCGGGGAGGCTCAAGCTGACGGTAATCGTGACCTCGCTGCCCCAATCAAGCGTCGAGGCCGAAGACGTGATGGACTTGACGCTCTGGCCAGCCACGAGATCTTCAGCACCACGCGGCGCAATCTTGCTACGCGAGTAATCATAGACGAGAATACCCGTGACGCTCGTGTAGGTATCGCCTGTTTTGACGAGGTTATTGAACGGCGTCGTACCCATGACGTAGTCATCCAGGTAAGCTTCTTGACCATTGCTGTCGGTGCAGACGTAATAATTACCTTTATCAATGCTCGTATCGAGATTGCCGACGGTAAGGCCGCGCACCGTGACGAGCATGCTGTCATAAGGATTCAGCGTATTCGAATCCGTCGTATTGGCAGTCGTCTGCGAAGCCGTCAAAGCAACGGGCGTGACCGCGTTGTTGCTGCTTTCGACCTTGAGGCCTTCAAGGTTCTGGACTTCGAGGAGAGCTTTGTACTGAGTCGTTTCGCCGCGCACCGTGACGAGGTCACCGACTTTGACCTTGTTCGCATAATCGGCACTGTAAATCATCACACCGGCATCATTCGACGTGCTCTGAATGAAGAAACCCGTCTTGCTCGAACCATCGTATTTGTTGACGATAGCCGTAACGACACCCTGCGTTTTGACGAGGCCAGTCGCGAGCGTTCCACCAATATGGGCATCGCGAAGGGCTTTGACCGTCGTAAGCGGAAGCGAGCAGCCCTTGCCGTCTTCGTTGTTGCCGTCGCTCGGGCATGCGTCGCAAGCATCGCCGAGTCCGTCATTATCCGCGTCAATGCTGTCATCGCACGGATCGCAGACGTCACCGATACCATCGTTATCGCTGTCTTTCTGATCGGGGTTCGCATCGTAGGAGCAGTTATCAACTGGATTAATGATACCGTCGCAATCGACGTCATTGGAGCAGAATTTCGGACAATTGCTGTCGTTCGTCGCACACGTCGGATATTCATCGCAAGCATCACCAATGCCGTCGTGATCGACGTCGGCCTGTTTGCGATCCGTATCTTGCGGACGCACCGGATTGAAGACAAACGGACAATTGTCGTTGGCATCGGCAATGCCGTCGCCATCGGAATCGTTATTGACTGACACGAGGCCGGAATAATTCGTCGTCGTCTGCTCCGATGTGTCTTGTGAACGCGTACGTTTGGGAACACACGTCGGTTCGTTTGCGGGATCACTGCCTTCACAGAAGAAGAGCGGGTATTGGGCTGCACTCTGAAGACCGGAGAATGTCACGCCGCCGGCGACAGCGCCGTTGGCCGTCAGATTCACCTTCTTGTTCTCACCGCACACCTTCACAGCATCGCCGCTCGACATCAGGTTTGCATCACCATAGACGAATTTACCGCCAATCGTGACGAGGAGGACATCGCCGTTGTCGGCATCAATGACAGCACGATGTGCCGTGCGGGTTGCCGTTTTGCGGAAAACCGCGATATCGGCCAAAAGACCGGTCTTGAGCGAACCGATAGAGTCTTCAAGATGGAATGCCACGGCATTGTTATAAGTCGGCATACGCCACAAATCGTAGTCGCTGAAGTGACCGCCGTAGTTGTTGGTGTTCAAGGAGTCAATGCATTTGAATTCACGAAGCATATTGGCCGAACCTGAGTAAATCCAGTCCGTGCCGAGGCCAATATTGACGCCCATATTGTCATAGAGAACGACTTGTGCCGTGTCACCATAGAGCGAAACGTTCGTTCTCGGGCTCCAAATAAGGCTCACGTTGTTTTGCGCCATCTGGGCGACGAATTCGGGCGTCGCGGACACACCATGGACCATCGCCATCTTTTCTTTGAAAAGATCGGCCAAGCCCGACGTACCATTGCTCAGGCAACGCAATTCGTTGAGTGATTCCTGGTTGATACCTTCACCAATATGCGGGCCGTAGGGCTTACTGTTGTCTTCATCAAACCTTTTGGCCTTACTTGAAAGACTGTATTTTGAACAGCCACTCGTCGCCTGCGTGCCACCACTGTCACTCAAGGGGAAAGTATCGTAGGCCGCTGCGACATGACCATTGATCGAATCATAGTCGAGGTTACGCGCAAATCCCTTAAAGTCAGCGGAATCGCTGCCGACGGAACCAAAAATGCTCGTCGTTCCGGCCATAACTGCGCGAAGTTCGATAACCATGTTGTCGTCAGTTCCGGGACCAGGAACTTTTTTATGGCCGTTAATACCTTTACGCCAGTCATGGCGATGGTCAAAACGCTCCTCACCCCACGTGCCAGGCTTGCCGTTCGAATATGTGATGTGTTCATGACCATTGATCAAGCTCGGACTGATGACGGCGTCGGGACACGTAATCACGACAGCATCGTTCATATCAGGTTCACAGCCGACGTAAGTAATTTTGCCACTCGCCGTATCAAAGACGACGGAACCGCCTTCATACGTTTTGTCGAGTGCAAGAACGTCACCACGAAGAACAACTTTGGAGCCGCTTCCCGTCTTTTCGCACGTATTCGATGTATCGGTAATCGTCAGTGCCGGGCATTTTTCGACGGGAACGTTATTACCCGATTCGCTTCGGCACATAAAATTCTGGCAAATGAAGTCTTCACCTTTCGACGCACAGTCTTCCGTCTCCATACATTCCACACATTGTTTTGAAGACGTATTGCAAATCAGTGAACCGGAACATCCTGCCGTCGTACAGTCTTCAGCGGGTTTGGGATCACATTTGCCTGTCTGCGTATTACATGTCTCATCTGCTTCACATGTGTTGCCTGCGACGCGGCAGTCAAAATCAGGCTCGGGGTCACATTTGCCCGTCTGCGTATTGCATACAAAGCCCGTTGTGCAACCATCTGTCATACAGTTTGCTTTGATTTCTTCACATTCCTTGGAATCTTTGTTACAGGTAAAACCAGGATCACATCCATCTTTCGTGCAATCATCATCGCTGCCACCACTGCAGCCATAGGCTGACAACATAATGGCCATGATACTCGCCGTATAGAGGATTTCATTTCGTTTCTTCATATATTCCCTCTCTGTAGACAGGCAGAGACACCACCGGACTTCGGCAGTTAGCCGCTGCACAAACCTTATTTAACATGCCTTTGAATTTTCCAATTCAATAAGCCTAAGCGCATTAGACTTTTTTACGGGTAATGTCAACCTCACCATGCATTTATTCTGCATTATGATTATGCAATTTGTATGTATAATAAATACATGTCATTAAAATAACCACATATACCTACATAATCCATATTGTATTTTGTCAGTCACCATGACGTATGTATCAGATCAATGATCTTGGAAATTCCACGTTTACTAAAAAACAGGCTTATCTAACTCCACACGTGGTATGCGCCATCCCTACATGCGTGATAGCGTTTATTCTCTGACTTGCACGCATATATCAGATATAATATTATCCAATTTTATCATTTTTTTGTAACTAAATTCAATAAATTAACACTTTGTCACAAAACCATGACTCTCCCCAAAGCACAGCGTCAAAGCAGTCACTTCAGCCAGGCAGAACAACGGTAGAAGCCCTTTGTCAAGGGGGGGCAAAAAGCAATCGAGCCTCCCCCGTGACGAGCCAGGGCCACCTTAATCATCAATATAGTAATAATACTGATCAAACGATTTGAAATGCGGATCGTTTTCGAGCGCAGCAATCACATTCTTTTTGATCGACGGCTGAGCACGCTTCATGATCTCGCAAAGCTGAGGCAGTGTGAGGCTGACACACCGCAAAAGCTTTGTCGCAATTGCGCACAATCTCGCTGCCTGAAGCCGTGGAAACATAATCGCCGGTTCAGCAATTTTATCGTATTCCTCGCGTTTGGCTTCGTCATAAACCGGCGGCATATTTTCCGGGAACGCTTCCGTTGTCGAAGCAACGATCGCAGCACGCGGCTTCCTTCCTCGTTTTGCGGGCGATTTTACTTCACTCGGCACATCCGCTGTTGACGGTTTCGTTTTGCTTTTTTCCGCCTCAGCTGCTTTACGGCGCATTTCCTGTTTCTGCCTTTCTTCATTTCGAAGAATCTCCGCCTTAAGTGCCTCATTCATCGCAGCTTTTTCAGCATTGGCCTGCGCAATTTTATCAGAACGTAAGGCTTTCTGCTGTTCAACCGTCGGCGGTACGTCCAAAAGATCCGATTGAAAATTTGGCACTCTTGCGCGGATACTTGCCAAAGTGTTTTGTGAAGGTCTGATATCCCCAGCCCAAAGCATCGCGGCACGAATGGATTCCGCAGAATTAGACGGCGATTTGGCCGCCTGCTCAGAAACATTCTGCGTATCAAACAAAGACTTCTGAGTGCCGTTGCCCTTCTCCTCCCGAGAAGCTTCATCATCTGTTTGTGTCGCCTGTGAAGCAGCCATTTTGGCGGCATCTGCAAACTTCATGCGTGGTGATTCCTCACCAAAGGCTCTCGAAGCCACGCGCCGCGGGCTGCCTTCGCCAGCTTTCGGCTTTGCTGTTGAAGCCGCTTCCGCTCTCTTTTCAGCGACCGAAGCAGAGTCTTCGGAAGCTTCCGCCTGTTTGACCGAAACGCGATCCTCACTCTCAAGATTTTCCTTCGACTTTTCAGCCGCCTTGCGTTCCTGTTTCTGAATCAAACGCGGCGTCAGGTATGGATCCTTGTCCTCTGGCTGCTCAATTTTTTCAAAACGAAGCTTGCGCGACATATCCACATCGAGCATTTCACCCGTCTGTTCCCAATCCGCACGTTCATTTTTCAAATAAAAACGTTCCCACAAGGCTTTCGTCTCCGCATCGCTGCAACGCACGATCTCGCGTTCCGAATTGATGCGGTAACAACCATCCTTGCGGCTGCCAAACGAATCAAGCTTTGTGTAGACGGGAAGATGCATACGGTTCAGAACATCCGCATTCACACGGATCACGAGAAATGCTTTTTTGCCATCATGACATTTGGAAATAAAACCGGCATTCTCATCCGTACACTCGAGACATTCACGACATTTCGGCGCATCACTGATGACAGTCCGATCATTGAACTCTCGGATGACGCTCAACACGAGATCATCAAATTTCGGATTTTTCCGAATGACATAAGAAATGCCATGACGACGCACGCCGAGGAGAATGATACCTCCGCCGGAATTGGAAACGGCTGAAAAACAAGACCAAAGCTCAAAACACGTCTTGTCGCTGTCAATGGCAAAGATCGGCAATCCCTCGTCACGCCCGATCATGGCGCGGATCAATTCTTCACTGTATTCCGTGCGGACGCTTCCCGTGACATGCCCCGACAAAATCGGGGCCATGCGCTGTGGAAGCTCACTCACGTGCTTCATCGGGAAATCCGTATCCGTCCGATGAAAATCACCGTATGAGGCCTGCGGTGCACGAGATGCATACATGGAGCGCGACGGCGCCGCTGGGTGCGTGTTCGAGACATGATTAATATAGATACTTTTATGGACACCACTCAGGCTCGATGAGGAAGGAACGCTCTTATAAGCACCTGTCAGCGGGATATTGCGGCCAGGAACGGCATTCGCCGTCATCTGCTGCGAACGACGGCGGTCGAAAAACTGAAGCTCCATGCTGCTGCGACGTTCACTCTCGGAAGCTGGCTTCTCTGACTCCTGACGCTCCGCCTTGATCCGCTCGTTCGACGCGCTGCTCTCCCGAACGCTCGCCATCACGCGTCGCCTGACCACCTGGCTGCGCTGAGACACATTCGATGCAGCACCGTCCCCCTGTTCCGCTGACGACTTCACAAGTGTCGTATTTTTCGTCCGCATCTGAACCGAATCTGCGCTGCTTATTTCATTATTATTCTGTACTTCCGATACCCCATAACAACGCGCCAACATCGCATCGTACTCAAGATGACGCAAAGTATATGCAATCTCTTTGTCATCCGGACTGCGCGATAAAAGACCCGCTTTGACTGCAGGCTTAAGTAATTGCATGAGCGTCTCATACGACATCCCCGTCTTGCTAACCAGCCACCGCAACGTCGTGGATTTCCCATACTCAAAATAGGTCAGCACCTTACGTACAATTTCATAGTTTTCCTGAGCTTCGCTCATCATCTCTCCTAATTCACGCTAAACATGCAGGCTTCAATTTC
>JAFOHE010000078.1 GCA_017421975.1 Pseudomonadota bacterium
GACACGTCTCTACATCCGCGACACGTCTCTGCTACATCCGGATCATTCGCCACGCCCCCCTCATGCGGGGGGCATGGCCCCCCGCAACGCCCCCCGTTGTCTTCGCAAAATGCCATGTTTTTTTGCAAACGTCGTTTTATGGCACCATTTCGCTGTTCCTCTTCTATGGTGTGTGTGGCTTTGTGTACATCGTGGCAATGCCCCCCCCCTGTTGGGACGTTTCATAGAACGTCCAGACAAAAAATCGTTCAAAACATTTGGTCATCGACGTGAAGTAGAGTAGATTAGCCCGTGTTCTACAAAATGATGATGCGCAACAAACGCCATGAGGCCACGCGGTCGCGCATTATCGCCATGATGTCTATGGAGTTTGCATGTCTATCCTTAAAATTATTGCCATCGTCATCGTCATTGGAAGTCTGGTGACGTTTGTCATTCAGTTTGTGAAAGGAAAATCGCGCTCATCGTGGCTCTTTGCTGCCACAGCAGTGTTGTCGATCGTTTTGTTTGTCATGGCTGACAAGGTTGAAAAAATGAAACAGGGCGCTCAGGAAGTGCCGCAGCAGGTGGCTGACGGTGAAGTGTCGCCGCAGGTGGCTGACGGTGAAGTGCCGGAGGCCAAAGAAGAAGTACCGTCTGCTGAAACGAATAATTTTGATTTTGCTGATAATGATGATGACGAGCCTTCTGCTGGCGAAGCCGCAGCCGAAGCGCCCGCGGAAGCCGCAGCCGAAGCGCCCGCGGAAGCCGCAGCCGAAGCGCCCGCGGAAGCCGCAGCCGAAGCACCCGCGGAAGCCGCAGCCGAAGCACCCGCGGAAGCCGCAGCCGAAGCACCCGCGGAAGCCGCAGCCGAAGCGCCCGCGGAAGCCGCAGCCGAAGCGCCCGCGGAAGCCGCAGCAGAAGCACCCGCGGAAGCCGCAGCCGAAGCACCCGCGGAAGCCGCAGCCGAAGCGCCCGCGGAAGCCGCAGCCGAAGCACCCGCAGAAGCCGCAGCCGAAGCGCCCGCAGAAGCCGCAGCCGAAGCGCCCGCAGAAGCCGCAGCCGAAGCACCCGCAGAAGCCGCAGTCGAAGCGCACGCGGAAGCCGTTGAAAATGATCCGCTTGCGCCAAAAGCAGTTGCCGGCGCCCCAATTGATGATGCTAAAATTAAGGAAGTCATCGTTTTTGATGCTTCTCAGTCAAAAAAGAACAAAGCTTCCATCAAAAAATACCATTGGGATTTTGGGGATGGTGCCACGGCGGATACGGCCAAAGCAACGCACGGTTATGCTGAAGTCGGCTCATATACCGCCACTTTGACCATTGAAGATGCCGATGGGCATAAGGCGACAGATACACGTAAGATCGATGTCACGCGTCCGGAAGCCAAAATACGTTACACGCAAAGCGTCAAAAAAATTGCCGATGTCGTTTCAAGCACTTCGGCACCTGCGGACGTGACAGGTACGGCTACAAAGCTCTATCCTGCTTCCAATATGACGCTTGAAGCTAAGGGGACGCTTGAATCGTCCGATGGGTGTACATGTAGTTTGGCGGTCGTGCTCACTGGCCCTGGTTGCAACGGTATGCAGACGAAAAAAGTCAGCGATGGCGGTGAAGGCAGTTTGTCCGTTAAAACGACCTGTCGTAGTCAGGCTGGAGAATACACATGGACAGTCAAACGAACGAGCAGTGGTTCGTGTGCCTGTTCATGGACAGATATTAAAATTGACGGTTACGAAAATTAATGCATACGCGCCAATGGCGCGTACAAAACAAAAAAGGCAGTCTTCAGACTGCCTTTTTTGTTTTCAGAACTCTATGAAATTAGAGGCCGAGGAGGGAAGAAATTTTGGAAGCAGCGATTTCTTTGTCGCTGGCTGCTTTGCTTGCATCGCGGATGTTGCAATCCTGGATGGAAGCGGAGCGAACGTTCGTCGTGATGTTGTAGCCTACGCAATCCATACGGGCGCGGACGGCACCTTTGCCCAGACCTTTGGTATTAATGGCGATGTCGGCGATCGTCGCAGCGGCGGAATCAGAAAGCGTGCCTTTGCTGCTGACCTGGGCTTTGAGGGAATCAAAGTCACACTGACCGGACGTTTTAACGGTGGCTTCGGAGCGGGCACCGTCTTTAACGATGATGTAGGTGCAGGTAAGGGCGGTTTTCGGATCTTTCGCTTCGGGATCATTCACCTGATAGAACCCTTCGAGCTGTGTGAGATACTCGGCGACGACTTCGTTGGACTTAGCGTCAGCAGCCGTGCGGGGAGCTTTATCTTTGGAGCAGGCAACAGCACCAAATGCAATGGACACAGCACAAAGGGTAACGAGAACTTTTTTCATAACGAAATTCCTTCCTTAAAAAATGAAGAGTCAATTGTAAGACCATGAAGAAACCATGATCTGATCACATTCAATTCGATAGACATTTCTGCCTATCGAAAAAATGGATAGACAATTCCATGCCTGTCGTTAAATATAGTAACGCATAGAAAAAATTTTTCAAGCACCGACGAAATCTTGTTTCAAAAAAAAAGGTAATTTTTTCAGAGGAAGATGCGATGAGAAAGGTGTGTGAAGCAAATCAGCGCACAAATTCGTTGACAAATGTAATGGATTTCTCTATATTCCCGCCGCCTTTATACGGGGCTTGCTTTGGCATTTTGTGCAGGGAGTCATCATACGTGATCGTTCAAGTCAAGCGCATATCCAATTCCGTTCCATTCGTCGTGAAAGGCGAAGTGGATGTCGCCGCCTTCGATGCTTTTATGAAGGATAATGAAGAGGAATGTCGTGCACGTTCGCCCATTACTTATGATGTCACGCTGAAACAGTGTCGGGAAGGTATCCGTTTTGAAGCTGCAATCCACGCTGATCTCTTTCAGGATTGTGTCCGTTGCAACAAACGTGATGAAACTACCTTTGAGATCAAAGCCGAGTTCCTTCTCGTGGACATCGCGCGTAGTCCGCAAGATGAAGAGATTATTCTCGGCGCTGATGATCTTGACGTCTCCTTCTATGAAAATGGAGAGATCGACGTCGATCATCTCATTCTGGAATCCCTATGGAGTGAGCTCGATTCCCTGCATCTTTGCAAAGAAGATTGCAGGGGACTTTGTCCGCGTTGTGGCAAAAACCTCAATGACGGATATTGCGGCTGCTCAAAATCTTCTTTCTAACGTGAAGTCTGGTTTTTATCTTTGGCTTTCACAATCTATTCTGTGTCAGGAGTTAAAAATGGCAGTACCTAAGAAACGTGTTTCTCATTCGCGCACCATGATGCGCCGTTCCATCAATGATCGTCTTACGGCTGTTCAGGTCGTTCCCTGTGCAAGCTGTGGCGAACCCAAACGTCCTCATCACGTTTGTCCTTCCTGCGGTAAATACAAAGATCAGCAGGTTCTCGAAAACAAAGACTAATTCTTTGGTTTCCCGTATTTTGAAAGCCCTGGAGCGACAGCATCAGGGCTTTATTTTTATCTGACATCCCCATCCATTAGCATGCGCCATTTCGTTGTGGCGAAGGGCGTTGCGGGGCGTCGCCGCCCCGCAGAGGGGGGCGCGGCGTATGCCGACGGCATAGCCGCGTTGGGGGGACACTTCCCCCGTCAGTTTCAAAGTCAATAACGATATTTTTTCTATCAGTGAGGATTCTTCATGGGCAATTATAATCCTAACGTTATTGAACCCAAATGGCAGCGCTATTGGGACGAACATAAGACCTTCCGTGCCGTCGATTGCTCGGAAAAACCCAAATATTATATTCTCGATATGTTTCCGTATCCGTCGGGACAGGGGCTTCACGTGGGGCATCCGGAGGGCTATACGGCAAGCGATATCATTGCGCGTTATAAGCGCATGAATGGTTTTAACGTGCTCCATCCCATTGGTTGGGATGCTTTTGGCCTTCCGGCGGAACAGTATGCGATTAAGACGGGAACGCATCCGCGCATTACCACGGAAGCAAATATCGCCAATTTCAAGCGTCAGATCAAATCGTTGGGATTTAGCTATGACTGGGATCGCGAGATCAATACGACAGATCCCAATTATTACAAGTGGACGCAGTGGATTTTCCTTCAATTATATAAGCGCGGTTTGGCGTATGTTGCCGAAGCGCCGGTCAACTGGTGCCCCGCACTGGGCACGGTGCTCGCCAATGAAGAAGTGATCGATGGCAAGTCGGAAGTCGGCGGCTTTGAGGTCATTCGCCGACCGATGCGCCAGTGGATGCTCAAAATTACGGCGTATGCTGAGCGTCTTTTGGAGGATCTCGACGAACTCGATTGGCCGGAACGCATCAAGGCTATGCAACGAAACTGGATTGGCCGAAGTCTCGGCGCGGAAGTCGATTTCGCTTTGGCACCTGAAACGGCTGTTCATGGCAAAATCCGTGTTTTCACGACGCGCCCCGATACGCTTTTTGGTGCGACATTCCTCGTGCTTTCGCCGGAACATGCCCTCGTCAAAGCCATTACGACGCCGGAGCAGAAACAGGCTGTCGAAGATTATTGTGCGGCGGCGGCCAAAAAATCCGATCTCGAACGCACGGATCTTGCCAAGACGAAAACAGGCGTCTTTACAGGGGCTTATGCCATTAATCCGGTCAATGGCAAACCGACGCCGATCTGGATCGCTGATTACGTTCTCGCTTCTTATGGCACGGGTGCGATTATGAGCGTGCCGGCGCACGATACGCGTGACTATGACTTCGCAAAGGCGTTTGATCTTCCGATTATCGAGGTCATTCAAGGCGGCGATGTGACTAAAGAAGCTTATACAGAAGATGGCGTTCACGTCAATTCGGGCTTCCTCGATGGCCTGAACGTGCCCGATGGCAAAAAGGCGATGATCGCCTGGCTCGAAGAACATCACGTCGGTCAGGCTTCCGTCAATTATAAACTCCGTGATTGGCTCTTCTCGCGCCAGCGTTATTGGGGCGAACCGTTCCCAATCCTTTGGGACAAGGATCATCAGCATCATCCGTTGCCTGAGGAACAGCTTCCGTTGACGTTGCCGGATGTCGAAAGCTATGCACCGAGTGGCACGGGTGAGAGTCCGCTCGCCAATATTACCGATTGGCTCAAAGTCGGCGATATGACGCGCGAAACGAATACGATGCCGCAGTGGGCTGGCTCTTGTTGGTATTATTTGCGCTATATTGATCCGAATAACAGCGAAGCACCGTTCTCGGAGAAAAACGAAAAATACTGGATGCCCGTCGATTTTTATATCGGTGGTGCGGAACATGCCGTCCTTCACTTGCTTTATGCGCGTTTCTGGCACAAAGTTTTGTATGATATTGGCCTCGTCCACACGAAAGAACCATTCAAGAAACTCTTTAATCAAGGGATGATCCTTGCCTATTCTTACAAAGATAAAAATGGTGCCTACGTTCACGTGGATAATGTTCAGAAAGCTGGTGATGGCACAGTGACGGACAAACGCACGGGTGAACCGCTGACGATGCAAATCGAAAAAATGTCGAAATCCCGCGGCAATGTCGTCAATCCTGATGACGTTGTGCGCGATCTCGGGGCCGATTCGCTTCGCCTCTATGAAATGTTCATGGGACCGCTCGATCAGGTCAAGCCTTGGGATACGGCAGGTGTCGCAGGCGTCAATCGATTCCTCACGCGTTGCTGGAAACTCATCGTGGCTCCTGGCGAAGAGGATAAATTGAACGACCGCGTCGCTGATATTCCCTGCGATGCTGAAACCGATATGATTCGTCATCAGACGATTCGCAAACTCGGCGAAGATATCGAAAATCTCAGTTTCAATACGGGCATTTCGCAGATGATGGTTTATATTAATCATCTCTCAAAACTCGAAAAACTCCCGCGTGAGGCTGCCGAGACGCTCGTTTTGGTCCTCGCGCCTTATGCGCCGCATATTGCTGAGGAACTTTGGGCAATTCTCGGACACAGTGATTGCGTCTCCCTCGCTTCATGGCCCAAATATGATCCGGCCAAATGCGAGGTGTCGATCGTCAAAATGGCTGTTCAGGTTCAGGGCAAAGTGCGCGGTACCGTCGAAGTCGCTAAAACTGCTTCCGAGGAAGAAATCACGAAAGCTGCACTCGCCATTCCTGCTGTGACAAAACAAATGGAAGGCAAGTCGATTCGTAAAACCATTCTCGTGCCTGGGCGTATTATTAACTTTATCGTCGGTTAATGATGCTATTGTTCCCTGGCTATGTGGCGTAGCGTCGCATGCTCAGGGAACTTCAAAATGGCTAAGGTACAAGAATAAGTGTGAAAAACTCGTAATTTGCAATTTATAATGAAAAATGCCGATTGCCGTGGATATGGACAATAATCATACATTATATGATCATGGAAAAACGCGTGTTGTCATAAACATATTCCTGAACAATATATTATTGTTATTATTCGCGATTGGTTTGGTGACAAATAGTAAATTATATTATTTATAATTATTATTGTTGTCATGCATGCATAACATTCACTTGTTAAAAAATGCATTGTGAATTGCAAATGACCAATTTCTATGCAGTTGCCGCATTTGCTTGTAGAAACAACGAAAATAGCATAGATTCAAAGAGATGTGAGGCTTCGCTGCCTGACACGAAACGAGACAAAACGCGTGTGTAACGCGTATCAAAAGGAGCAACTCCATGGCTGATCTTAAGGATGCTGTGACCAAAATTTCAAATGAACGTACGGGTATGACGGATGATGTCCTCGTCCGCGCCGTGATTGATCATCTTCGTTTTTCGTTCGCCAAGAACAACAAAACGGCTTCAGCAAATGACATTTATCTGGCGACGTCTCTGGCCATTCGGGACAGATTGATCGCCCGCTGGATGGATACGATGAAACGCTATTATCAGGAAGACGCCAAACGCGTCTACTATTTGTCTGCAGAGTATCTGCTCGGCCGTTCGATGGGCAACAATCTGCTCAACCTCGGACTTTATTCGACGGCGCAGAGATTGCTTCAGCAATACGGCATTTCGCTTGACAAAATTGAAGAAGAAGAACCCGATCCTGGACTCGGCAACGGTGGCCTTGGCCGACTTGCGGCTTGCTTCCTCGACTCCCTGGCAACCTTGGGGTATCCCGCGATGGGCTATGGGATTCGCTATGAATTCGGTATCTTCAAACAATCGTTCCGCGACGGTTATCAGGTCGAAAGCCGCGATCCCTGGCTTGAACGGATGAATCCGTGGGAAATTTCCCGCCCCGATAAGGCTGCGACGGTCAACTTCGGTGGACACGTCGAACATCATAATGATGAACATGGTAACTTAGTTTGCGATTGGGTCGATACGACAAAAGTCCGCGGTGTGCCTTATGATATGCCCGTCGCCGGTTATGGCACAAATACGGTCAATTCGCTTCGTCTGTGGTCGGCACAGGCGACGAACGATTTCAATCTCGACATTTTCAATGCCGGTGATTACCGCAAAGCCGTTGAAGACAAAGTCATCAGCGAGACGATTTCAAAAGTGCTCTACCCGGCTGACAACAATCCCGAAGGCCGTGAACTTCGCCTCAAACAGCAGTATTTCTTCGTTTGCTGCTCGATTCATGACATCGTTCGCCGTTACAAGAAGACGCACCCTGATTTCAAACAGTTTGCTGACAAAGTCGCGATTCAGCTCAACGATACGCATCCTGCGATCGCCGTCGCCGAGCTCATGCGCGTCTTTATTGATCAGGAACACCTGGGTTGGGATGAAGCCTGGGCGATTACAGAGAAGGTGTTCGGTTATACGAACCACACGCTTCTTCCGGAAGCCCTCGAACGTTGGCCGCTGCCCATGTTTGAAAAACTCCTTCCGCGTCATCTTGAGATCATCTACGAGATCAATCGTCGCTTCCTTCTCCGCGTTCACATTGCGTATCCGGGCAATTACGAGATGCAGCGCCGCGTCTCCATCATTGATGAGACGGGTGAAAAATTCGTGCGCATGGCCAATCTCGCCGTCATCGGCTCCCATTCGATCAACGGTGTTGCTGCTATCCACTCGGAACTCGTCAAGACCGATCTTTTCCCCGATTTCGTGAAACTCTTCCCCGAGCGCTTCAACAATAAGACGAATGGTGTGACGCCACGTCGTTGGATGGTCGCTTCCAATCCCGAGTTGACGGCGCTTGTGACCGAAAAACTCGGCAGCGATTCGTGGATCAAACATTCAGAAGAACTCAAGAAATTCGCGGCTTTCGCCGATGATCCCGACGTTCAGGCGCGCATGCTTGAAATCAAGAAAAATAATAAGATTCGCTTCGCTAAACATTATCTGCCGTTTGATGTCAACCCCGAGATGCTTTTCGATGTTCAGGTCAAACGTATTCACGAATACAAGCGCCAGCTTCTCAACGCGCTTCACGTGATTCACCTTTATCGTCAGCTTAAACTCGATCCATCCAAGCCGCATGTGCCGCGAATCGTTCTCTTCGGCGGTAAGGCTGCACCAGGTTATGCTGCGGCCAAACTCCATATCAAATTTATTAATGATATCGCGCGTATTATCAACGATGATCCGACGATCAAGGACAAACTTCGCGTCTACCTCGTCCCCAATTACTGTGTCTCGATCGCGGAAGTTATTATTCCTGCAGCAGATTTGAGCGAACAAATCTCGACGGCCGGCAAAGAAGCTTCCGGTACGGGTAATATGAAATTTGCCCTCAACGGTGCGCTGACCATCGGAACGCTCGACGGTGCCAATATCGAAATCCGCGAAAATGTCGGTGACGATAACTTCTTCCTCTTCGGCCTTACTGAGCCAGAAGTCAAGCAGCTTAAGGCCGAGGGCTATGATCCCAAAGCCTATATCGAAGAAAGCGAAGATCTCAAAGCCGTCCTCGAAATGATCGATAGCGGCTTCTTCTCGCCCGATGACCGCTCGCGTTACAAAGGTATCGTCAGTTGGCTCAAGAACGACGATCCTTATATGCTTTGCGCCGATTTCGACAGCTACATTGCTCGTCAGCTCGACGTCGAAAAAGCATATCTCGACAAGAAACGCTGGGCACGCATGATGATTCTCAATGTTGCCAACATGGGCTTCTTCTCTTCAGACAGAACCATTCGTCAGTACGCTGAAGATATTTGGCACATCAAATCCGTGACTGTATAACGTCACTGGTCTTTTGGATGGGCGGGGGGAAGTGTCCCCCCGCGCGTCTATTTTCCTGTTGTAGGACGTTCTATGAAACGTCCTACAACAGGAAAATACGCCGCTCCCCCCTCTGCTGCTTACGCGGCTTATTTTTTATTGGCTTGACGGGGAAGGCATTTTCACGAATAAAAATTCCGTGATCAGAAACATTGCGCCTGAATAAGCATATCAATTATACTTTGCATGCTTGCGCAAGGAAAGGGCTGTATCTATTGGGGATACGCTCATTCCAGGACACATGGATACAACTTGAGAACTATAAAAATGAAACGCGACTTGTTGATCCTTATGGTTTGTATATCATCCATCATGGCGTTTTTTTCTAGCTCTTTATGCTATGCCGATACATATATCATTCAGAAAGGTGATACGCTATGGTCGATTGCCAGAAAATTCTACGGGGATCCAAATAAGTATCCTTTGATACTACAGTATAATCCCAATACAATGACGCACAATCTAAGACCAGGGGATGTCATTGAACTTGGCTCGATTAATACCCAAGTGCCGAATTCTGGAAGCAATGTAAAATTGCCTGTCAAAGAACGTCCACGTCCCTTTACATGGCACAAAACGTATCATGCAGAAGATTATCAATATATCATTTCTGTGAATGACGCCAATGGTGAGACATTTTTTACGCACGCGGTGCCTCCCGTTGACTCTCATTATAGGGATCGGCGCGTCAATAAGAAGCCAAACGAGAGAAAAACACTCATGGAAATGGAAGATGAGAATCATCCTTTTTCGGATTGCGATTGGCGGATCAATTCTAAATTTCACGATGAAGAGCTTTATCGCCTGATTCGTCAGCAAAATTCAGCCATTATGTCCCAGTTGGATGCGCTTGGTGATGTCACTTTTAAGGATATGAATGTTGATGGAAAAGAGGATATGATTATTACGAAAGGTACATATGGTGCGCTCAATATGAAATTTGTTGATATCCTTTTGTGGAATGACGAAAAACAGACTTTTGTTAAGAGCAAACACCCTTATTTGACAAGCGTAAGCAATGTCGTCTTTGATGAATCAGCGCGGACGTTAACATTTGCCAAACAGGTATGTCAGACGTCCTGGATTTATTATAAATATAAGATTAATGAAGATAGCAAATTTGAATTTATTGAAGCCGTCAGTGAAAGTTGCAGTCGTCATGTCAAAATAGGAGAAATTTTCGAAATAAGTTTTGAACAATTAGAAGCGCGGCCTTTTATATGTGAATTTAAAATATCACGCACAAAAGAAGGCAAAATAAGCAAATATGACGATGATGATGGCTTTGGACATGTAACCTATACGCTCAATCAACTTGATTCGTATTGGCAATCCTATATCAATGGCGAAAATCACCCCAAAATATTTAGAGAAAAAGTTCTGGATTATCCAACATTATATAAACGTAACCACACGTTGTATTTTAATAGTGAGGAAGAAATGGAAGCCTGGAAACGAGAAAATCATATCATCGAAGGATTGCCATTTTAAGGTATATATTGGGTAGGTACGTCAGGACGTTCTGTAAAACGTCCCGACGTATTTGATGAGATCGTCATTGGCTGATCAATAGTACAAACGAGGCGTTGTTCATGCTGAACTCGCCCGTTTCTGGATGAAACAAAAATTGAATTTGAAAGAGATAAAGGTCTGCAAGGGCATGATGCATGACGATGGGCGCGGCGATTTTTGAATTAGGTTCATCTGTCATAAATTGATTTAGCGGTAAAGCATATTCCAAAGACTGAATGTTTTCGATGGGATTCGTCAGCTGAATAACGAGGGCATCTTTAGTGCTGTTTATGGAATATGAAATTGAGCTTCCGCTAAGGCTGCCAGAAGACATGAGTTGCTTATAATGTTTATTCTCTGGAAGATCGAAAACATAAGGATCTGGTAAAACGATAGCATATTGCGTAGCAGGTGTCTTAATCATATTATCTTCAATGTCCTCTGTCGCGTTAGCTTGAACTTCCTCATCAAAATTATTGTTAAATCCGTAAAGAGAAAATTCTTCAGCTAAATCTTTATAACTCTCATAACCAAACGTGTCGCCGAGATATCTGAATTTACTTTGCATATTCTCGGCATAACCCAGGCCTTTTTTCTCTTCGATGCTGTTGAACCATGTGTTGTATGTGGTGATATTTATGGGAAGGGATATGTTCGCTTCCGTAAGAGATGCATGAATTTCGTGGTGCAAGATGAAACGCGTAAGGTTAGAAAGATTGATAGGTAGACACGACACTGCGCAAAAAGTGAGCGCAAAAGAAGTTGGAATCCACGCAATGCGTTTAGATTTGTGAACGATTAAACCGATGCAAACGGCATAGCACCAGAGATTAA
>JAFOHE010000079.1 GCA_017421975.1 Pseudomonadota bacterium
CCTAAACTCCGCCCGCCAGCGTCGCTCGTATGCGCCAAAGGCGCATAGAGCACGCCCCAAACCAACCTCAAAAACAAAAAAAATCCCCGCCATTACTAGCGGGGATCTATATCCTTTCAAGTCCCCTCTCCTTTGGAGAGGGGCTGGGGGTGAGGCTACTTCACCGATTTACGCGGATTCTGCACCTGGCACTGAGCGGCCTTGATGATCGAACGATAGACTTTGCCGGGGCTCATGGAGACGCCGGTGAGGCCGATTTCGTGCAGGCGGCCGATTGTGTAGACATCGCCACCGTGTTCACCGCAGATGAAGATTTCGAACTTCGGATCGATGGCGCGGGCGTCTTTGACGAAGCAGCGGACCATCTTCTCGACGGCGGGGTGGATGGAGATGAACGGATGACGCTCGAAGAATTCCTTGTCGACGTAGAGCGGCAGGAAGCGGTCGGCGTCGTCGCGGGAAATGGCGAGTGTCGTCTGGGTGAGGTCGTTGGTACCGAAGGAAGCGAAGCCATAGACGGGGTGAACGTCATCGTCATAGCCTGCAACTTTGGCGCGCAGGGCGGGGACGATTTCGCTACCGGAGATGGCGGCTGCCGGGGTTTCGACCATCGTGCCGAGTGCGTAAGGAACTGCGAAGCCCTGTTCTTTCTTGACCTGGGCGGCAACCTTGACGGCGATTTCGAGAATGGCCTTGACTTCGGGGGCGATAATCACGAGCGGGATTTCGATTTCGGGTTTCGGATGTTTGCCTTCCTTAATGAGTTCGGCGGCGGCGTCCAAAACGGCCTTGATCTGCATCTCGGGGATTTCGGGGTTGGTGATGGCCATACGGACCGAGCGGTGACCGAGCATCGGGTTCTCTTCCTGTTTCAGGCCGCTGTTGTGCGGGAAGAACTCGTGGAGCGGGGCATCGAGCAGACGGATGGTCACGCCATAGCCATCCATGACGGACATGCTGTGTTTGAAGTCCTCTTTGGAGAAGTTGTAGATGGCGTCGAGGGCTTTCTTGGCTTCGGCCTTGTCATTGCCAAACAGAACTTTCTGAATGTAAGGCAGACGGTCGCCGAGGAACATGTGTTCTGTACGGAACAAGCCAACGCCACGGGCACCCTTGTTGAATGCAGGAAGCGTCTCGGCGGCTTCAGCATTGGCGCGGACATCGAGGGACTTGATTTCCTGGCACCAGTCGAGAATCGCCTGAGCGGACTCTTCGAGCTTGGAAGGAACGGTCATGGGGACTTTGCCGAGGTAAACTTCGCCGGTCGTACCAGAAATCGTGATGTAATCACCACGTTTTACAGTGTGGCCATTGCAGCTGAAGGTACCGGCGGCTTTGTCGATCGTGATTTCGGAGGCACCGACGACGGCAGGAATGCCCCATGCGGTGGCCATAATGGCGGCGTGGGAAACCTTCGTACCGGTGGTGGTCAGAATACCACGGCTGGCCTTCATGCCCTTGACATCTTCCTGGCTCGTCATGACGGTCACGAGGATAGCGTCTTCTTTGTTGGCCTTGGCGGCAAGGGCTTCGTCCTGCGTGAAGCAGACTTTACCACATGCAGCGCCCGGAGAAGCAGCAGACCCCTTGGCGATCATCGTGGCGGCCTTGCGGTCTTTCGGCTCGATCTGCGGGAAGAGCAGCTCTTCGAAACGTTCCGGATTGACTTTGCAGATGGCTTCTTCTTTCGTGAGGATGCCTTCTTTAACGAGGTTGTAGGCGATCACGGATTCAGCCTTGGCCGAACGTTTACCATCGCGGATCTGGAGGAAGTACAGCGTGGGAACGCCATTGACTTCTTCGATCGTGAACTCGGTATCCTGCATGTCACGGCATTTATGCTCAAGTTTCTCGCCAGTGGCCTTGAGTTCATCATAAATGGCATGGAAAGCCTTGTCTTCGTGATCGCGAAGGGCTTCGAGAGGCAGGGAGTTGCGGATACCGGCGACGACGTCTTCGCCCTGGGCCTGGAACAGAACGGTACCATCGAGGATATCGTGCTTGATACCGGTGACCTTGTCGCGGGTGAAGTAAACGCCTGTTGCGGAACGCGGTGTACGGTTACCAAAGACCATTTCCTGAATGTTGACGGCGGTGCCGAGGATGTCAGGAATACCTTCGAGTTTACGGGTGAAGATAGCACGTTCGTTGTTCCAGCTACGGAAAACGGCTTCTGCAGAGGCCATAACCTGTTTCTTCGGATCCTGCGGGAACTCGTGGCCGTATTTCACATAGATGGCTTTGTAGCGTTTGATGAGTTCGGCGAGGTCATCGGCGGTCAGGTCGAGGTCGGTCTTGGCGCCTTTTTCTTTCTTGAAGTTGCCGAGGCATTCTTCGAACGGATCTTCGCCGTTTTCGTCTTTGATCTGTTCAACGACATCACCGTACATCTGGAGCAAACGACGATAGCTGTCTCTCCAGAAACGGGCGGTGTCGCCGACGGCCAGAGCGTCAACGATCTTATCGGTGAGGCCGATGTTGAGGATCGTGTCCATCATGCCGGGCATCGAGTATTTCGCGCCGGAACGGGCCGAAACGAGCAGCGGGTTCTTGGTGTCGCCGAATTTTTTGCCGGAGACTTTTTCCATCTCTTCCAAACGAGCCATAATCTCGTCCTGAAGGGCTTTCTTCATGTGGCCATTTTCGAGGTCGTTGGCATGGAACGTCGGCACGTTGACGACGACCGGGCAGCGGATGTCGAGGATGCAGTGCATCAAATAAAGGCCATAACCCTTTCCACCCAGCAGCTCTTTGAGCTCGTCCTTGCTAACGCCCTCAAATTCAGGAATTTTAACGCCTTTGTGGAAGAAATAAGTGTTTTTGTACTTCGATCTGTCAAGCATGTTCGCAAATACTCCCATGAAGAAATGAAAACCGGCTTAATTTCTCCGGCAACATGCCGAAAAAAAGCCGACAGTAAACTAAACTTTACCCCCGGTTTCGTCAAGCAATTATGACGTCCGGGTCAACGGTCGCGAAAGATTAAACACAGATTTACAAAAGGCAAGTGCGACGATGTCTTTTTTTTGTTGAAAGGGAATTCCGGTGATCGTCGTTTGCGCATGCCGTATAAATGTGCTATTGGGATAAAAAATGCTATTGAGGATGCGGGCTATCGTTGCACGATACGCCCTGCCTTTTCGGCCTTTTTGCGGCGAATGTTCCATTCACCGCAAATACGTCCTCGGCGGCTCGCCTATTGTGCTTTGCACAATACGGCTCGCCCTGCTTGTGGAGAATACACACCTTAGAGATTAATATTGGAGATAATATGAAAAAATGGTTCACGTTGGTCCTTTTGGCCGCATGCGTCGGAGTCACAGCCTGCAACGAAGAATCCGGAGAAACCGAAACCGGCGCATGCCCCGTTTCCTCCGAACAATGCCTCGATCCCTCCGGAGATGCCTTCGAACAGGCATGCAAGTCATCCGGCGGCGCAGCCGCAGGCGGGATATGCGTCTGCAACAGTGTCGGATGCAATCGCGGCGTAATATGTAATTTTAATACAAAAAATTGTGCAGACACCGGCATCCAAACGGGTGATCCCTGCTCAGGGAACGGCTCGCAATGTAATAATAATGACGAATTGGAAGGCCAGCTCATCGCGTGTAATGGTTCATCCTATGAAACTTCAGAATGTAAAAATTCATCGGGAAATGCCGTTTCCTGCCATCAAGACAAATGCGGGACTTGTAAAAATTATACAAACCAGTGCGCCAATCAAGTGAACGAAAAAGGAGAAGAAATCGGTGTCGTTCAGGAATGCCAGGAAGGCGTTCCGGGGAAAACCATCGCCATGTGCAGCGACGTTTCCTGTCGCGCAGATATTCCGTCCTGTGGCGAATGCATTAACGGCTCGCTCAAATGCACGGAGGACAACGACAACAACGCCATCATGTACCGCTGCGTCAACGGAAGGTGGGAACGGATACGGAATCGCCTCGATCCGATCGATCCCGACTATGCCTGCCCCGACAGCTGCCGCGAGGGTACCGATCCACAGAAAATGGAAAACGAATGCGACCGAAGTCAGTGCGACAAATGCGATCCGTGCTGGGGCGAGCCGATGGTAGGCGCCCCGTTCAATCCGAACCCATGCTACGACGAGGCGAAATGTAAAGCTCTGATCGCCGCGGAAGACCCCGACTATCCGCCGTTCCGTGACTGGGATACCACGAAGCGGCTGAACGACACACGGACGCAGAAAATCGTTTCCGGCTATGACTTTACCGACCATTCTTCGGTTCAACATCCGAATGAAAGGGTGCATAATTTCCCGCTCGACCTGACCAACGGAACAGGCCGTGTCTCGTGCCTAGCCGACGGTTCCCGTTACGGAAAATGTCACAATTCCCTCCAGGTCTGTATCAATGAGGAGTACCATGGCAAGGGGTATATCGTCCAATGCAGCCATGGCACACTCGCCGAGTATCCCCCGTGCAGCGATCCCAATGATCCGAACTGCCAGCAGACAAAAGGCGACGGAATTGCCTGCCATTGCGAGCGTCTCGGAACACAAAATGCGAACGGATGCTGTTACACGCGAAGCAGCTGCTTTAAAAATACCACCGCCACTTCAGGTCCGGCCCTGTGCGCCAAGCCGAATCCGAGCAGTGACCAGGGCTATGGCGAGTATGAAGGTTCGTCGGATCCGTAAGAACCTGGTAGCTATTACGAGGTAGGCAATTAATCCATGTGCGTCGTACAGGAGGAATTGTATATATTCTTACAAATCATTTGTATACTTTTATAATTATTTGCGCCTATAATTATTTGCGCCGCTCTATCTCGCCTTGGTGCGGGGCTGTGACCACGCACCTACGGCTCGATACGCACGTCTTTCGGGGCTATTTGCGCGTTTGCAGGCACGTGTCACGACACGTGCCTGCAAACTACCAAAACGCGTGCAAATACGCCCCTCTGCGCCCGGCTACCTCGCCTGTGAGACGTTTCACGAAACGTCTCACTACAGGCTCGCTACGCCGGGCGAGCGCTGACGCGCTATTTTTTGGAATGCAATGACGGGATTCCCGCATCATAATTGGTTGAATCGGCGAATGAAAGCTGTTAAAATAGCTACTGTGGAATCGGATGTGTGCTCAGTATCTATCAAATTGAGTTGATGCCTGAAGGAGAAATAGCCATGACACGTGAAGCAATTCTTAAAGAAAAAATCCTCATGAAACTCCACAGGCACCTTCAGAAAATCGCGCATACCGCAACCGCTCTGCTGCTGTTCGCCCTGCCGGGCTGCCAAAAGCAAGAAACATCCGAAACAGCACCTGCCACACCTGAGGATCACGCCCAAAGCGTCCCCGAGGCGACAAATTATATTCAAGCCCCAGAGACAACCACCGATCAAGACATGCACATTCTCAAAGAGGTGGCAGACAATGAACTGGCAAACGATAGCGTTGCTGCGATGTATGGCCCGCCAGAAATATTACCGCCCAAATCCGAACAGCCCCAAGAAAATGCCGACGACATGATACCAGAACTCAAGGAAGCAGCACAGGAGGCAATGCCTAAAGACCAAAAGAAGGGCAGAGCCAAGGGCGACGAGAAAATAAACTGGTCAGATTTCAAACCAGATGAAGCAATAATAGCCTATAGTGTACCGCGTGCCATTTATGGTCCCGCTTTCCCAATCGCTCCCGACGGCCCCATAATCGATATAAAATTGCATCGCCCCGAGATCATCGGCTCTATGAACAAGCGTGCAATCCAAAAAGCCATCCAGAAGTACAAATCAAATTTGTACACATGTTATACAAATGCGCTTTCCCAACACAAAGATCTCAAGGGAGACATCACATTCGCGTTTATCATCAATTCTGCCGGAAAAGTCACCAGTGCCGTCATTAAAGAATCAACTCTTAATCACAAAGATTTAGAAACCTGCCTGATCGATAAAATCAAAACCTGGAAGTTTCCCCCCTCCAACGATGGCGGAACAGCGCAAGTCACCTATCCCATGTCATTCACGACGATCACACCGCCATCCCGTCTTCTTGAATGATTTTGAATATCAATCAACTTAAAAACAAGATATGAAAATGCTAACACCTGATCAAAACCGCGCTCGTCGCGACCACATTAACCTGCATCAAACCATGAAGTACGCACTCACTATCATCATTGTCCTGACAGCATCACTATTCACTCAAGCCTGTAACCGAAAGCCGGAAGAACCGATAACTACAGCAACGAATAATAACATTGCGAATGAAACAGAACATAAGCCATCTGATGATAATGATGCTGTAAAAGCAACAGATTCCAAGCCAGCATCAGAAAATGACAAAGTGATTAAAGATGATTCTGAATTGGAACAATCGATATCATCGGTATCGAAGATTTCTGCAAACACTATTTTCCCGTTCATTGATGAACGGCTTGCGCAAAAGGATTAAACAACATGCAAACTAACACTCTCCGCAACCACACCACCCCTGTTCCACGTACAAGTGCAGCTCCAAAAAATACTTTTCTGCTTTTGCTTGCCATTTTGATGCTTGTCTTTTTAGGTGCATGCAAAAAAGGCAGCGACGAGCAGAATACATCCACGACAGACCAACCCAGTGGTCAAGAACAAGCGGTAAATAAGGACGATCCCAAAGCTAAAAATATGGATACAAAAGGGAGCAAAACAGCTGGAAATCAGGCTGCTGAACCCACAAAACTTACAGGCAAGCTCAATATCATTAATCTTGAAGATCGGGATCCTTCCATTTTACGCGGTGTACGCATCATGGGGAATAGCATTGGATCACAAGATGATATCAACGGGAAAGCATCTTCACTCGATGATGTACGAAACATTTTTGAATTGAATGAATGGATTGAATTCTATCCCGACACCGATGCCAAATATGCTTTACGCGTCTGGATCCTGAAACATCGCGATGATCAGGAATACTACAATAAAACCAAATTCTCGGATATGATGCCCGGGTTTGCAACCTATTGCGATCTTCATTATCCCGTCGATAATGAAGATCCTGCCAATTCGTATTGGGGCAATTTTTATCTGAATCCAGAAGAACATAAAGCAGGCTATTATGATTTTGTATTCACCTATGAAGGCAAGGCCATTGCCGTTCTTCTGACTCACTTTTATAATGAAGGTGAACTCAATGGTAAATCCGGTGCAGAGCTTGAAGCACTCATGCACGAGTGATATTTTTCGGAATGATGCAGATTCCAGGAAGCAAGGCGAAGCCGGAGGGAGCGTTCCTTAATTTCCCCCTCGCCATTCATGGAGAGGGGGAATGTCAGGCGAAAGCCTGACAAGGGGGTGAGGTCGGCGACAACGCAGCTGACGACGAAGATGCGCATTCCGGCGAGCGCAAATACGCCGGGCGAGCGCTCACGCGCTTTTTCCTTGCATTCAGCTATATTCCTCGCAATAATGATATACGTGTGCGATGTCGCTATAATAGTATAAGCGATCATATGTACAATTAAGGAGATATATAAACATGAAACAAATTATCCTCATCGCAATGGCAACTGCATCCATCCTTCTCGCTGGATGCGAGTCGGATTCGGATAGCTCTGGCAACTGCAGCGTCGACGAGGTCAAATCAGACTGCAGCAATGGCAGAATTTCCAAATGCATAGACGGCAAATGGGAAACAACTGACTGCGAAGGCGGGGCATCCTGCAAAGCGGATGGCACGTGCGGGGAATGCACGAATGGCGACACCACGCAATGTACGAATGATGCGGACAAGGTGGGGAATGTGAAGGTCTGTCGGGATGGCCAATGGTCAGCAGAAAAAGTCGAATGTCAAGGTGAATCCGGGAAAGTCTCTTGTACAGCGGATAATCAATGCGGCGAATGTTTGTCTGGTGATTCTACAAAATGTGAAGAAGATGCAAATGATCCAGATAGAGTCGGAAGTGCGATTTTGTGTAAGGATGGCAAGTGGACCACAGAATCGGCCAAATGTCCGAGGCTGACTTCATGCGCGATGACGGACAAGTGTTATCAGTGTTATCAGGAATGCGATAAAAAATTCACTGGTGAGAACAATGAGGCCTGCAAAAAAGAGTGCGGTGATTGTGACTCCAAATGCGGTGAATGTAATACAGGTACCAGCAAGAATTGTAAGGATGACTCAGATGGCGTTGGAAGTGCCGATGTCTGTATCAATGGTACCTGGAAAAATGACAATTGCAGTGTTCTCAGAAGTGGTTTCACGGTTTCCTGCCTTGTAGAGCAAGAAAACAATTCTATATGTGGAATGTGTAAGAATACAAAAGCAAATCAGTGTTTTTGCATAAGTCCGGGACATCCGGTTTACGATCCAAGTAACTCTTTTCCAGCAAGAACAGAGTCTACATGCGCTAATGGTTATTTCAAAAAAACGGAAACATGTTACGAGTGCGTTGAAGACGATGCAGATGCGTGTGAATGCATTGCTTTATAATAGAAAGGAGAGATGGGTGAACAGTTACCATTGGATGTAATTATTAGACCTATCAGAAACACCGTTGGTATTCATTATTGCCCCCGATGGGGGGATCGTTGATTTTTTGAATCCCCGGTAGATGCTCTGCACCAACCGGGGGCTATTGGTGTGGAAGTTTTAATTGGTTTCCTGAAGTGCATGCTGTTAGATTCATTAGAAAATCACATTTTTCAGAAAATCACATTTTCCCACTTGAAATCTGATAATGCAGATGTATCATGATGGGTAAACCATCACGACGGGCGTGGTGGCAGAGAATAATTCAATATCTGCTATGGTGCTGAGATGAAACACAGTTATTATCTAACTATTGTATTTGTGTTTGCTCTTTTATTTATGGGGTGTGATCCAATGTTATATCCTTGCTGTCCGGGATATGTCTATTATGACGACACAGCGCATACGGATGACGCTTTCGAACAGATGTGCCTGAATGCGATGACGTATGATAAAAAGTACGATCTGAATTATGATTGTAAACTGCAGGAAGTTGACAAATATGTCGATGCAGCCATCAGATGCTGTGCACCGTTGAAAGCCGAGATTCAGACATCATTGCTCAATGATAACATTTCAGATCCTGAAGATTGGACTGTCAGCGATACGCAGTTGCTACTTCCGCTTTTAGACCGGATTTTTTCAAACCGTGCCAGTGATAGATATACATCATCTCAAATCTATAGCTATGATCCTTACAACGATTCCATGAATATGATATGGGGCGGTGGTTCTAACGGTTATAATTGTTCTTCGAACATGGATTCTGAAGATAACGAACATTGTGTTATATATAAATATAAGCTTCCAATGAATGCCTATACATGGTGCCTGCTTAATACAAATCCGAGGACTTATGCATGTGACGTAAATCGTGCACGGGAATTCGAAAAATCACTTCAGGCATGCTGTCTTGGTGACGATACATCATGTATCTCATCTTATATTAAACATAATGGTAACTGTGTGAATGCCAGCGAGGAGGAATAATATGAAACGTATATTTTGCTTATCCCTCGCAGCCGCATCGTTATTGGCAACCACAGCTTATGCCGATGATATTGAAGATTCACAGAATTCTGCAATCGAACCGGCTGTGGTTGAATCTGCAGCGGTTGAATCTGCAGCGGTTGAATCTGCTCCAGCTGTCAACGAAATCCACTCGTCAGATCCGGCAATTCCAGTGCGTCAATATGGCTGGGGACAGAGCATTGCTGTTAATGTTGGCGTGGGTCCGGCTGTTGATTTGCGCGATCCATGCTACGGTTATTCCGCTCGTATTGGGGCAGAGTATCACGAAAAATTCTGGGGGCTCGGGCTTGAAGTTACCTGGAACACGCTATGGTCTACGGCATCGCCAAGCCGGCCTAACCATCGTCATGGTAATGCTGATAAAACTTCCAACAGTGGTCTTATGCTGCTCGCCCATGGTTATCTGCCCACATCGAATAAATTTGTAGTTTCGCTGGGGGCAGGTATCGGCCTGGGGGTGCGTTATGAGGATTTCTCTGACGCTTCGGAAACAGACCGCACGCAGTCGTCAATGGATCCCAGCTGGCTTGCTCGCTTTGAGACTGGCGCACTGTGGTTTGTAACTGACCACTTTACGATCGGGTTCGACCTGGAACTTAACCTTGGTAATTACTGGTCTGAACTTCCACGCTGGAATTCCGACGATGAGATGGATATTTCTCTCGGGGCTATATTCACATTTTCTTATCAATTTTTTATTCATTGATATCTGTGCACTCACATCTTATTAATATTAAATAAGCCTGTGCGTATCAAGCGAGTGCAAGCGAGCGTGATAGCGCAGGCAGAGCGGCGTATCGCTAGCGATAGCCGCTCAAACGAGCCGTATCCGTAGCTTTAAAATGTATCAACCGAATTTGACATTTTCATATTTTCAAAGGTGTATGCGATGAAACGAGCAATTATCAGAGTTATTGTCTTGGCGTCATTTATGATCGTCTTTTGCGGATGTCATAAGCGGACAACCGAAACAGATTCTCAAATTCCTACGCATGTCCAGGATGCTCAGAAAACGAAATTCGAGTCGACTAATCCCTCCACAGATGAAGGAGAAAATGTCGAAGCGGAAAACGATGGTTTCGTTGATGAAGAACATCATGTAAACAATGCTGAAACTGTAACGGAAAATGCGATGGTATATCAGCTGACAAACAGAAACCGTTTAGATATACTATCGTTGCGAATCAATATGACGAAACAGAAATACTTGTATCTGTTGATACAGTGAACGGCCAATATCCTGTCAAATTTGATCTGGATTGTAAAAGTGACGGTGTATATGAATTTACAGGACTTACAGAAAACCATAGCTGTATTAAGAGGATGTTTAGTATCTTGAATTAATGTATCAACCTGCTATTCTGTTTACTCCAGTGCATGGAGCGCTGGTTCGAGTCAAGGAGGGCTACATAATGCGATCCATTTATCCAAGTGACATAACAAGAGAACAGTTCGAAATAATTAGACCGATATTAGCCAAGAA
>JAFOHE010000080.1 GCA_017421975.1 Pseudomonadota bacterium
ACACGTGCTTGAAAAACCTATAAGGCGCGCCTAGTGGGGGATCTTACTTTAGCTCAGGAGTGAATCATGAAGAAGAATTTATGGATGTTAGCCTTCGTTGCTGTGTTGTTGCCCACTGGATGTTCAGAAAACAACTCAGACAAAGCCGACTGCACCACTGAAAATGCACATCAGACATGTCAAAGTAACCAAGACGGTACATGTGATTGTCAATGTGACTCTGGCTATATGAGCGACGAACAAGGGGGATGCAGCCTGTGTGCGGAAGGCTTCCAAAAGGATTCGAACGATGAATGTCAACCGATTCCTCCAGATGATAACAAGTGTAAAGATGTTATATGCAAAAACGGTACAACGTGTAACGCCGCAAGCGGCACGTGTGAATGTACGAAATATTGGTGTGAGGATAAGAACTGGTGTGTCGAGAGCAGCGCCGATTGCAAGAAATCCTGTTCAGAAGCAGATCGAGCTGCCTGCAATGTGAGCGATGGTTGCCATACCTTTGACGAAGTTACGTGTACCTGCCAATCGACGTGTGAACGCCCGAATATCAATGCCTGTGAAATGGTCACTGTTGATGATATTGAAGGTAACGGTTCCTGTTCTTCGGATTCTGATTGTCGCAATTCGGAATACGAATCGTGTCGATCAGGTAAATGTGTCAACAAAGCCTGCATTGGTAAGACGTGGAAAGCAAAAGTCCAGTATTGCTCAATCACAGGTGTGATCGACAATTATCCGAATGCATGTTGCAGTGATTCAGAGTGTGACGCAGAGAATGGCGAAACGTGTGATTTGAATACGAATACGTGTGTTCAGGCATGTTATGATGAACCTGAACACAACATTATTTACAACTGGAGTTTTGAAGATTGGAGTGGTCTTGCCCCGCAGTATTGGAGTCTTTATGATAATGCTTATAGTCAACAGGCAAGCGTTCCGAAATCGGATGAACCGAAGCACTGTAACACAGGCATTTCTTTGATTAATCCGAGTACGAAGCAGGCCAGGCTTGAAGGTGACATGACGGAACTCGGTATCAATGATGGTTATGGCGATCTCTATACATGTAGTTCCGCCAATGGATACAATTATCATTATACTTGTTCTTTATGGGTCAAAGGCAGTGGTAAGATTGGCTTTGGTTATCGTGCTTATGATGCGGATGGCAACGAAGTCATCAAGGAAAAATACTGTATTGAAGCCCAAACAATCGATACGGATACTTACCAGGAGATCACCTGTGAAGACTCAAATGACTGGTCGATTGCTAGAACCGTCAATGGCAAAGCTGTAACGCATGTCATGCCATTGATTGCTTTCCGTGAAACAGGTGACAAAGGGCTATCCGTAGATGCCGTAAGCTGTATTCCTTCCTATTATTCGGAGACTGGTTCGAACGTCTGCAAAGATGTGACCTGTGATGAAGATTGGAAAATCTGTGATATTAGCACGAAAGTGCCTGGCACGAATTCCTATGGTTATTGTGTTCCCAAAGAAGGGTTCTGTGACGTTTGGGAATATGAGCAGAATGGTGTGACCAAACAAAGAGATACGTGCAACAACAAGACGATTACGCCGAGTAACGGTGAAACGTTTGATGATGCCTATTCGAAATGCGACACAACAACGCATCAGTGCGTTGTCAAAGAAGGTGCCTGCATGAAACACAGTGATTGCATGGACGATACGAAACCGTATTGTGATCTTTCAACGCATAGCTGCAAGGCGGGGGATGTCTGTGAAAACGCAAAATGTGCTGACTGGATGGAATGTACGACGGCAACACGCGGCAGTTGCGTCCTCAAAGAAGGGATGTGTCGTAACTCGAGCGATTGCCTGAAGGACAAACCGCTCTGTGATCCACATTCCCATAATTGTGTCGATATGAATGCATCCTATTCGGTCACCAAGTATAGCGAATGTCCGCTTGGATGGTACTATACGACCTTGAACTGTGAAGAATGCACGACGCACAACTGTTCAAGTTGTAAAAAATGGGTTGATGATCCGCAATGCCCCATCAATATCGTGCCAAACGGCGATTTTGAATTGTGGGATGATTGCGAAAACGAAGACTGCCTGACTGTCGATGGACAAGCCTATTCTGCGCCCTATTTCTGGTTTGGCAATTATTATGGTGCTGAAGATGGTGATTTTGATGGTGTTGCCGAGCACTACATGACGAATGAACTCCCTGTGAATTATACAGCAAAATATGTCCCTGGACACACGGGAGCGGGTATTCAGATCAAGTATCCTTATGTTTATACGGATAAGCCTGCAAAACGTTTTGTATCCTATGGTTTTACAGTTCCTGGTGGCACGTATGATTGTTCATACTGGGTAAAAGGTAAAGGTAATGTGCGTATGCATTGGTTTGGTTCTCGCGGTGATGCACCCAAAACCATGACAGCCTGTTCGACCAACTACGATGCTTCTTCATCCTTCTGTACGTATGATACGACTGAGTGGGTACGCGAATCCTTCCAGATCAAAAATGCACAGTCTGGTGTCCGCCTGATGTTCTATGTAGGAAATACGGATGCGGACAAAGACCACATCGTTTTGGATGATGTTGCCTGTACGTTACGCACGTTCTAAAAAGGGTCGAAAATGTATACAAGAAGCGGCTTTTTTGCCGCTTCTTGATGATCCAAAGATGATTTTGGCTTCAAACTTTGGTAAAAAGACAGATAATCCATGATTATCTGTCTTTTTGTTTATTATTTTTGATGGAGGCAAGTATGACACCGAGTGAGCGTATGGATAGAGCATTTTCAATGGCCAGAGAACTTCATAAGGATCAGAAAAGAAAAAACATTCCCACACCGTTTATTTCGCATCCTATGACAGTAGCTGCACTTGTGATCGAAAATTCGGATGATGAAGATCTTGTGATCACGGCATTGCTCCATGACGTTGTAGAGGATGCAGGTGGTTTGGCCACACTTGAACGTGTTCGCGCTGAATTTGGCGACAAGATTGCCGAGAATATCTTGTGGTTATCGGATTCAACCGAGACGCCGCGTCCCCCCAAGAGAGAGAGAAACTTCGCGTATATTCAAAAAATGCTCGAAGCTCCGGAAGAGATTGTCCTTGTTTCCTGTTGCGACAAAATTGCGAACCTCAGAAGCATGGCAGCAGATCATCTCATTTTAGGCAATGCCATTTGGAGTGCTTATTCGCTATCACCTGAGGAAACAGTTGCCAATTATCAGAATCTGCTTCAAATCTACCGACAGCGTTTGAATAATCACCGCGTGGTATTGCTTCTTGCGCAGGCACTGACAGCAGTCTGCGAAATATACAATCAGCTAAAAAACGAAAAACCGGAAGGATAACAAAAGTGTGTGCAAAAAAAAGAAACGTTTCCGAAACACAGATGAGTTTTAATTTTGATGCACCGAAGCCTTTATCGGAGATAGATCCTACTGTGTCAGAGCATGCGACACCTGCTTCGACAAGTTCGGGGATAACGACATCTGCTTCGACAAGTTCGGAGATAACGACATCTGCTTCGACAAGTTCGGAGATTTTCAAGCCATCCCAATCGTTGGATGAGCAAATTTTATCGGCATATCTTCATTGGAATGTCGATCAACTGGCATCAGAAATCCGTCATCATAACCGCCTTTATCGCGATGGTCATCCCAAAATCAAAGATGCGACGTTTGACTTGTTGACGCGCCAGCTTGAAGCGCTGTCACCAGAACACGAAGCGCTGAATGAGTTTTATGAAGCGAGCCAATCCGAAGATGAAGATAAACCAGCGACACTTTCTGAATTATCGACCAATCGTTCAGGTAAAAAGAAAGTGTATCATGCCGTTGCAATGCTTTCTTTAGGCAAGGCATATAGCGCGAGAGAAGTCGTAGAAAAAGCCAAAGGATTTGTAAGCGATTTTGTGGCTAGTCCAAAGCTCGATGGTCTTGCCTGTAGCCTTAAATATGATGCCAATGGCAATCTTGAACTCGCATCAACACGTGGTGATGGACAACGTGGTGATGATATTACATCGAATGTTCGGTATATTCAGGCTATTCCCAAACATATCCAGGCTTCTAACGTTGAGATCCGGGGCGAAGTCTATATGCCATTGTCCTCATTCGAAAGATTTGATGATGCTGTTAGTCCCCGTAATCTTGCCGTTGGTGGGCTCAAACAAAAAGATCCCGCAGAAACGGCCAAATATGGTTTAAGTTTTTTTGGTTATGAACTACTCGGCGAAACACACCAAACGGAAATGGAAAAACTTGCACGTATCCAGGCACTTGGTTTTCAAGCCGTCGCGCATCGTCTCATCGTGCGTCCCGCCAATGATGCTAAGATCAACATCATGTCTCTTTCACCTGACGAAAGAGACGCGTTTGAAGCAATGCGTGGAATGACCGAAGAAGAACGCATCGAATGTTATATTCAGAGGATGCTCGAACAACGTGATTCGTGGGATTTTGAAGCAGATGGACTTGTTTTTAAGGCGAATGCTGTTTCAGAACAGAATCCTGAAAATGTCACGCTCCATCATCCCAAATATGCCGTTGCATTTAAGTTTCAAGGCGATGAAGGTATCACGACGCTTCGAAGCGTTGAATGGCAGGTTGCTAAAACAGGCGTCATTACGCCCGTTGCGCATTTTGATACCGTCGTTTTGTCCGGTGCAGCCATTCAGCGTGCAACGCTCATCCACGCAGCCCATGTCGAACATTTTCCCATGCTCGTTTCAAATGGCGACCATGAGACTTCCGAAGCGGAACAGACTGCTCTTACACAAACGCACCTCAAACTCGGCTCTCGCATCCTCGTTTCACGCCGTGGCGGCGTCATTCCGTGTATTGAATATGTCGTATCGGAACCCGTTGATAGCGTCTACGTAACTTTGCCCCAGACTTGTCCTTCCTGTGGTGCACCGGCAGTCATTCGTGCATCTTCTTTACACGATGAAGATAAAAAACAGGTTTATTATCTCTATTGTACAGATCCCGATAATTGCCCGTCTACGGGTCAAGCGCTTATTGAAAATTACACGAAAATTATTGAGTGTTTGGGGTTTGGCGAAAAAATTATCGAAGCGCTTTACGACGCTAATCTTGTCTCAACGCCCGCCGATCTTTATCGCCTCAGTGTCGCAGATATCGCTTATGCCATCGCATCTTCAAAAGTTGATAGAGCCACTACCGAAGTGGATACAGACGCTGTTTTGCCGCAAAAACTCTATGATTCTATTCAGGCATCTCGAAATATGCCACTTCACCGTTTTCTTGAAGCTCTTTCTATCCCCAATCTCGGCAAAAAAATGAGCCTTGATCTCGAAAAATGGTTCGGTACCCTCGAACAGATCAGAGCAGCTTCCGATGATGACTTCGTGCGTTGCCTGTACATCAAAGATCAGGGGCGTCTTTTGCATCAAGCAGTTCACAGTTCTGTACGCGCTTATGACGAAACGGTTGCACAATGGCTCACGCGTCTCAAAGTTAATAATAAAACTTCAAAAGCGATTCGCGATTTTTATCAAGGACGTGAAGATCGCATTTTGGCTGCCAGCGCCGAGGAATTGGAAAAAGTACTCATTGAAGCACGTAAAAAAGAAGACCCAAAAAAGCTTTATGCGCTCCGATATGGCTTTGAAAGCCGAAAGAAGCTCATTGACGATTTATTGGGTTACGTTACGCTCATTGAATCGACGCAGAACCAGGCGCAAACAGAAGATGGCCCCTTTAAGGGCATGTCTTTTCTCTTTACTGGGACGCTTGTGGCGATGAAGCGCGAAGATGCTCAAAAACGCGTAGAAGCTCTCGGCGGAAGCGCTGCCAGTGGTGTGTCCAAAACGTTAAGCGTCCTCGTGGCGACAAGTCATACCAGCTCTAAATGGAAAAAAGCTGAAGAACTCAATCAGAAAGGGGCTTCCATTCAGCTTTGGACGGAAGAAGTTTTCCTCGAAAAGCTCAAAAAAGCCGAGACATCTTCTTAAAAGAGAAGCTGAAAAGACTCCGGACGGTGAAAATCCGGTCGTTCAGATGCAACTTCAAAGGCGCTCATATAGTGAACACACTTTGCCTTTGAAGCGCATTTGTAAAGATTCCCGCGCAAATTTTTTGGCTGAGTTACACCAATCATAGACATCGGAACCGACAAACAAAATTGCCATCGGACATCATGCGCTGTATTGGCGAGGATCGTTGCCTTCCGTTGCAATTTTGCGTATTCCGCTGGTGTAAAACGTCGTCTTCCTGCGCGACTTTGTCCCATTTCTGCCAGAATGTACCCTCCAGCATTACACTCAAAATTAAAATATACTGAAGGATCAATGCAAGATTGTAAAAAAACTTCGACACAACTGTCTTCCCAACATTCAGCACCGTCATGATCATGCTCAAGCCGAAAACATGCCTTCGATTCTTCAACCTCAAAAGTGAAATTGAGAACATCGTCATGCGCCTGGCATAGCACACGCACATGACAATTCAACGCCTCTTCTGACCAACGTGGCAGAAGCGTATGAAATTTCACACAATCCTTGTACATGGAAAACTCCTTATATGTGGCTCACGCTTGCTTTTTTATCGGCTTGTCTTTTGGGTGGATACGATATTTTTAAAAAGCACTCCGTCCGTGAAAATGCAGTCATCCCTGTTCTTTTTTTTAACACGCTTTTTTCGAGTATCATTTTTTTACCATTTCTCGTTCTGTCACGCGCTTCGATCCTGGAACCATCCAATCTCGTGTATGTTGGCACGACGGATCTTAAAACACAGGGATATATCTTTATCAAATCCGCGATAGTCCTTCTATCGTGGTTTTTTGCCTATATTGGCGTCAAACATCTGCCCTTGTCCCTTGTC
>JAFOHE010000006.1 GCA_017421975.1 Pseudomonadota bacterium
AGCACAAGAAGTCTTTAAACAGTACGGTATTTCCATGTCAGCCAGTTCTGCAGGTGCTAAAGCAGCACTTTCTGCCTTTGGCGTTGCTAACGGCGGCAAAGCTCCTGTTGGGCTTTATTCGAATCATAGGGAAGGACATGCTGTGGACATGAAGATTGCGAATCTTCCTAGCTCCTTCAAAGTTGGAAATGTCACTATTAAAACAGGCGGCAACAAGGGTGGTGTAACAGCCAATGCCAGTGCTCTCAGCACTGCCATTAAAAACTCTTCGTCAGACATTAAAAATAGTTTCAAATGGTACGGTGCAAACGACAATGTCCATTGGTCCTTAACAGGAAGATAGTCTTTCTCGTGTTTCGCACACGTCTGAATGAACTATTCTGTATCATTTTATAACATAAAAGGCGCTTCCTAAAGGATGCGCCTTTTTTATTGAGAAATCATGATTGTATTTTATAGAACCTCAAGTGTTGTGGAAAAGACTTTAATCCAACCCGAATTATTATTCTACATTATCGCAAAATGGCCATAGTGAAACCAAAGGTTTGATGGCGTTAGAAATGATTACCCGCTATCCATTCGGATACGATTCTATCTTCCCTATTTTTTCGGGTGCCAATCCCTTATCCATCACGACAGCAGAACAGACGCCTTCGCGCAAACACAAAGCCCCCTTCTGACACAGAGAACTGCCACATGCGCATCCTGCGGGGTTAAGACAGACGTAACCCAATGACTGAACGCACTTGTAATCCGCCAACTTTTTTGGCGTTACTTCTGAATAACCGCATAGACAAGTGCCATTCAATGTGACCCATTCGTTCTCGACGCGTGTCGAATAATGATCCCAAAAGAGGACTTTTTCGTAAATATCATACGCACCAGCCCAATAACTATACTCTTCATCTACTTCATCGACGATATCGCCGTACTTGGCATAATCCGGATCAGAAGGCGGAATCAGATGGACTTGGCCGAGCCCAGGCACACCGTCACCGATTCGAGCACTTCCACCATTATCGAGTAAAGCCCAACGCATTTCATCGGGAGCCAAATGGGGATAAACATTCTGGCAATGATTTTGCGCATAAACCGTATCATAATGACACACACCATCGACGCAGAGCTGCCCTTTTGCGCATGTATCCTGATGACAGACGCACCCCGTATCAGCCTGACACCGAAGCCCGACAGGCGTCCAATCATAATCTAACCAACTGTAACACTGAATCGGCCCATCAGGATCCATGCCCATATCACAAGTAAAGTTTTGACGATTTGCCCGTGGTACAGGCATCGTATCACACGCTTTTCGAACTTCACACGAATCGCGCAAATTTTCGGCATAATCACACGCCTTGCCTGCGCAGGTCTTCCTAAATTCCAACGCCGTACTGCGACCACAGTGACCAAATTCCAAATCTAAAAATGCCTTACTATAGAGAGCAAGTTCGAGAGCAAGTTCCTTATCGTTTCCGCTTGCAGTCTCACCATAACGATTAGGAACCGTCAATTTATCTTCATCCCAGAAGTATGCATCCTCCTCATCTTCTTCTGGTGGATAATATTGAGCATCTCCAGTTGTATTACAATTTTTATTTTCGCAATAAACATCCCAGTAATAATCACCGCCACCACTGCTACCGCTCACATGGTTTTCCTGACATGTAAATTCACCATAACCATTGGAAAGGACTGGATAGACATCGCGATCGTAACAAGTCTGAGCTTCATGATATTTTCCGCATGCACACACTGGCGGCAAGCCAGGTGCCTTCAGGCATGCACCGTCTTTTGGGCATGCACCATCCCCACAAGGGCAATTACCTTTTTCACATTTAACGAATTGGATGTTTGGTTTTGTCGATTTTCCCTCACATTTACCTTTATCATTGAGAGCCTGGTATTGCGTGCATGTACCACATCCTTTGGGATCTGCGCAAATCCATTTTTCATTTTGGCAAATATAACCTTTATCCTGATCTTTATCATCAAGCAAAGCCCCCATATTCTTCTCACCACAATAGGCCTTACCCTGCCTGCATGTTCCGAATTTGCCAGCGATTTCTTTTTTGCCATCACATGTACACTTTCCATCTACGCATAGCCATTGTTCATTTATACACCGCCACGCTTGAATTTCTGACGTCCAATCATCGCCCCCAACCCCAGGATATGCAACATTTCCACAATACATCACGCCATCCTTGCATGTCGTACCAGGCAAGAGGCGCGTCTGTTCGCACAAAGGCACGCCCATCTGTACACGTTTATCCGTTCTGGCAACCGTCTGACCGCGTTTCAAATGACCACATGATTCTGCCTGACAAACGAGATATCGATTTTTTGTCACATGTTGGATGTAATCATTATATTCATTTTCATCATAGATATATAAACGCCCATCATCTTTGTATTTTTTTTGCATAGGTGCAAAGACAAAATGTTCATCGAGACAACGTAACCCCTTCAAATCTCCCTGTGGCACTTCATGACCATCACAATATAATTTATGATCACTGCCTGTCACGTAAGTACGCATGGGTGCTAAGCGATCATCATATTTACAGCCATCTTTATTCAGACATCGCAAAACGCCGTTCAAGCAAATCCAATCATGATATTTATCGGCATCATAAGTCCATTCTCCGCATGCCATACGTTTCGTTATAGTATTTTCATTTGACGCTTCGGAATCCATTTTTGTTTGCGCCAGAATCGTCACTGTTTGAGGCGCCAACTTACTTTTCTGAGAATCATCAGGTTCAGTCTTTTTGGAACAACCAGCCCACACGATTATAAAAATAAACATATAAACTAAATACTGTTTCTTCATCATATAAATCATAGCCTCACCAACACAGACGTGAACTTGTAGAGCGTATCAAACAAAAGAGCCGCTCCTCTGAGTCGATTCAAACTATGATCGATTAAACCGCCTCATTATAATAATTTTCTACTTAATCGAGAGAAGTTTTGCAACTTTTTACTACACAAAAATACGCGGCGCGTATTGAGGCGCACGCAAGGGCGGCGAGAAGCGACGCGGCCACTGCGTATGGCCGAAGGCCATAGCGGTGGCAACATACCGACACCATCATTCGTCATCCCATGCATCATCATACTTATCAAAATTTTCGTCGATGCGCATGAGTTTGCCCATCGACCGAGCTTCATCAGACGCGGCCTTGGCAAGATGTTGCATGGAGATTGGCTGATTGGCAGCGGAAGCTGAAATTGCGGCCTTCAATACAGCATTGCGGATATACCCTCCGCTCATTTCGAACGTATGTGCGAGCCACGACCAGCGAATATCATCAGAGAGCGGCGCCTCGGGGGGCATCATGCGTTTCCACAAAGCAATGCGTGATGACACATCGGGCATGGGGAAATCGATAATAAAGCGCAAACGACGTCGGAAAGCTTCATCAATACTTTTAGATAAATTTGTCGTCAGAATGGTAATACCATTATAGGATTCCAATTTTTGCAATAAAAAGTTGATTTCCATATTAGAATTACGATCGTTTGAAGACTTGACTTCAGTTCGTTTTGCGAAAAGCGCATCCGCCTCATCGAACAGAATAATGGCCTGTGCTTTAGCAGCCTCGTCGAAGATACGGCCAAGGTTTTTTTCAGTTTCGCCGATATACTTATCGACAATACGTGAAATATCCACGCGATAGAGCACCTTTCCCAACTCATTGGCCAGAGCGCAGGCGAGGAGTGTTTTTCCGGTTCCCGGAGGTCCTGCGAAAAGCACGGAAAGTGCATTACCGTAAGGCGAGCGTTGTCTGAAGCCCCATACATCCAAGACATTATGTAAATTTTTTGCATATTCGAGGATTTCTTTGACCTGCGCCTTTGCTTCTGCGGGCAATACAACGCCTTCGAGCCGCACATTACTGACAGTAATTTCTGCGAGCGACCCCAACTGATGGCGAAAACTCTTACGAATTTCTTCGAGAATGTGGTGTGATTGGAGCTCCATCGGTTTACGCGAAGTCGATTGCAACGCCTCATTTGCGTCGCGCACGACGCCAAAGATCGTCCCCACAGGCAAAGTATAATTATGTGCGAAAAGATCAGCCATGTGATCGCATGCTTCACGGCTACACTTATGTTCGAGGGCACGTTTCCAGACATCGACAGCCAAGTCGACGTCTGGTGGCAGAATATGTATTACTGTAGGTTTATTAAATATATCATCAAAAAATGGATTTGCTTTTTGCGCTAAAATAACAATTTCGCCAGGGTAAAATGACACAATGCGTTCAAGCTGCGCCTGATGTTCCATGAGTTTTCGGAGACTCTCGGGCTGATCTTCTATACCATCGAAGCGCAGCAGCAGCATACATCCGGAGAGCAACGCCTGACGCAATATACAAGAAAAATGCGTTTCTATATTATCTTCGGGGATACGTTCAAATTCGCGGCACGCATCGAGTTCAAGGACGGACATTTTTTTTGTATGAACCGTGGCAAACGTCACCAACGTCTGTCTACCGGAATGACGCGGTCCAACAAGGCAGAGACGTGCACCGGGCATGGTGATGACATATTTCAGTTCCTCGAGCGTATCTTTATCGGCGATGAGTGCCCGTTTTGGCAGAGCATTTCGGTGCAAAGCCATATTGGGTGAGAAATCGAGCGTTTTTCCGCGCCCACAAAACGCATTAATGACGGGCTGTTCGACGGTTAAAAGCATATAAGCGAGCGGCGTTTTCATCGCAAAATACTCGCTGTGCAAAGCATAAATCAAGCGCATGCGTCGCAGCGTACCGTCTTCGGACAAAAGCTCAAGCGTATGATTAAATTTATTATTGTCTTCGTCACTCAGCAAATTACATAAAAAAGTCACCGACGGCAATTTAAGCGTAGCATCTGCCCATACGACCGTCATCAATCGCAAAAGTGATTCCTCGCACATGGCAGAGACGAGCGTCGATAAGATCTCAAATTCATCATTTGTCAGCGCGAAATGCTTTTTAATGACAGAAATCGGGCACTCGCTTTCAACTTCAAGCAATGCATTAATTTGTTTTTCAAATTGTTTTACATGTTCATGCGCATCATTGGACACTGGCACATAATGGGAATCAAGCCATTCATTGGCGTTCGTTTCTTCTCCGCTGTGCCCCATAATTTTTATAAATTCTTCATTGCCCACGCCGAGCGCTGAATACCCACCCTGACTCGAAAGACGCTCAGGGTAACGGCGCATATAATAAATCAAGCGCCAATAGAGACGTTCATTGATGAGATAATATAGTATATTTTGTTGTTCGAGCGTAGAAAAAGCACCGAACTCCGCTTTCATTTTTTCAATAGTCTGTCGTTCTTCTTCCTCAGCAGCCTTACGCGCATCCCGACTATTTTCCCAATGTTCTTTTTCTAATTTTTTGGGTCTAAAGGGC
>JAFOHE010000081.1 GCA_017421975.1 Pseudomonadota bacterium
GCGCAAGTGCCTTGCATGACAGCAACATCTGCTGGAAGACATCCTTAAAAAAGTCAGCACTCCTTTCATCATTCATACGAGAGAGGGCGGAACGACTGACTGGGGATTTAACACCAAGATGATAAAGCCTTTTTTGCTTGCTCTTTTGGGCTTGCTCAATCTCGCGTAGGCTCTTCAGCCCAAGTATCTAAGCCATGAGCATCACAATGAGCTGGACGTATCGGCTCGTCTTGCGTCTCTTGTCTCCCTGCCCGTATTTGCGGTCTAAACGGTCAATTTCATGTCTCGGAAGAATTTTTGTCAAAGTGTGAAATACTGTGTTATACTGTGCCATGGTTCTGGACTCCTTGCAAAAGGCGGTTGTTGCGAATTTCCTTTTAGCAAGAAATCGGTTCCGAACCAACTATATAGCCACATTTTTGTGGGACAGCAATGGGTCTGAATATACCGGTACATATCACGAAACTGTTTTCGCGTGATCCGATAAACTTTTCTGCCTTTTGGCGTATGCGTATCATCAGGCTCCTCCACGCGACCGTCCGTATCCCTGCCAATTTCAACAGAATGTAATGAATGATTCTGCGCCTGTTCTCGCGTGATCGTGCCGCTGCCCTGCGTATAACCTTTTTGCGTACGCACACTGAGTTCAGCCTTCAGCCCGGCATTTTCTTCAATATTTTTTGCGCTTGTTGCATCGCTCATTTTCTTACCGTTCGTCCGCTTCTCTCTTGTGAGGAGCGGCCAGAATCCGACGGCAGTCTCACCGTGTGAATCGATCAAGGTTCGCGTCACAGGTTCAACCAGATTATAAAGTTCTTCAGGCAATTGTCCGCCGATCGGTTTAATGCTTAGCCATGTATGCCCGACCTGATTATGAAGCAGCTCACCCATCGTTGAAGAAGAGCGGTTCTTTGTTTCAGTATCGACGTTCAGATAGACCTCTGCTACCTGCTGTGCATCCGACGCAGCCTCAATAATTTCAAAATCATTGTACATATTGGCCTGGGCATTTGGACCATGATTCGCGGCTGCCACGTTCTGCTGAATTGGCTGTGGTTGAGCCGTATCAACAGTCTTTTTTTTACCAAAAATTTTTGAGTAATCCCATGTTAACCGTCCTCCAAAATTTCGAATTGCTCTACTTTTTTTTACCACGACATTGTCTGGCGACAAACAAACATAACAGCACGTAAATAATGAAATGCGCACGATAACCAGACATGCCATTTAACCATATACAACATGCGCTCCGTGACTTAAAAACGTTACAGATCACCTACGATTGTGCATCGCAGGAAACGCGTTGAAATCTTTATCAAATCTTAGGATAAACAATAAGATACAGCATTACACCAAGTGATAATTAGAGACACAAAAAACACTCAGAGACACGGAACCGTTGACACAGCCACTTGTATCTTGTGCACATACCCATGCTCTAAGCCATTGACGTCCATATTCCATATAAAGATATCCGTTACTTTTGCATCCCCTGCGCGATCAAAATCGTGCCAAATTTCTGGCCAAAGCGATTTTTATTGACTCGTTTCAAAACATATGGTACTCTTACAATACATTTTCTTCAGTTAGAAGAAAATTTCTATCCCCCTACCCCCTAACATTGGAGAATGGTATGAAAAAAATTTTACTTGGTCTTGGTGCTATTGCCATGCTTAGCGGTCTGACAGCATGTGGTAATTCTGCAACCGTTACAACAGCACGCGGTGGTCTTGTGCGCGGCTCTTTCGAAGAAGCAAATATTGCAGCCAAAGACTTCGAACCCGTATCCCTCGTCTTCACCGAAATCACCGTTGATTCCAAGAGCGGCGCATTCCTTTCATACGATGCCCTTCTTAAAGAAGCACGCAAAGTCGGAGGCCATGCCATCATCAATGTCGTGATCGAAGACGTTGTTGTCTGCGAATCCAGTGCATTCAGCTCTGATTGCAAAACCACGCGTTATGGTTCCGCCCTCGCCATCAAATACAAAGAAGGTGCCCTTGCTATTGAACAGCGCGTTTCCCGAGGTGGAAATGGTGTGGGTGACGGTGCGGGTTACATATCCGATCCCAATGCAACCGAACCCCCCAAAAAATTCATGGGTCTTTTCTAATAGGATTCGTTCTCTCAGCATACCCATGCAAGCGTGATTTGAATCACCATAAAGCGCCCGTTTGGGGCGCTTTTTTTTTGAATTGTCACGCTTTGCATTTAAACAATGCCACAGGTGCATCTCATGCTCATGCTGTTATCTTGTTATAAAATAATAATACAATTTATAAATCCATGTTTTTAACGTATATTTTACGATTTCTGTTTAACCTCTCGCAGGCCGCACACGTTTTTTAAACCAAATCCGCATTTTATCCATTTTTGCGCGTTCAATATGATTTGTTCTTCGTGAACACGTCTTATATTCCTCTGTATCTGTCGAAGCTCCCCATCGAATTTCGTTACAATCTGCGGGATGATAAGCCATTTCGAACGCATCGGCTCTTTGCACAATCTTTTTGAGGGACAGACTGACTGGCTGACCTTTTGAGTTCCGATAAGTCACGTATTCTTGCTCCAAAATCTCGTCAAGCATCCGTTCTACCCTAAAAACGGTATCCTTGACTTCTTCCTCCCCATCAAGCCCATAACGTTTGGCATTGCGTCGAACCTGCTGTGGAAAATCTTTCACAGCATCGATGGCAAGCAACATACGCATATCACGAGAAGGTGTCGCAAAATCCTCCCATGGCCCTGTCGTCTCAAACACGGCGTACCCCTGAGGCATGATCATTTTATCTGCACCATTCGCCCGAATATAATCATCCCCATTTTGAACACTCAATACGCGACGTTCGGCAGATTCCAAAAGTGAAGCCGTAAGCTCGGCAATCGAAGATGCGATATCAAGCGGTTTCACATGAATCGCAGCCTCGACACGATCATAAAACGCATCTTTTGACACTGTCTCCTGCTCCAGATGATATGGCACGTATCCACTGGACAGGTCAAGTTCATGGTTTCTCAGTTGTCTTCCATCTACGACAGGTCTAAACGCCTTAAACCCAGTGCCGACGTTCTTCATTTCAGGCTCGAACAAAAAATTCCCTTTCCAAAAGCGCTTTCTCGTAATGGTACCATCGGGCTGGGCATCCACAGCCATCATTGCACCAGGTGCTTCTGGCGTGTCGGGAACATAATGGGCAATCATCAATAGATGACCGTAAGGATCGGCATAAATCGTTCCAGGTCTTAACGAAGCGCGATCGAGGGCAACAGGATAAAAGTCCGTCTCCTCATCCGCCAATGCCGTGCGTGCATTGCCAGAATGGACGCGATAAACGCCAACATACTTTGTATAATGATTAAAACGCGTCGTCTCATCGCCATTGGCATGGTATGCCATCGACGCATCGGGTTTGCCGCACTTTGGCGCTTCTGCATTTGTGCCACGTCCACATTTTCGAGTCAGCATGGGAAGACCACGTTTCCATGCAAAATATGATCGAAGCATATAAGGTAAATCAGCACAATCGGGTTCAAGTTGAATCGTCTGATCCTCATCCATACCAAATACATTATATAAAATATTATGATTTTTATCTTTTAATACATCCCCTAAGTTTGACCAGGTTTTATCGGGTTCATCTGGATAATCAAATAATCTTTCCACAAATGCAGAAAAAAGCATTTCCTCCTGTGCAGACCAGTTTCTCACTACCGTCCATGGCTCAGAAGCGTTTTGTATGGCGTGCGTCTCCATCCCCATAAGCAAAGAAATATGCGTAATACGCTCTAAAAATGAAGTCCTTGTCGTTCCTTCACCAAGCGACAAATCGCTCAGGGTCACGCGATCAACGTGGACGAGGGTTTGCTGAACGCGATCTGTAGTAGCATCATCACATCTTTCAACATATTCGGAAAGCGCATGAAGAACAATAGGATGACCTTCATGGGAACGTCCCAGGTAAGCCATAATATGTCCAGGGAAATGGAGAAGCACAATGCCGAGTTGTGCTGCAGCATCTATTTTTTGTAATTTATCTTCAGGCGACATGCCCTCCACTTGAAAATATAAACTCGTCTTTACGGCTTGTTCTTTGCTGTTTCGAGGTAATGGAATACGGAAAGACCGAGCGACATCAAGGATAAGGCGTGAGCAATCGCGCCAACCGCCATATCCGCCCCATCCGTAGGGATCCCCCAAAAACAAATAGAGTGTTTCAATCCACGCTTTTTGTGTCAAAGGGCGATCGGTTGAAATAATACCCTGAATTGCATCCGGTGAATATGTCTTCCAGCCTGTCGGCGTTGCAAGATAGACAAGTCCATCCTTACCAGCAAGAAATGCACCGCGTGGCACAGACACGCCATCGACCGCAAAGCCTGAAGTCGCAAACCATTGCGCTTCTTCAGGCACATCCGGATCGTTCAAAGGGGGACTGAGCTTGGCATTGGGTGAAATCCATCCCCACATATCAGCCGTTCGCACGAATCGCATGCCATCGGCATGTGTAAACAAAACCTCTATGCGTGCCTGCGCCCGTCCCAAAGAGCACAAGTTCCGGCTAAAGCGAACTTCCCCATCCTGAGTCTTGATATACGCTCTATCATGTGGGGCACACAGAATCGATGTATCTTCGAGCAAATGATATTGTTTGACATTCGCTTTATTGTAATGAGCCATAAATTCCGTCAGATCATTTTGAAAATCCGATTTAGGCGGTACAGTTCCGTCTTCAAACATAATTTCATGTTCATCAAATTTTTTTTGAAATGACGAAAGCCGCTCTTTCATCATCACCGATAAATAATCTTTATCCAGCACGCGCTCCAAATCTGTCAACGGGTCATAAAACCGCTGACGAAGACGTGTCTTATCCCTTTGATCCATAATGACGCGATCCTGTCCCTGCCAATAGTCGGCAGAAAACATCTCTTGGGTGACACCATGTAAGTGTCCAGATGCCATTTTGTCCTTCGGACAGCTATTTTGCTTCGTATTTTCTGCGATACTCTCTGCGACGTTCACAGGCCTATTTTTTTCGACGCGCACATTTTGATGCTTATTTGTCCCCGCCATTGACGCTTGCACAGTATCGCGATTTGTACCTGAACTCGCACAAGCACTCGCGAATAAGCACATCACTACCATACGCACAAGGAACTGCAAATGCCTCATAGCCATCCTCACTTTCTTCACAAACCGACCTATTCACAAAACACATTCTGTAATCCTCTCTATCCCACAAGACGTCAAAGTTAACAAGTTCATATCTTTCAAAAAGTCATACCCATGTATGATCATCTTCATTTTTTCCAAACATGGTTAACGCACCCAAATGTGATTTATCATGACACAAGCCACTACAATTGCAAGCAAATGAAAATAACGACATGTAGGTCTAACTTTACTCCCCCTTATGAAGTTATGCCAGCAACAAGCGCTACGTTACGGGGATTTCTTATTTGTTCACATAAATTTATCCTTTTTTCTGCTCTTGTTCAGATAAAAAACTATTCTACTTTGCATAGCCGTAGAGCCATTTACAATTGAATGACAACATCATCCGATATCCCCCGTTTACAATACAAAATGATAATATCCGGCGTATCGGCGCAACCGATAGCCGGTAAGCGCACCGTATTTGCCGCAGGCAAAAGGTGCGCAGCGAAAGGCGTATCGGCGCAGCCGATAGCCGGTAAGCGCACCGTATTTGCCGCAGGCAAAAGGTGCGCAGCGAAAGGCGTATCGGCGCAGCCGATAGCCATCGCCACATCTAACTTCAACCCATTCATCCCCCACCCCATGAACACCTCCGCCAACCGACCGCATACTTTATCACCCGAACACATTCTTGTAAGCTTTGGAGCAAATGAGGGAGCCCCAATGGAGACGTTTGACCGCTGCCTACGTGCGCTGTCTCCCGCCATCCAAAACATTGTAACGAGCGGATTCTACAAGACGGAACCGCACTATGACAAACCCGATGCAGTCGTGCCCCTCTGTCGTGCGAATGATTATGTGAACGCCGTCTTTATGGGAGAAACAAAACTCACGCCCCACGCTGTTTTGCGTCGTCTTTTGGAAGTTGAACAGCTTCTCGGTCGCAAACGTCCGGATGCGAGCTGTGCGCCACGCCCGATTGATCTCGACCTATTGCTTTATGGCGAGCACATTATTGGGGATGCTGACCTTATTGTACCGCATCCACGCCTGCACCTTCGCAACTTTGTCCTGGTTCCGGCGTGCGAAATTGCCCCAGAATGGCTTCATCCCGTTCTTGGCAAACGCCTTGATGCCTTATGCGCAGCTTGTTCAGATCGATTATCGATTGCCAAAATTGAAACAACACGTGCATAATCGCTACGTCATATTTGTTTTTTGCGCGGGGAACAGCATGTCTAAACAGGAAAATAAAAAACAGCGGCTTAAATTTAAGCGAACAGATTTCGCCTTCTATGCCGACACGAGTGGTCACAGTATTCAGAACTGGCTTTATCGAGGGATATTTGAGGTTTTGCCGAGTGATCAACTCTATTTATCGACGGGCCCGTCGGATACCCGTAATGTCGTCCGCAATCTTCTGTCTTCACGCGCCCGCGCTATTATAATGATAGGGGACGATGCCTGTTTTGAGCGTTTTATCAATCTCTATCGCGAGATGAATCCGAATCCCTCGCGTACGCATTATCTCGGTTTTGTGCCGTTGGGACAAAGCCATTTTGCGACACGTTTTGGCCTGAGTCTGTCGGCTGCGAAGTTATCACGCATAGAATCGATGCGTTTTACATCGTGCATGTTGAGCTTTCCCGAAGTTCATTCCAAACTGGCGCTTCAACTCGGCGTTGGCCGTCTTTTATCGTCAATTCGTTATGTACCGACGTCATTGAGCCGCCAACTGATGCATACCCCCCTTGCCCGGCCTTTGCCTGGAATGTATGCCATGACATGCGTAAACGAAGCACCGGAAGCTTATGCGATGTCGCAAGAGGGTATGATTCTTCACACGCTTTATCAGGATCAAATTTTGTTCAACCAACGTGTGATGACGATGCGCATTGATCCTTCACGTTTATCTTTGCCAGGGCTTTCCGAAACACAGAACCACTTTTTTGAATTGCGCGTCCGCACGCTTGCCACTTCGGGGCAGTTTATTTTTCCAATTCGTCATCAGACGGAATCCTATTTGTGCCAACGCGTGAAACTGGAATTTGCGCAGCCTGTGACACTCCATACGTGTTCCAACCGCCAGGAAACTTCCTCAGTTTCCGTGACGCTTTGTGGCCGAACATACAGCTGTCTCATCCCCACCGGCCTTTCGGGCGCAACCACGCCCCTTGATTAAGGCAACAGAATGGGCTATGTAGGCCGCTGCCGGGGGAATGGAGTTATTTTGCCATTCTACGACAAGAGGTTTGTCCATGCATCGTTTTTCTATCTCCCTTTTATGCCTTACATTTGCGTTTTTTTCGGGCTGTGACGAATCAAGCGAAGACCCCAACTTCAGCCTTACATCCGCCCTTGATGGTTCGGGCCACGTTCAGCTTGAAATTTGTGGAGACGCAGAAAACATCTATGTTTCCTTGGACACACCCGCCGAAGCCGATGTCAATCTTAATTGGGAAATGTCTAGCACGGGCTATCTTTCACTCCATCCGCTCGGCAAAGATCATTTTACAGGCACAGGCACGCTTCTCACGTACGCCGTCAAATGTAGCGATAACCCCGATCGCGCCACATCGAAAGAAATTCTTTTGACGGCGACGACACAAAGTTCGCAGGAAGCCTATTCGGGACTTTCATCCACCGTCAAGATCACCTGCAACGCAGGCGCAGATGAATCCTGTTTGGGCAACGATACCGAAGTACCGCCATCCCCCGTTGACTGTTCGCAATATCCTGACTGCCTGTTCGACGATGCGTGCGATACTTCCACCTGCATACCGACAGACACGCCCACCATACGCATCGCCCCTCTGAGTGGCATTGTGACGAGCGAATTCGGGGCCACGGATGCCTTTCAAATCGTCCTCGGCGCAAAACCGACTGCCGACGTCGTGATCACGTTGCAATCGAGCGACACTACGGAAGGACAATTACCTTCGCCAGTCATCACATTTACGCCAGATAACTGGGATACGCCGCAAAGCGTCACCATCGAGGGCGTCGATGATACTGAGGCCGATGGCGATATCGCCTATACCATTGATGTCGCATCCGTCGTCAGCCAGGATTCGCGTTACAACAATATGTACGTCGCATCCGTCAAATGTACGAACAAAGATAATGAACCACGCACCGAAGCCGTTTCCATGACGATGAAACACAACGGTTCAACCGAATTCGCACTCGACCTCTATGAGACAGGCATGGCGGACAGCTTTACGCTCTTTCTCGATGCAGAACCCGCATCCGACGTTACCGTACACATTGCTTCGACAAACACGGATGAGATGACAGTGCTCACGCCGGAAGTCACTTTTACTCAAAAGGCCTGGCGTGCCATCAAAACCATTCGCGTTCAAGGCGTTCCCGATAAATTGGTGGATGGAGACAAGAAAGCCGAGCTCGTTTTCACCATCACGAGCGACGATCCCCGCTACGCCGCCTACGAACTCGCGCCCATTTCAGTCACAATTCACGACACAGATATCGTCTACGATGGCCCTGTCACCGTCCGCATGATGGCAGCCAACACCACATCGGGCAATAACCAGTCTTACGATCCAGGACACGGCAAACGCATCTTTCAGGCGATGAAACCCGATATCGTGATGATACAGGAATTCAACATGCAAACCGATACGATCGACAATTTCGTCCGCTCGACGTTCGGCAACGCTTATAATTATTATCGTGGCACCGGAGACATCCCCAACGGCATCATTTCCCGCTACCCCATCCTATCCACGGGGCAGTGGAAATCGCCGCAAATCAGCAATCGCGGTTTTAACTGGGCCATCATTGATATTCCCGGCGACAAGGAGCTTTTTGCCATCAGCGTCCATTTATCGACAGAAACAGGCAAACAAATCAGCGAAATGGCTTCGCTTCAAACCCAAATTGCCAAGGCAACCACGGGGTATTACGTCGTCCTCGGCGGCGACTTCAATACGAGTACGCACAACGTCGTAAAGAACAACCTCAACGATGCTTTCCCCAAAAACGCCACGCTTTCGGACGCTTATTGGCCCTGTGACCAGAAGGGGAATATTGATACCAACGCAGACCGCGAAAACCAATACGATTACGTGCTTGCGAGCGACGATCTTCATGCCCTCGCCGTTCCCATCATCATTGGCGAACACACGTATCCTTACGGCCACGTTTTCGATTCGCGCGTCTATTATAATTTGGGTGAACTCGACGATGTTCCACCCGTTCAGGCTGACGACTCAGGTGCCCCCAATATGCAACACATGGCCGTCATTCGCGATTTTCAATTTACCCCCTAATGGCCGTTTTTGTGGGGGGACGTCTCCCCCTACGCGGCTATTTTCCGAAAGTAGGGACGTGTTGCAACACGTCCCTACTTTCGGAAAATACGCCGCTACCCCCTCGTTCTTCACAGTGTTTTGGCAAAGATTACGTGGCTTTGGCATCATTTTGTGAGACGAGCATGCCCTGGCTCTTCATTTCAATGCGCGCTGCCTGATAGAGAATATCCTGATCGACGACTGTGTTTTGCGATGCTGCCATAAATGCGGCGCGCAAAATGGCGTTTTTGATGTAACCACCGCTAATCTCAAATTCTGTGGCGAGTTCGCGGTAATCGATTTTACCTTTGGGAAGCTGCGTCGTCTTGAGCATGGATTGCCACAGTCTTGCGCGGTCGGCTTTGGACGGCTTCGGAAAGGATACGCGCAATGACAGACGGCGGGCAAAGGCCTCGTCAATGCCGGCGGGAAAATTCGTCGTCAAAATAGCGACGCCAGGATAGCGTTCTATGCGCTGAAGCAGATAGTTGACTTCGAGATTGGCATATTTGTCATTGGAATTTTTGACGTTGGTGCGTTGACCAAAGAGAGAATCACATTCGTCAAACAAAAGCATGGCTTGCGCATTCTCAGCTTCATTGAAGATTTGAGCGAGATTTTTTTCGGTTTCGCCGACGTATTTCGACATCACGCGGGAAAGATCGACTTGGTAAACGTCGATGCCGATTTCATTGGCGATGAGGGAGGCACACATACTTTTGCCAGTGCCCGGAGGACCATCGAATAGCGCCGATAGACCAATATCATGGCCAAAACGATCACCAAGCCCCCATTCTGTAAGGACTTTGGCGCGATATTGGTAGCGGTAGATAATTTCTTTGAGCTGTATTTCAACATCTTTGGGGACGATGAGGTCTTCCCAGCGATACTTTTTATCGAGCAACGTTGCGTGTTCGCTCAGACGATGGCGCATCTGGTCTTTGACGGCGCCAATGATGGTTTCTGAATTGACCTTGTCGGCAGGTTGCGAAAGATAATACGCTTCTTCAACGGCATCCTTGATTTGCCCTGGCGTCAAATGAAAATTCTCGGCATACGCTTTCAAATCACATTGGTCATCCCGAAGCTCGGCAGGAAGCATTTGCTGCCACAGCGCAAGGCTCGTCGTATGATCGGGGTACGTCAGACGAAAAACTTCGACGTTGCGCGTCTCAAGACGTGGGGTGAATGAAACGCTGTTCTGGCATGTAATAATAATCGTCGAGGGAAGCCAGGCAAGGCATGCGTCGAGGATGCGGCATACACCAAGATGAAGGGCACTGATTTCAGCATGAAAATTGGCGTCTTCTGCCGTCGTCGGAAGAATGAGCTTTTCCCAGCCAAAAAGGCACAAAACGGCATCGTGCAAAATCGCTTCGCGTATGGCGATGCTCAGGGCTACCGAAAAATTGTCGTACGTCGAATAGAGCGATTTGATATCTACACAAAGGAGATCTTTGTTCAATATTGCAGCAACATCTTGCGCAAAACGGCGTTTCCCTGCACCATGTTGTCCTGTGACATAACAGACGGGCATTTGCCACGGCGGATTTGACATCGTGCGCAGTTTTTTGATGCGCGTCGTCCATTCGTAACTCTGTTTGAGCGAGAGCAACGTTTCGCCGCGTTTCTGATCGCGTTGACGAAGCTCACTAAAGGCGGCGAGACTCGGATCGAGAATATTTTGTCCTGCAATAAACGCCTGGATGCGGGAGGGAAGCGTGAGCGGCTGCGCGTTGTCCGGAAGATAGGACGCGATGCGGTTAAGAATGACAAGGCCTTCCGAAATCAGGGGGCTTTGCGGTGAGATGAGATCATTGAGATACCCGCAGTCTTTGTCGGGGGAAAAAACTTCGATAAAGAGGGCGAGCGTCGGATACTGGCGTTCAAAATTGTTCTGCACAAACGCATAAAGCCGCGGAAAAGACGGATTAAAAACCGGCGCAATCACCATCAAAAAAAGGAGGTATTGCGCATCCGTCAGATGGTAGTGCTGACGAAGAAAGGCGAGCGGTGTGTGAATATCGAACACTTCGTGCGCCTGATAAAATGCATCGCGTTTTTCTTCAATATCGAGAAGCTCTGCTTTGGCTTCGAGTTCTGCTTTCGTGGGATCCGTCGCTTCCTGGTCGCGTTCGTGAAGCCGCGCCTCAACTTCCTGAACATAAATCACTGTGCCTGGCTGCAACTCTTCCGCGCCAGGCAAAAGACCGCGCGATTGCATTTCGCGGATGCGTACGGTGAGTTTTGCGCGCAGCCATTCGAGTTCGAGATCAAGATGTGTGAGCGCTGGATTCCTTGGCATGAGCGGCATGCGCGGTGGATTCATTGTCATGTGCATTTCCCACGGTATGGAATAAAAATCCCCCAGTCCTTGATGGAATGGGGGATGTGTTTTCAGGAACGCATCACGAGGGATACGGGGATGGGCGCTGTTTACTTATTTTGAAGCGTGAAAATGAGATTTTCAAGATTCGGTTCTGCCGACTTATAAGCAATCTGGCTCATCGATTTGGAGAGAGTATCGATCAATTCTTCAATGCGAGGAATGTCGTCTTTTGTACCCAGTTTGGCGAGGGCGTTCGTCGCGTAGATCTGGCCAAACATATCGAACGATTTGTAAAGCGTGCATACCGTTTCGAAATACTCGTGTTCACCGGATGCGCCGAATTCATAGACGGCACGGATGCGTTCGTAATTGGATGCCTTGTCGTTGACGGTGCCATCCTGGTTGAGTACGGCTTTGGAGTAGCAGGGCGCACTCTTGTCGCAGGTATCGGCAAGTTCAAAGGCAGGCAGAACGTCTTCAATGCGCTTGGAGATGTTGACGTTCGGGTGAATCGATTTGGGGTTATTCAGTTCTTCTTCGGGGCAGAAGAGCGGGCCGTCCTCGACTTTCATGTCGGCAAAGGCCTGCCAAAGCGTCTTGATTTCACCACCTTGCGCCGTGACGGCGATATAGGTGATCATGTCTGTGGCGATGGAGGAACGCGCATAGTTACGCAAGGTACGCTCATCCTTAAACTCATCGCCTTTGAGTTTTTCGATCATGGCGAGCGTTTCGTTGGAATCAATCAGGCCGTTTTCGCGCAAGACACGGAAAGCATTGACGCGCTGGGATATCTCAATGTTCGTTGTGCCCGTCAACTTGATAGCATTTTTAAATTTCGTCTGATAGGCTTCCGTCCAATTGTAAATATCCGTAAAAATGCGTTTGGCATCCGCTTCGTGGCCGGAAACTCCAATGTCATTGACGGCATAGAAGGAAGCCTGAGAGGAGGCTCCGACGAGGGCTGCCCATTGCATCCACGCAGGATCGCCACTCGGCTTCATGACAAGCGTGCCTGGAATGGGGATCTGCTTCGTGTTGCTGATGACTTCAAGCATGGGACCTACGGCTTCTGTCGCTCGAAGGACTGCAAGATCTGCTGCCGTATTGTTGCGAACCGTGTCAGTCGTCATCGTCTCGGGATGCTTGTCGATAAAGGTGTTCAGTTCGGCATTCTCAAGTTTGTACGCTTTGATAAGCGCAGGAACAGCCGTCTTTTTGCCGAGCGAAAGAAGCGCTTTGGTACAGTCAGTCGTCAGCGAATGACCCTGCTGATCCATGTGGAATAAAGCCACAATCAGCGTGTCAACAGTCGAAGGATCCTGCTGATAGGCGAGGACGTTACACGATGCACGCAGAAGCGCATACGGCGTGTCGTCAAAGTTGCCGCTCAGAATTTCTTTCGCTTTGGCGGTGACTTCGTCACTCTTGATCGTCGTACCTGTATCGAGAATGACGCGGCGCGTTTCGGGATTCTTGAGTTCGTCCCAGCGTGCGAGAAGCTTCTTCTGAATGTCGGCATTCTTCGTTTTCTTGACACCGTAGGCTGCCTGCATCACCTGCTTGTTGTCGATCGATGCTGCCGCTTTCTCAAATGCTTTGCTCGCTTTCGGATCACCCGCATGGGCCAGCGCCGTGATCACATCTCGGTCAAATCCCGTGCCTTTGATGTACATTTCGGTAAGAACATCTATATAGGGTGCTATCTTCTCTGAATTCGACATCATACCGGTAATCTTGGGCATAGCTTTGTCGAGTTTTTCGCGTTTGACAAGGGCATTCATCAGACCTTCGTCCGTATCAACATCTGTGTTCGTACACGCGGAAACACAGCCCAATGAAGCGATGAATGCGGCAGGCAATACTATGCGCTGAAAAATGGATTTATTCATTACCAGAAACCTCTATGATTGAATCGATGCGAAATCGTGTGCCTGATGACACGTAAGTGGACAAAGTCCATATCCTTTAGCATGTTATTGCGATTTGCGTCGAACGTCAAATGAATAGAGAAGTTCAATTCAGATTCGCATTTCGAAAAACGTTGTATGATGTTTGGCGTTGGGTGTATATTTTACCCGCGTGTTTTTCGTTTTCGAAGGGCACGTCTTTTGTCCCTGTATTCCTTATTCAGGATATTTTTTTCACCAACGCAAGTGAGGTCTTATGTCAGGTCATAATAAATGGAGTACAATCAAACACAAAAAAGCTAAAACGGATGCGGCCCGTTCGCAGTCATGGACGAAAGTCGTCCGAGAGCTGATCGTTGCTGCTGCAAGCGGTACGGATCCCGAGTTTAACTCGGCACTTCGTCTCGCCATCCAGAAAGCAAAAGCCTGCAATATGCCGAAAGACAATATCGAACGTGCCATTAAACGTGGTTCCGGTGACGGCGAGCAGGTGCATTATGACCAGATCGTTTATGAAGGGCACGCCGGTGGCGTCGCCATCCTCATCGAAACACTTACCGATAACCGTAACCGTACGGTCTCCAGCGTCCGATCGCTGCTCGCTAAAAACGGCGGTCAGATGGGCGAAGCCGGCTCCGTGGCATGGCAGTTCAAACGCGTCGGGCAGATTTCACTCGACGGCGATTATGATGCCGACGAAGTCATGATGGCTGCACTCGATGCCGGTGCTGACGATGTCAACGAAGATGGCGTCATTACAACGGCTCCAACCGAAATCACCGCCGTTGCCAAAAAACTCGAAGAAGCCGGTTACAAAATTGATACCATGGAATTGACGTATGTCGCTTCCAATACCATCGCTTGCGACGAAAAAGCGGCTGCAACTGTCATGCGTATCTGCGGAGTCCTCGAAGATGACGACGATGTCCAGAACGTCTACACCAATGCCGATATCTCTGATGAAATCATGGAGAAACTTGACTAAATGCCTCAAGGCATTCGCATCCTCGGCATTGATCCGGGATCCCGATATATGGGACATGCCATCATCGAAAAAATTGGGCACAATCGCTTAAAATATATTCATGCCTCTCGACTCGTCCTAGGCAACGCTCCGTTGCCTGAACGACTCGTTCATATAGATCGTTTCCTCGATACCTATATTGAGACGTATCAGCCCAATGTCCTTGCGATCGAAGGCATGTTCCACCAAAAATTTGCCGACGCTGCGATAAAACTTGGTCACGCTCGCGGCGTGGCGATTTGTGCTTGTGCGCGAAAAGGTTTGCCCGTCTTTGAATATGCGCCGACGGACGTCAAACAAAGCGTCACTTCCTATGGTATGGCTGAAAAAACACAGGTCGCTGCGATGGTCAAACTCATTTTAGGTGTCAGCGAAGATTGGCCGCCTGATGCTTCCGATGCCCTCGCACTCGCCATCTGTCATGCGAACCGGTGCCCGCTCACATGATGACGTTTGACATCTAAAAATTAAAATGACCGGAGGCATCGACGCCTATGGACGCGATTGCCAAAATACGTCAAAGGGCGTTCTCGTTAGCTTGTGCCTTCATGGCACAGGCTAAAAGGGAACGACGGCAATCACTGGCATGAAAAAACTCAGCGGATACTGTTTCATGGTATCTCTGAGATGAATGACCGGGCGAAACCAGAAAAAGGTATTGTTAAAGTTTCGCACGGTCAGAAACGGCGGTGGCCGAAGCGCAGGATTGAGAAATCTAAGGCTATTCACAAATATGCGTGGCATCGGCGGGGGGAGCAAACTGAAAGGATGCATCGTCGAGGGCTGCATTGATTTCGGGAGACTTGAAGGTAATCCGATTCGTATTGCCCATGCCATCATAAATTTTGACGCGGTAGACTTTCGCACTGGGCATGAGAATTTCGAAATCAATCCGATTGTAGGAAAGCGAGGGATGTTTGGGTGTGAGCCGAAGGGTGACGCGTGATCCATCGACTTTATCGACGGAGACGTTGAAATCATCTTCGATGCGTCCTTGACCGGAAAGAAAGGTCAATGCCGTGGGAAGTTGGCTCGTCGAAAGATCCTGGCGGCAATATTGACGATAAACGGGCTCCCATGACCAGAAATTCTTGCCGTCACTGATGAGAAAACGGGCTTCCGGCGTTTCGTAATCCCAACGCATCATCCCGGGTTTTTTGAACCACACGACACCTGAGGAATCCTTTTTGATCCCGTCAACCGTCATGTATTCCTGTGAAAATGCGGCGGAATAGGTTTTGGCTGCATCGTAGTAGGCTTGTACGGCGTCAGTATATTTTTTGGCTTCTCCGCTTGTGGCTTCGTTGGCAGCAGGTTGCGCGGCTTTCGCGTTTCCGGCGGGCGCGGGATTGGACACTGGCTCGTCGGCATACGCGTGTGCTGTCATGAGAACGAAGGAACACAAGAAAAATAGGGATCGTGCGATGAATTTCATAACGTACCTCCTTTAGAGGTCAGATAAGGATGGCGGCGTGTCGTCTAAATGCGTGACGCCTAAGTGTCAGGTGAAGCTTAATGAAAGATTCGTTCCGTGTTTCGAAAAAACAACTTTGCACATATGCTCATGCAGGAACGCAATTCAAGAAGAAACGCAAATTTGAAGGATTTTATGCCACAACGCTTTTTTTTGTCGCATTTACAGCAAAATAAACGCTAAAATTAAAAGAATCGTCGTGCTTCGCTGGCTAACAAGACACGATCGACGTGTCGCTGGGGTGCGCTTTAGGAGTCGTTGTGCTTATTTCATCGAAGAATTTGCAGATCATTTTTGACTATATCATGATTACGATTGGAAGCCTGATTATGGCCATTGGGCTCGGCGTTTTCCTGATCGAGGCAAACGTCGTTCCAGGGGGAATTACGGGCATTTCCATGGCGATCAACTTTGTCTGGGACGGTATTCCCGTGGGTCTTTTGATCATGATCCTCAATATTCCCCTGTTTATTTGGGGTATTTTTGAACTTGGCAATGCCTTCGGTGTGCGGACGCTCTATGGGTTTGTGTCAAACTCGTTATTTATTGATTTTTTCCGTGGCGAGTTTTTTAAGGGGGCATTTTTTGACAATTGGCCCATTTTTCATGGCTGGGCTCTTCAAAAGACGGAACCGATTCAGTATTTGATGAAACACGATTTCTTCTTTTTCATGGCCATAGGTACTGTGCTTGTGGGCATTGGATTGGGATTAATCTTCAAATTCAAGGGGACAACTGCCGGCACCGAGATCGTTTGCGCCATTCTCAAAAAACGCCTCGGCCTCAAACCTGGTGTTACGATGCTCGTGGTCGATTGCATGGTCATTACGCTTGCGACGATCGTGCTCTACATGAATCCCAAAAGTGATATCCCCGTACTCGTCCTGACGATGTACGCTCTGGCATCGCTCTATTTCCAAAGTGTCATTATGGATCAGGTCATTTATGGCTTCGATTACGCAAAGGAAATGTGGATCATGAGCAACAAAAATGAAGAAATATCTCAGTTTATCATGAAAGAACTCGATCGTGGCGTCACGGCGTTCAAAGCGCGTGGCGTCTATACAAACCGCGATCGCGAAGCGCTGATGACGGTTGTTAGCTCAAATGACGCACGCATGCTCGGACCGAAGATTCGTGAGATTGACCCCAGTGCTTTCATTGTCGTTTGTAATGTCAATGAAGTGGTGGGGGAGGGATTTAGGACGCGCGAAGAAGTCGATTTGAAATTTATCAATTCGTTGCGTAAGCAGGAAGCGGATAAAGAAGCGGCGAATGCGGCACAGCAGGCCATTCGCGCCGAATTGGAAGCGGAACATGCCAATGAAAAAGCCAATGCTGCAAGACAGCACGCGCAGAAATTGCTTGAAACTGATTCCGATTGTAGTGAGACTGTCACAAAAGAAGCGCATGCAAACGCAGCCCATGCTGAGGCGGATGCCAGAATGGCTGAGCAGAAAGCGACAGAGGCGCGCGAACATGCCAAAAAACTTGAAGAAGTTGCTTCAAGTATCGAAGGTTGTATCAATATCGAAAACTATGAATAGTGGGAGGCTTTTATGTTTTTTTGAACGGTTCGCAGTTTGCGAAAGTTTCGCGGTTTATTGCCGTTTTCTGTTTTATGGCACTCGTCGCAGGTGGGTGTGCCAATTCTGAATCAGGCGTCAATAATGATTCGGGAAATTCTTCCGGTTCGGGGGATGGCGATGGTTCGGGCACAGGCGATGACAATGGTTCCGGAAATGGCGGTGGTTCGGGCGACGGCAGTGGCAATGCTTCCGGAAATGGGTCTGGGTCACATCATGGGGGTAATGGGCCTGGAAACAACGGCTCAGGCAACGGTGATGGCAGTGGTTCGGGCGATGGCAGTGGTAGCGGCTCCGGAAATGGTTCGGGCGATGGTTCAGGCACGGGCGATGGTTCGGGCTCAGGCAGCGGCGATGGCAGTGGTTCGGGCGATGGCAGTGGTAGCGGCTCCGGCGGTTCTGTCTGTGTCAATAATGCCAGAATGTGTTCCGATACCGCAGGTATTCCGCTGGTTTGTGAAGGGGGCAAATGGAAGGCTGAACCTGCTTGCACGGGCGGTTTGGTCTGCCTTTCGGGGGTGTGCGTCAAGGGAAGTTCATGCGCATCACCGCTTGAACTTCGCATCGGCGAAACGATTACGGGGTCCAATGTCGGCGGGGAATCTACGCGTACTGGTGCCAATTGCGGTTACGGTTTGACAACCTCCGAAGCTGTCATTAAAGTTACCATTCCGGAAACGGCCTATTATCAGTTTGATATCGAATCCACGAGCGGTGGAAACTGGGCTTATTATGCTGCACCCGTGTGCGACAGTGATGATATGGTCTGGGCGCTGACGGCTGACTGGTGTGGTGGTGCCAATGTCAAAGACAGTTTTCGTAAACTACTGCCAAAGGGCGAGTTCTACATCTTTGTCGAGAGCAAGGATGGTAACGAATCGACTTTTGCTGTGACGTTTGACAAAGCCGCTGATCAGACTTCGTACATGTGTTACAATGGCGACGGCCAGATTCAAGTGAGTACGCCGACACTTGATCTGACAAATGGAACGGTGAAGCTGACGGGACAGACGACCGCTGGAGGCACGACGAAACAGAATCCCAGGTCTGGGTCAGAATGTAAAGGTACCTATAGCAGTACGAAAAATGAAGCGGTTTATCCTTTCTTCCTCGATCGTCCGGCGCAGATAAACGCCAAAATTTCAAACGTCACATCTGCTGTCGAAGGCAAATCCTTTGATAAAGCGCTTATCTATGTCGCTTCCTGTAAAGAGAATCTGGGTAACATTACAATCAATGAGAACGGTGTAAATGTCAATGAGTGTACGGTTTCCGCAGCGAATGCCGAAACGACTGAACACACATCGGGCACATTGCCTGCCGGTCTCTATAACCTCGTCGTCGATTCAACAAATTACAACATCAATTTTGATCTCGAAGTCTCTATCGTGGGGGCTGAATAACAGATCGTTGAATAACACGGGCCGCGCTGTGGCGCGGCTTTTTTTGTTTTTTGTGGTTTTTGTGTCATAAAAAGGGGCGGCCGCGTATGGAGCGCCAGGGGCGCGAGAAGCGGGCGCCGTGTCGCCGTATCGCGACGCGATAGGCGACACAAAAATAATGTGGCGCCGCGTATGGAGCGCCAGGGGCGCGAGAAGCGGGCGCCGTGATGGCCGTATCGCAACGCGATAGGCCATAAAAATATGATATAATGGTATGAAACTTGCGAGAATATAAACGTTCAGTGAGGCAGGATTATGCCGCAAAAAATAAACATGACCTTCACATAAGGAGTCGAGATATGAAAAAATGGGCTATGTTCGGGCTTATGATGGCGTTGACGGCGATGACGGGGTGCCACAAGGATGATGAGGGATACATTGCGTGCGATGCAGATTCCGTGGTGATGCATTGCGAGGAAGGCAATGTCGTTTCATGCGTCATGGATGTCGATTCGCGCCGCGGCCATCTTCATGTGGAATCGTCTTTTGTTTATGGCGATGTCGTCTATGTCTGCAAAGACGGTGAAGTCGTGATTGACAATGCGTGTGACGGTGACAAAGTTGTGTTGCAGAATGACGATAAGGCTGAGGCCGTCTGTGGATTATATGGCACGGTTTTTTGCAGCAATGGTGTGGCCGTCGAATCGGCCAGTGATGCGTGCGAAGATTCGCAGGGTTATCCCGATGTTTCAAAATTTGTTTCCTGCAAGGAAGGCAATCTGATTTTGAACGGTGGGGAAGGCGATTACAGTTATGGCCCGTATATGTGCGACCAGATATCGGGCAGCGTCTATCATTGTGATGCGGATCGCCTCGTCAAACACGATGCGTTGTGTGATGCGCAAGGGGCTGTGATGTGCGTTTCGGATGGCGGCGCGTGGCGTATCGACAAGACCGTTTGTTCGAACGATGAAGCCTGCGTTGAGTATCAGAAAGGCAGCGCGAAATATGCCGCGTGTTTTAACAAAAGCAACGTCGGTGATTCGTGTGGCAATGTCAAAGTTTATGGTGAATGTGAAAATGAGACAACGCTCGTCGTCTGTTCAAGCGATGGGCAAGGCGGCAAACTCCTTCATATCGATTGCGCGGCACAGGGCGAGAGCATGGGGGTGACGCGTAAATGCGGAAAGATCGAGGATTCAAACTATGGCTATGATTGCCGCACCGTCTGCGAAGATAATGAAGGGAATGAATACGATGAATTCGGTACGTGTACCGATGAGAACGTTCTCCACTATTGCAATCAGCAGGGACAATATGAAAAACCGCTCGCATGCACGACGTGTGGTTGGAATGATCAATATAATGATTTTGATTGCATCTAGTTTTTTGCAGATGTGATACAGAAAGGCTACACTAAGTGTGTGGCCTTTTTTTATGGTGTGTAGGGGAGGATGCGATGCGGTGGGCTGTGATTATGGCGGGGGGAAACGGAACGCGGTTTTGGCCGCTTTCAACGCCGGCGAACCCCAAGCAGTTTCTTTGTATTTTGGGCAATGAAACGCCGAGTGGTGCGTGTATCCGGAGGGTATCAAGGGTTGTCGAACGGGAAAGGATTGTGATCGTAGCGAGTGAGGAACATCGAGAGGCACTTCGCACGGCGTTGCCTGATTTTCCGGCGCATCAGGTTTTGTGGGAACCTGTGGGACGCAATACGGCGGCCTGTATTGCGTGGGCGACGGAGATGATTTTGCGGCAGGATTCGGAAGCGCTGATCGGCGTGTTTCCCTCGGATCATGCGATTCGTGATGAGGCGGCGTTTGCCTCTGCTTTGGATGCGGCGTATGCCAATGCAGAGGGGCGAATTGTCCTCTTCGGTATTGCGCCGACGCGTCCGGAGACGGGGTATGGCTATATTCGATTGGGCAGTGCGTTGTCAGATGGGGCGTTTGAGGTCAGCCGATTTTGTGAAAAGCCCAATGTCGATGTGGCGCGTGAATACGTGGCATCGGGGGAATACGTGTGGAACAGCGGGATGTTCATCTATGACGGGAGCGTGATGCGTGATGAAATCAGACGCTGGCTTCCGGAACTCGCATCGGGGGTAGAAGCAATCGTCGATCATCCTGAAACGCTCAATACGGCGTTTGCGAGACTGTATGCGATCAGCATTGATTATGGCGTCATGGAGCGGACGCAAAAAGCCGTCGTCATGCGTGCGGTGTTTGACTGGGATGACGTCGGCACATGGGAAGCGATTCGGCGCTATTATCCGTGTGATGAACACAATAATGCCGGTTTCGGCGATTATCTTGCGATTGATTCACATGATGTCTTTACGTATGCTGCGGATGGCCGGTTGATCGCCGTGCTTGGGCTCGACCACGTGATCGCTGTTTCGACTAAGGATGCGGTTCTCGTGATGGCGGATGGACGTTCGCAGGATGTGCGAAAGTTCGCGGATAAAATTAAAAATGATTCAAATGTGGCGGAATAACGCGATTTTATCTTTTTCGGGAGACGGTTTTTTCGGTGATGTCTGATTTTATTTTTGTGGCAGTGAATGCACGTTATTCCCATACCTCCATGTCGATTCGCACGCTTCGTGCGAATCTTGCGCCTGAACGCCATGACCGGTGTGAACTCGTCGAATTTACGATTCAAAACGATGTTGCGGAAGCGGCGAATACGCTTCTTCGCAAATCGCCAAAGCTCATCGGAATAAGCGTGTACCTATGGGGCGTGGCATTTGCGCGTCAGCTCGTCGAAATCATACGCATGGTGCGCCCTTCGGTCTATGTCGTCATTGGGGGGCCGGAGATTCAGGAAAATGCGTGGAATAATGCGGATCCGCTCTATCGCTTGAGCGACGCGTGCATCGTCGGGGAAGGCGAGGAAATTATGGATCAGCTTTGTAAAAAATGCGATGATGAAAAATTATCTTCGCGCATACAAGGTAGTGATCCTCATTATATTCATACGCATCCCGTTCAAATCGACCGCCTGGTTCTGCCCTATGAAGAGTTTACCGATGAAGATTTGAAGCACCGCGTCATGTATGTCGAGGCGAGCCGCGGCTGTCCTTATCGTTGTGCTTTTTGCCTGAGTGCCAATGACAAGCCTGTGCGCATGATTGCATTGGAACGCCTTTTGCCGGAGTTTGAGAAACTCATTCGTCGTGGTGCGCGTGCTTTCAAATTTCTCGACAGGACGTTAAATGCATCGCAGAGCCGGACGCTTGCGCTTCTCGATTTCTTTTTGCCTTATGCGCCACTTGGGATTCAGCTTCATTTTGAAATGACGCCGCACGAAATTCCCGATGTGCTTATCGAAAAGCTCGCGCAGTTTCCGGCGGCGGCCATACAGATCGAATTCGGCGTACAGACGCTCAACGATGATGTGGCAAAGACGATTAGCCGCCGACTTGAGGCTGAATCACTCCTGCGTAACCTGACGCGCCTTCGAAACGAGACGGGGGCGCACATTCATGCCGACTTGATCGCCGGACTCCCGGGGGAATCTTTTGACAGCTTTGCAGATGGCTTTGAACGCCTGCGCCGTACAGGGGTCCAGGAAATACAACTCGGCATTTTGAAGCGTTTGAAATCTTCGCCCTTGGATCTTATGGCTGAGGCATGGGGACTGAAGTTTTCGACGATTCCGCCTTATGAAATCCTTGAAACACGCGACATGTCGTTTGAAGAATTGACGCAGTTCAAGCGCTTTGCCAAGTTCTGGGATACGCTCGTCAACAATGCGAATTTTCCGAAAACAGTCGATGCCGTATGCAAGCAGGATGCTTTTCGCGAATTCTGGCGTATGACAAACTGGATTTATGCGCATACGACGGTCACGCAGGGAATTTCGCAGACGCGTTGGGTTTCGGTGCTCTTTGAATATATGACGACGGTGGCCGGATTCGATGAAACGACAGCGGCAATGACGATTCTCGAAGATTATCTGATGACGCGTAAAGAAGATATTCCGCCTGTGCTTCGACCACATGTTCCCGCTGATTTCAGCATTTCGAGCGTGAAACGTGCGAAACAGGACGAACACGGACGCAAGCGTCAGGCAAAACACCTGCTGACGGATGAATAAACAGATGCATAGACCTTTCACCCTTAGTCGAAACAGCCGTGTCATCGTCGTTTATCCCATGCGGACGATACGCAATAACATGAAGGCAGCCGCCCGTTTGGAAGCATTGTGCGCTGCCTTGGAGGTTTATACACGCGTCGAGCGCCTGGGACGTGATGAAATGACCACGGGGTTTGCGGATGCGGCTGATCTCGTCATTTCGGTTGGCGGTGACGGAACGGCACTGGCAGCGGCGCATTATCTTGATCAGACGCCGTTGTTAAGCCTCAAGCTCAATGACAGCAGCATCGGTTATCTTTGTGCCACCGATGTGGTACAGGCGTCCAATGTCGTGGCGAAACTCTTCGATGGCGGGGCTTATAGCGTGATGCGGCAGCGTATGGCGCTCGAAATAAATGGTGAAGTCGTCGGTATGCCTGCCTATAACGATATTTTGATCGCACACGCTTGCCCTGCACGCGCTTCGCGTTATGTCCTCTGCCAAAATGATTTGCGCGAAACCCATTGTTCGTCTGGCATTTGGTTCGCAACAGCATGTGGATCGCACGCGGCGGCGCGCGCTGCCGGCGCAACACCTCTATCTGTCGATGATGCGCGGTTTCTCTTCCGTATCCGAGAACTTGGCTATGCCGATGTTGCAGACCCGACGATCGGCATGACGTTCGATGTTGAGCATGCACCGGCCTTTTTGGCACTCGACAACCACCTCATGGCCTTTGGGGACGGCGATCTCTGGCATATTGCCATCCCTCAAAATGCCTCGCTACGTGTCGTCCTGGCGGCACCACTCTTTGCGATCACCCTTTGAGGCCGTGTCTCGCCTAAAAATGGATCGGTTTTTTGTAGCGCATGGCGTTGGAACGGTCGCGGTCATAGCGCGTCGCTATTATTTCTGCGGCAATCGCGACGGCGATCTCATCCGCCGATTGGCCCCCCAGGTCAAGACCAATCGGCGCATTGACCAATTGCAGCGCTTCGCGTGTTGCTGCACCGCGTTCAAGAATATCCGTAAACACGCGCGTGAGTTTTTTGGAACTGCCAATCAGGCCAATGTACGCTGCGTCCAGCGCTTCGTGGGACAATAAGCCCAAGAGACAGTCCTCGTCACCGATATGGCCATGCGTCACAATGACAAACCACGCATTTTTCGGAAACGTCATCTGGCGCACATCGGTATAGGCGTCAATACACAGTGTTTCTGTTGCTGAGGGGTGGCGTTCACGATTCGCATAGTCGGCTCGATTGTCGATGACTGTCACGTCAAAACCACATTTGGACATGAGCTGCGTCAGTGCTGTTCCAATATGGCCTCCGCCAAAAATAAAGAGCTTGGGGGCCGGCTCGAAGGTTTCGATGAGAATGTCGGCATGACCGCCACAGGCCATGCCAATGCCGCCTTTGTCTTCGTCCGTCAGGTCAAGTGACATCGTCTGCGTTGGAATCTTGCGGGCGATGGCTTCACGCGCGTGTTTTTGGGCGCGAAATTCCATCTTTCCGCCACCGACGCTCCCCCAGGATTCTGTTGCCGTGACGACCATTTTGAAGGCCGTGCGCCCGGGGCTGTTCTCTGTTGCATTGGTAATCGTGACGATGGCAAAGGACTCTCCCTGGGCTTCTAATTCTGCGATTTTCTTAAAAATTGACATCAGATTTCTCCTTAAAAAAAAAGATGCTTATTGAGTTTAACAAAAAATGACTTAAACATTTATACTTTTTTGTAACAAAGCGCATTTGTTTGGCATACCTTTAGGGGTGAACTCTGACAGGCAGACAGGTGCTTAAAAATAGCCATGATACTTTGAGCCCACGGCATGGACGAATGGGGCAGGGGGGAAGTGTCCCCCCACGTGGCTATTTTCATTTTTGCCAGCGAGACGTCTCGAGTCTCGATGGCAAAAATGAAAATACGCCCCGCCCCCCTCCAGATAGGCTAGCCCACGCGTTAATGGTAAAAGGAAATTACATTGGCTTGATTTGAAAAAAAATTATATCAAAACTACAATCCATAAACATACAATTCTCAGCATTTCCCCACAAGCCTCGGCATAACCTCCACATCATTTCTTGAACGCATACATAAATCTAAAGATGACAATAGTTAAATATAAAACAAAATGATATAATTGAA
>JAFOHE010000082.1 GCA_017421975.1 Pseudomonadota bacterium
CTGCTGTATCGCTGCAGGTAACACAATGGTACTTAAGCTCGCTTCAATGACACCTATGACAGCTATGAGACTCAACGAGCTTCTTTACGAAGCAGGCTTTTATATGAAGAATTTGAAACGCAAAAAACTGAACAAGAACGTCTCTTCGGCGAATCACAGCGCAAACTAAACGAAGTCAGCCTCAATCGCCTGCTCGAGATCAATAATATTCGTATTATTGACCGCGCCATTGAATCACGAAATCCTGTCAGTCCAAATATTGTTTTAAATGGCCTCATCACACTCATGGCGGCATTCTGTTTTGGTATCTTCGTCGTTCTTTTACTTGAACTGCTTGATATCACCGTCCGTTCTCAAGCTGACATTGAAACGCGTGCACGTATGCCTTTCCTTGGTTCTGTACCTAAATTTAGATCAAGCCGCGTGCTTACCACAGGCGATTCGTACAGGTTTATTATTGAACACCCTCATTCGCCTATTTCTGAATGTATCCGCACGCTACGAACGACACTTTCTTTTCTCTTACCTGAAACTGAATCGCAAATTCTACTCGTTACTAGCGCTCAGCCTTATGATGGTAAAACCATGACATCCCTCAATCTCGCTGTCACAAGCGCTGCTGCCGGAAAACGCGTCGTTCTCCTTGAGGCCGATCTTCGAAAACCCCGTTTATATAAAGCGCTCAATATCCGCCAAGATATCGGACTCGCAACGCTTATTCAAAAACAATCCACTTTTGAAAACTCAATCTGTCATACTGAAATCCAAAACCTTGATTTAATCCCATGCGGAAAAATACCACAATCCCCTGCTGAGCTGTTCCAAAACGATAATTTCAAAGTCCTGCTCGATAAACTTCGTGAAAAATATGATTTTATTATTATCGATTCGCCACCCGTCACTGTCGTCAGCGATGCACTCATCATTTCTCAATACGTCAATGGCGTCGCCGTGATCGCTCGCGCCAATAAAACACCTCTTCCTTTGCTCGTTCGCACACGCGAACTCCTCGAAGGTGTCAATGCACCCATTCTCGGCGTCATTCTCAACGATATGAAAGCAGGAGCAAATGGCTATGGCACCTATTATTATTATAAACACGAATATAAATAATCTTTTGTTGCGTTGCCTATGCAAGCATACGGCAACGCCGGCAGCTTCTCGCCTTTCGGCTCAATACGCTGCCATACCAGACTTCTAAACAAATTCTATTGTCGTGCAATTGCTTCTTTTATTTTTTCTTCATTATATAAAACCGTCGATTGCTGTTCTACTTCAGATATAAATTGTGATGCAGCAATATTACGTCCTTGAGCAACAATCCTCGAAACCATATAATCGCGAATATCTGATAACTTCGCTTTTTTACCTTCCGTGCGTTTTTTAAATAATATAATATGGTATCCAAACTCTGATTTGACGACACCACTCAGCGGATGCGCATCGTCAAGCGAAAAAGCTGCTGCCGCAAACGGTTCCACTACCGCTCGATAAGGAAGCTGCTCACCCAAAAATGCCTGCATCGGATAACGCGGAAATTCAAGATCCGTATTAACATCCACTTTATACCCCATGCGAATGAGTTTCACAGCCTCTTCTGCAAGCGCTTCATCCGTCACTTCGGATAGTGTTGCCAGACGCGCGTGTACCGACGTCATGATGCTCAAACGCTCTTCTTCTGTCGAGCCATCATCCGTCATGATGAGAATATGACTCGCCGTCACAAGAGTTGGATGACCACTCTCAAAAGCATACGCATCAATCGCTTCCTGAATCAATTTATCGTCCACACTCTCGGGACTAAACACATCTTCGATGCGCGTCTTTAACCATCGTCTTGCTAAGGCTCGGCGAAGCGCCCATGTACCTGCCTTTTCAGCATCCTGAGCCATATTTGTACGTGCACGCGCACTTAACAACTGAATCGCCTTAAATTGCTTTCGTGCAGTCGCTTCACTTAGCTCCGCATGCTTCGTGCGATACAAGTTCCACTCTTCATCAAGAAGCGCCTGCGTCTGCTCAGGAAGCTCACCTTGCGTGCTGACAGAAACCGTTTCCTGCTTCTTGTTGTCGGACATGTCAGATGGATCGTTACACGAAAATAGAACGAAACATAAAACGCCAATACTCAACAAAAAACGATACCTGAACATGATCTTTCAAAAATCCATATTTGATACAGCCAAGCCTTATCTCGTCATTCATCGGAACACGGTACTCACCTGTTCCACAAAATATGACCTTGGCAAGAGAACTAACGTGATCTACCCGAAACAGCGATTGCCGTCCTGACAAAAGCATGACTAAGCCTTAGCGATGCAAGACCAAGCACGCCACAAAGGCAGGCGAGTTTCCAATTGCCCTGAAGCCCAAACCAACCGCAAGTCATACAACTTGTGAGGCCAAGGACCAGAAGCACGAGGCTAATTATATCGTAAATCACAGACCTTTTCATCATTTTGACCTGAAATACGGTTTGTCATGCTAGTAGGGACGTTCCATGGAACGTCCCTACTAGCATGACATGGAACGTCCTGTCCAATGACATGGAACGTCCTGTCCAATGACATGGAACGTCCTGTCCAATGACATGA
>JAFOHE010000083.1 GCA_017421975.1 Pseudomonadota bacterium
ACATCTCTGCATTTGTTACGAAAAAAAGTGTATGTTCAGGTTAATTTTTTTATCTGCCTAGATAATTATCATGAACAGTATTCTGTTTTGCTACATCTGCAATGCTGTGGGATGCGGATAAAGCTTCGAACACCCACATACGCAACATGCGCAACACGAGAGAGGATTCACGCTTCTCGTAAAAAATTAAATGCTTTTTCATGCGCCCCATCCCCTAAATCCTGACTTTCATCGTTGCAGCAAGGGGAATTTGGCGCCCCATCGTGTTGAAACAAAATCCGAGTTTTTCAGATGTATTTGCATGCGAAACGTCTGCATTTTGAGTGTCACTGAAGCGTAACGCCAAAATCGTGGGAAGATGGATTATTGCGTCTATTGCAGGCACACGTTAACACCGAACACATAAGCGCATAGCGCACGCCTGGCGTATGCGCACAGACGCGTGAGCGGCGAGCACATAGCCAGGCGCAAGCGGGCGTAGCGCATGCCAAAGGCGCGCTAGCCCGCCAAACCATAAAAAAGCAGCACACATCGTATTTTGATATAAGATTGCTACCCGAAAACATTAAAAATATATTTTATATGCTACATTTATTCTCATCATCTGCCAAATCCATTTATATTTATAAAATATTATGTTTTTCATGAACGTATTAAGTTATGTGGATTGGATGCTATGTAATGCTCGTGGCGTCATCCAATATATGCCATATCACCATGCATCAGTCCTTTGGTCGCCAGGCAAAGCCTTACAGGGCATGCGGTGGTTAATTTGAAGCGCAGACGTATCCGAAGTGCCCATACGAGCGAAGACGAGGAGAATCGTTTTGTGAAAATAAAAACTCGCCGCAATCCAAAAGGTGTCTAGGATTCGCCTCCGTCATTGAAGCGGCAACGCAATCGTTGCCGTTAACACCTTTATGAACCACATTTAATGGAGAGAATATGGGATCAATCATCGGCATAGATCTTGGGACAACAAATTCGGTACTGAGCATTCTTGAAGGCGGAAAGCCCGTCGTGATTGCGAATGCAGAGGGCTCGCGAACGACACCATCGGTCGTGGCCTATACAGAGAAAGAGGGCATACTCGTCGGCGATATGGCGCGACGTCAGAGCATCATCAATCCCAAGGGCACCATCTATTCCATCAAACGTTTTATGGGACGTCGTTTTGACGAGACGACACCTGAAGAACGCGCCGCAGTACCTTATGAGACGTGTGATCAGCTGAATGGCGATCTCGGCGTACGGATTGACGGAAGATTACACAGTCCAGCCGAGATTTCAGCAGAGATCCTTAGGAAATTCAAAGTTGAAGCCGAAAAGTACCTCGGTCACGACGTCACGGAAGCCATCATCACGGTACCAGCCTATTTTAATGATGCGCAACGCCGTGCCACGCAAGTTGCCGGAGAGATCGCGGGGTTGAAAGTTCGCCGCATCATCAACGAACCGACGGCAGCGGCCCTTGCTTATGGCGTTGACAAGCAGGATAAAAACCAGAAAGTTGCCGTCTATGACTTTGGTGGTGGCACGTTTGATATTTCCATCCTCGAACTCGGCGATGGCGTGATTGAAGTACTTGCCACGAATGGTGATGCGCATCTTGGGGGCGATGATATCGACCAACTTATCGTCGATGATCTGGTTCGTCAATTTGAATTTTCTACGGGAATCAATGTATCGAAAGACATTCTTATTTTGCAACGCCTGCGAGAAGCCGCAGAAAAAGCGAAGAAAGAGCTTTCGACGATGATTGAGACGGAGATTTATCTCCCGTTTTTGACGGCGAATGAAACGGGGCCGAAGCATCTTCAAACCAAGCTTTCGCGTGCCCGTCTTGAATCGATGATGGCGCATTTGATCGATCGCAGCATCGATTGTTGCAAACGCGCATTTGACGATGCCAATCTCAAACCAGGCGATGTTCAGGAAGTACTCCTCGTTGGCGGCACAACGCGCGTGCCCGCTGTCCAGGCAGCCGTTGAAAAATTCTTTGGCAAAGCGCCGAACCATTCGCTTAACCCTGACGAAGTCGTTTCTCTCGGCGCAGCCATTCAGGGCGGCGTTCTTTCGGGTGATGTCCATGACATCGTTTTGCTCGACGTTACACCGCTCACGCTCGGCATCAAAGCGAATGGTGGCCTGATGGTATCCTTGATTGAGCGGAACACGACGATTCCCGTGAAGCGCTCGAAGATCTTTAGCACTTCAGCCGACAATCAGACGACTGTAGCCATCGACGTCTATCAAGGCGAAAGAAAATTTGCGGAGCAGAATCGATTTTTGGGCAAATTTGAACTCACCGACATCGAACCTGCGCCACGCGCTGTCCCGAAAATCGATGTCACGTTTGAGATTGATGCCAACGGTGTTTTGAAGGTGAGCGCAACGAACGAGAAGACAAATAAGACGGAATCGCTCGTTTTGATGGGTGCTGGTGGTCTGAGCGACGATGAAATTGCGCAAGCCATTGCGAATGCGGAAGCCGAAGCCGAAAAAGACGAAGCCCGCAAAGCGCTTCAGGTGGCGCGAAATAAGATTCAAAGCTTCATGTTTAGCATTGACCGCATGATGCGTGAATTAAGCGACCGCGCATCGGAAGAGCTTATTAGCAGCACGCGTCCGGTTCTTGATGAAGCAAGCGTCGTATCATCAAATATGGATGCCACGCAGGAGACACTCGACGCCATGCTTGAAAAGTTATCGCCGCTAAGCCGCTCCTGGTGCGACATTCGTTATGCCAAAGAAGCAGAAGAACGCGCCGCTGAAGAAGCCAAAAAACAACAGGAAGCGCAAGCACAAGCGCAGCAAGGCCAACAGCAGCCGTAAGCGGCTAACGCGATTGTTTAGCCCTTTTCCCGCCTGCCTTAAGGCAGGCATCCTCTCTCACGGAGAGGGTTTACGCTTGCGTTCCCCCTTACACGTCAAGGCGTCAGCCTCATCTCCCGCCCCATCTCTAAAAGAGAGGGGGAGAGATGTTCTCATTCATTGTGTCCACAACAATAAAATGCATCGCGCACCATGTGTGCGAGATAATGATCAGGCGTTGTGGGCTTCAGTCGATTTATCTTGATTGGCTTTGAGTATCGCTGCCTTAACAACTTTTTTGGGATCATGAACGAGCAGATCAATTGTCCAAACGACGAGTCCCAAAGCCACGACAGAGAAGCCGAGGAACGTATCATTGAGCATATCTGAAGGAGCGGGTGTGAAATAGGAAGCGCCATCCTTCACAAATTCAAATACAGCGTCCACAAGCCACATCAACGACGCGCCCCAGAACATGAAACAGAGTGTCCGAGTACGATAGAGATCTTCCGGAGCATGCGTGTACCATACGATGGTTGAAATGACAGCCGCGAAAACCGTTATGAGCAGCGTCATACCTTTTCCTCTGCGGCGATGGCTTTATTTTCGAGGTGATGCGCGACACCCAACATAACGCCCCACACGGCAATGCAAAGAACCAGCATAGCTGTCCCCGCCGTCGCCATTTCGCGAAGCATTTCAGCCGTATCTGCAGGATTAGAAGTTGCCGTCAAGAAAGGGAACCAAGGCACGAGTTCACCGTGCCAAACGTGTTCGAAAGCGAGCAAAAAAGCGCCGCCGGCAAGTAATTTTGTCAACCAACCCAATTTCGTTGAAAAAGCGATGTGTCCCTGCCCATGTTTTTCGCTTTTTTTCATACGTTTTTCGCAAACATGAGAAACAACAGCCCCTACCGTTGGAACAATAAAACAACCCATAAGAATACTCCTTTTTAGCGAAAAGTCTGCAGTTCCTCTTAATTTTGGTACATCTTGTAACGCGTATCTGTCAGTTTTGAGGGTAAACTATGCTCAAAAAGCCGCATCTTTGCGCACGTGATGGTTATCCGGCACAATTAAGTAAAAGCAGATCCCATTTTGTACATCATTACATCTTGTAACGCGAGCATCGTTTCCGAAGACAAATGACACTGTGTCACTATATCAATCTTAACGCGCTTACGCAAGTGGTTGCCAGACAAATTGTTGAAGCGAAATCACGATTCAGGCCTTTGTTTAGCCATGCTTGTGCAGCAATCACATGAAGGAAAGCAAAGAAGATTGTTCACCAAAGCGGAAAAGAAGAAAAATATTTTATATGAACATACTTTTTTAACAGAAGGCGGCTGACTGCCTTGAGGCGTGGGAATTAGTCTCACACCTACATGTAGTGTGTAGACGTTAACCCCCACTTATTATAATGCCATCCGAAATCGTTTTGTTACGCATTTTCTTTCAATGTTCAGATAAAAAACGGCATTTTTTGCATTTATTCACATAAACCCATAAAAAATTTTGCGGTGACATGATTTTGCAGGCGAAAAAAGGCGTTATGCGAAGAAACGCGGGGGGGGCGTTGCGGGGGGCATCCCCCCGCAACGGGGGTAGCGGCGTATGTTTGTCGTGACTGCATGTATGTCGCAGTCACGGCAAGCATAGCCGCGCAGGGGGCTTTGCCCCCACATCAACAAGCCCGATCAAGCATCACCGATGGCATTTTCGAATCGGCCAAGTGGTTCACCCATACGAATTTGTTGCTCGAGGGTAAGGAGAGGTGAAGGTTTGAAATTTTTATTTTCGACAAAGAGGATGATGGTACTTCCGAGGTTGAAAGTGGCCAACTCTTCGCCGACATTGTACTCGGCATCATAGATTTCGCGGTAATACGGTTTACGATTGAGCGCATCGTTTGTTTTATTGAGGTCGTAGGTCACGGAGATACGTCCAACGCACGTGGCACCGACCTTAACGATGGCAACATGATGTCCGTCGTTGGATTCCATGAAAGTCGTGAGGCGTTCGTTTGTAGGGAAGAGTTCATCTGTGAGTGCCAGCCCCAGGCGGTTGACAGGCAGCAAACGCCCGGGGACATAGCTTGCGTGCGTAACGTGTCCGGAGAGGGGGGCATGAACTCTGTGATAGTTTGTTGGGGAGAGATATATAATGAAGTAATAAGCGTCTTTGAGCCAAGTCTGAGCGGCTGTAGTTCCGACGAGTTCATTGATATCGAAGTGTTGTTTTTTGACGTAAAGGCGGATGTTACCATCGACGCGTCCGAAGGCACTGACCCGGCCATCAACGGGGGAAATGACATCAGAATCGTAGATATGGCGTGCGCCGGGTTTAAGTTGGCGTGTAAAGATTTCGTTGAGCGTAGCGTAATTCTGAACGGGCTTAATGGCTTCGTCCATATCGATGTGTGTGAGGGAGACGAAAGCTTTATTGATGTTCGTCTGGAGTTTCGCGGGAAAATGGATATCTGAAACAGCGCCAAAGATTCGGCTGGCAATTGCAGAAGGAATAAGATCGAGACATTTTTTGACAAATCTGGACATGGAACAACCTTGTGAAAGAAAGTAACGGCAAGATGCCGATTGGGTGTATACTGGATATAACGCATTGCGTCTAGCAAGATGAACCCGTAAGATGACCCCGTCGGTTTTTAGCTATCCTATTTCAGTCTTCATTCTTTTAAATTTTACCGTTTTGTCGGAAGGCATATTTCCTTTTTACGGAAAGCGTCTGAGCGACATCATTTTTTTAGCTAAATCCATGTGAAAGCGTGGCGGCTGAAACGCTTACTTAGCAACACTTTCGTCATTGTCACTATAAGGAGAGTATATGCGAGATCGCAAAGAGTCGTCTGTACAGACTTTTTTTTTGAAGACAGCCATTGTTATCGGCACCATTTTATTCCTGCTATCGATACTCATTCTTCTGCATCATTTTGGGATTGTCGATATGAGCCTTATTTTAGGGTGTGCGCTTGGCATCATTGTGATTGCTATTTTTATAGCCATAGCGAACTAAGGTCAATGCAAGTACTGGACAAACGCGCCTAATCCATATATGGTGTAAGTGTTTTGTCGTTTGAATCCAAGCATCTTTGGATCTAATGAACCAAACGTCAAAGGAGTCACATCAAGAATATGGGTACAAGTATGAAACGTGTAGGCGGCACCGTTGCGATCGTTGCCGTCGGCGTGGTTGCAATTGTCATTATCCTCAAGCTACTGAGTAGCATCGTTAGGGTGATTTTATCGCTGGTCATTTTTGGTGTAATTATTTTTGCAGTATTGAAGTTGATACAGGCGGTCAAACGCTAGTTATCGAGCAAAAAAGCGTGATATATAAGGGGAAACGTATGGGAACCGATTTGAAACGAAAGACATCGCTGGAGAAGGTAGGCGTCGTTGCCTGTCTTGGTGGTGGCGCATTAGCATGTATATTTGTTCACTGGACTCTTGGTGTAATTATTTTGGCTGGCGGCGTCTATCTCTTTACGCGCCTTATGAAACACATGGCGGAAGGTGGACAACGTTTTTAGTGTCACGCGCCAAGAAAAATCTGAACGTTTATTCTCTTTTATTTTTTGGAAGGGAAATGGTTCTACGCAAAACGAAGCCGAGTCATGCCACATTTCATCAGAGCATCCTTGAGCGTTTGAGGGAAGCATTTTGAACAGTATCATTGATAAATAAATAGAGCGAAGGTGAAGCGATGAAACGAACAACGAAGCGTCTTTTAGGCGTATGGATAATAGGCATAGTTTCGATGAGTCTGAGTGGTTGCCAGATGATCAAAGACAAGGTGTACACCCCTGAGCAGACGGTAGTGGATTATGCTGAGCAAGTGACGAAGATCATGAATTCGGAAGCGGACTGCGAAAAGTTGGCGCAAGCGTTGACAACATATTGCAATGAGCGCGAAGCCTTTGTGACGGAAGCAGTGAAGCAGACGGTACAGCGTCTCAACAACAACGAGATTGATGAAAAGACGCTTAATAAGATGCGCCAAGATCTTGAGCCATTGAAGAATTCAAATTTTACGTCATGTTTGTTAACGCCGAGCGTGACAATGAGCAAGTTGAATTGTCTGAAGCCGCTCAGTGGTGTAGTGAGTGCAGTGTTATAAGATTGAACGGCTTTACAATCGAAGCCTGATATGCTAATAAACAGAAGGTCGAGGGCGTATTCTTTTTTACCGAAGGTAAAAAACTTGATTATTTTCGCCAGAATCGAAGGAACCGAAGAAGCCAGGCAGTCATTCACGGAGTATAAGATGCGAATAAAGAACAAGTTGTTGGCGATTGGATGTATGGCAGCAGCAGCAGGGTCGTTGGTGAGCGGTCTTGCGTGTAATGATCATGAGATAGAGCTTTTTTCCTCATCGCTGATATCGGGTAAGAAGCAGATATCCGGCAGCGGCAATGCCCGAGCGGTCGACATTCTATTCGTAATCGATAATTCGAACTCGATGGCGGAAGAGCAGCGCGACCTTGATGCGAACTTTACGACGTTCGTAGACAAGCTTGTGAAGGCCGGTGCGAATTTCCGTATTGGTGTTGTCACGACAGATGACCTAAATATCATGGCCGAGAAAGCGACGTTTAGCACGATGACGGCCTTTGACACGGATTTCTTTGAGAAGAATGCACTTTCAGCGTCTTACAAGAGCGAACTTGAGAAGAAATGTAGCGATTATTTCAAGCAGAATCCGAAGCAGCCATGGATTCAGAGTGAAGACATTCCCAAGAATTACACGGATGCCCAGAAATCGGAGTGGGTACGTGATATTTTCCGATGTTCAGCAATGGTAGGCACCTCTGGTGGAGCTATTGAGCGTGGTCTTTCGACGATGTGGAAAGGTCTTGCAACGTATCTCGGCACATCAGTGGAAGATCCTGCCCGATTCAAACGTCCTGGTTCTATTTTATCTATCGTTTTTGTTACCGACGAAAATGACTGTAGCGACTCCATGGTTATTGACAGCTATGCGACGCTTGCAGACGGCCTTACCAAGGCCGATGGTCAAAGCATTCTCGGCAGCAAAACGGGCGATACAAAACGCTGTGAAACAGAACGCAATATCGAAGACAGCTGCACAATTAGCAAACGTGACTCCATTACCTATACGACGGCAGACGGTTCTCTTATCGAAGCCGCTGGTGGTCAGCCGATTGAATACAAAGGTCAAAAACACCTTTTGAGAGAATGGTGTGTTCAAGGTGACAATACTGCACGCGAAGCGCTTTGTTATTGTCTCACGAAACACAGCGATTACCTTGAAGCGCTTGCCAAAAGCACGACTAAAGACAGTGACGGTAACCCGCTTGATGAAGATGGTAATCTTATCGTCGATGTCTGCCCGGCTGGTGCCAATATTCAGTACGATGTTTCCAAATGTAGTGCTACCTACCAGTCAACCCCACGTCTCGTCCCGCGTAGCTACTATTTCGAAAAGATCATCGACTACGTCATCGAAAGCAACCGTACTGCTTATCAGAAGAGCCGTGCCGACTTTGCTAACATGACGCCTGGCCAGTTTGAAGCCGAAATTCGTGAACTCGCCAAAGCCGATGTCATCGTCGCAAATATCATCAACCGTGACCAGGGTCTCCGTTATGACTCAACCTTCCCTGAAACATGGTGTGGTTCTGCAGGTAACCAGAGCTATCGTTATCAGCTCTTTGCCGATATGTTCAATAATGATCCCATTTACGCACCGATTTGCTGCAAAAATGAACAATTCATGACCGCAAGCAACAACGCAAATGCCGATTCCAATATCGTTTGTGAAGCCGGTGACAATGGTACAAACGCTCAGTTCGGTCCTGTTCTTGGCGTTATCGGTACCCGCATCGGTGAAGCTGTCAACACAATTTGTACCGAATCCGCACCGTTGACCTGCAAAATCGAAGATTGCAACGAAGAAAATGGTGGTGGCTACGATCTTACAAAACCGCGTAGCAATCCTGGTGCAGCTTGTGGTTGTCTCCGTGGATGTAATGGTGCAAAAGCCTATCTCGCGAACTCTGATCGCGAATATTACCTTTGCAACGAATTCCAGGTCGCTGTCGGAACCATCGACACCAACAAAGTCAAAAATCCGACCGAAGAAGACATTGAATACCTCGTTGAAGGTGAAGATTACAGGGTCGATTATGAATCGAACTACTGCTACATTCGTACAGGTTCCCCGATTCAAATTAATCTCTCCACAAACGATTCTTCGAAGAGCCTCATCATCGAATATCCAAAGAAGGTGGCTGGCAACTAATGCCTTTGCATGAATCTTAAAAAAAAACCGCAATCGCAAGATTGCGGTTTTTTTGTGCCTTCAACGCTAATTGGCCTCCCCCAAATCCGTCTCTCCAATTGAGGGGAACTGTGGCAATCATCATCATGGAACAAATTTTATTTTTTTTGAAAAAAAATCTTGCCAAAGGGGTGCATATTTCGTATATGGAGCGACGGAGGTGTGGCTGAGTGGTCGATAGCGGCGGTCTTGAAAACCGTTGAACCTGTGAGGGTTCCAGGGGTTCGAATCCCTTCGCCTCCGTTTGAAAAGCCGACAGAAATGTCGGCTTTTTTTGTGTCTTGCGCGAACACTCATTTATATGCCGTAAATACGGCGTTTCATAGGAGGTTTCCCCAATGACGACACCTATCCTTGAGATGGCAAATCACCCCAGTTCCCTGATTCGCCAAAAAGCAATCCTTGAATTTGCATCACTAAAATCCGAAGAACAGCAAACGCTCTTCGTAGAACTCATTCAATCACCATATAAAGATTTGCGAGAAGGCATTTTAGACGTATTATCAGCAGAAGTACTCCAATCTAATGCAAGCTGGTTAAACGTCATTGCCAAACACCTGCCCGAAAATCCAGCAACGACAACGCTTTTAAGCATTGGTCTTTTGTCGCTTCTCGCACGTTTTGAAAACGTTCCCGACAACCAATGCCTTCGCTTTGCCGAGAAGTGTCTTCGCACGGATAACTCAGATTTACAGTACCAGGCCATCGTATTTGTGGAACTTCAAAATGACGGCAATCCCGCTTACTTAGAAGCTTTGCCACCACTCCTCGAAGCTACCGATGAAGAAGTTCGCATCATAGCCATTCAGGCGATCGCACGTCTCGCTCCCCACTGGGGAGCCTCCAAATTGGCGACACATGCGACGCACGCCCGTGGCATCGAAGGTTTCCACACACTTTTGGCTCGACTAACGCTCGGCGACGAAGCCACACACCGCACACTCGAACCCGATCTCATCCGTTCCCTCTACCAGGACAGATTCTGCTATCCCGCAATTCTGGCCCTCAAACAATATGGTAGCGAACGTTGCATTGAAGATCTCCTACGTATTGCTGGCAGCTTCTTCGGTGAACCAACAATGCGCATTGCCGCCGCTGATGCCGCCGCTAAACTCGGAAGCGACGAAGGCTTACGTTGGCTTCGTAAATTTGCTCAAAAAAGCGGAAACACCGATTATGCAAAACAAATGCTTTCTGCTTATGCAGAAAAATAAGATTACGCTAAAAAAGATTAAATTTCGGTAAGCAGTTTGCACTTGCTTCAAAAACGTGTATGTGTGATTCACAAGATGCGTGGATCTGTCACTGAGATGAAACTGATTCCATAGGAGGAAAAATATATGCGTCGCTTATTTTCTCACATTGCATTCGCTCTCTGCCTCACTTTTGCTGTAAGTGCCGTCGTGACTACTGTCGCTCCAGCAGATGTTCAAGCCAAGAAAAATGACAAAGCTTCTGTTGAAGACATCCTCGGCAATCTCAGTTGGGGAATGGATCACGAAACCGTCATGAAACGTATCACCGAAAAAATGAACGAAGACTATCGCGCCAAAGTAAAAGGCACGCTCGATGAATCCTACGCCGATATGTTGCGAAAGAACTACTCTGAACGTGCTGAAAATATGCGTAAATCCTATACGCAACTCATGAAAGATAACGTCGCCAGTCTCTCGGTTTCCATCGTCGGTGAAGAATTTATGCCGGATAACAACGAATCCATGCTCACACAGCGTGACGAAATTGCGACAAAGTATTTCTTCTTTCTCAACGACAAGCTCTATAAAATCGCAATCGTCTACGATTCCGACTACCTCGGCCCCATTGCCTTCGACACATTCTGCGCAACCACCGAAGAAAAATATGGACGAGCTTACGACGAAGTCTGGACTGACGAAGGCGATTTCATGGAAGCCATCTGGAAAGATAAATCGACAATCCTCAACGTCAAAAATAAATATGCCTCTTACAGCACGTTCCTGATGGTATTCTCCGAAGAAGCGACGTCCAAGCCCCTCGTTGAACAGCATAAACGCTACTATGAGTCCGTCAACAGCGGCCCCGAAATCAGCGCAGATATTGATCTGTTAACCGCTGATGACAACGAAGAAGTCGATAGCAGCGTCGATGCCATTCTCGGCAAAAAGACCGAAGTCAACTTACTTGCCGGCCTTTCCGAAGCCGATCTCGCCACCATCAATGGCACGCCTCAACAGCAGGAAGAAGAAGCTCAGAAAAAGGCGAAAGCCAAAAAGAAAACCAACAAAAAGAAAAATTCTGCGAAAGCCAAACAGGGTTTGGCCATTTACTAATGCCTGGTTTAGGGGGGATGCGTCCCCCCACGTGGCTATGGCGCGGCGTATTGAGCAAAGCGAGAAGCCGCGCCGCGTTGCGTATCGGCTTTGCCGATAGCAACGCCCACATCTGCGCCATACGCCACGCCCCCCTCAGCGGGGGTACCCCCCGCAACGCCCCCAACGCGTTTTTTAGCTCAATATCGGCTCTACGGCTCCGCCAGTGCTGCAGCAATTCGCCGCGACAACTGGGTATAACGCCGCGCCGGTTCATCATTTTGTATGGCGCGTGTCAGCGTATAGGGATCCGTAATAAAAATGGCGATTTTGCGCGCTCGCGTCAACGCCGTATAGACGAGGTTGCGCTGTAACATAAAGCTCTGGCTCTTCAAAAACACACAGATGACCGCTGGATATTCGCTACCCTGGGATTTGTGTACCGTGCAGGCGTAGGCAAGCGCCAGATTGTCAAAATCGGATTTGGACTTCGAGTATTCCACACACTTGCCATCAAAATCAATGAGCGCATTGTTCGCATTGTATTCGAGAATTGTCCCGATATCACCATTATACACATCCCTATCGTAGTCGTTTTTAAGCTGCATCACGCGATCCCCCACGCGAAAATCCGCATTTTTATAGGGGATTTTAAGCCCATCAGGATTCAACCGCTCCTGAAGAATCTGGTTAATGTGTTCCACACCACCCGTATTCTGCCGCATCGGACATAAAACCTGAATATCGGTTTTGGGATTGAGATGAAAACGCTCCGGAATTTTTTCACAAACGAGGCGTTCAATCACATTTTCGGTATTCTCAGGACGTGGGTTGATCAGAAAAAACTCACATTTCGCTTCGGCCATTTCTTCATGTGAAGGCACCACAGGATACTCGCCGCGGTTGATGCGGTGTGCATTTTTGACGATCAAACTCTGCTCCGCCTGCCGGAAAACCGTGTCCAATCGAACGACAGGCAATGCATTGGAATCAATGAGATCTTTAAGCACCGTACCGCATCCAACGCTCGGCAACTGATCCACATCGCCGACAAAGACAATTTGCGCGGCATCCGGTATGGCGCACAATAACGAACGCATCAGCATCAGATCGACCATCGACGATTCGTCGATGATATAAATACCTTCTGGCAATGGATTGTCTTTATTTCGCTGAAACGCCCCACGCGCATCCTCACGATAACCATATTCAAGCAGACGATGAATCGTCTTGGCTTCGTGCCCCGTCGTTTCTTCAAGACGCTTTGCAGCCCGCCCCGTCGGTGCTGCAAGAAAGACGTTTCTTTCGTCCTCATGCGCCGCCGCTACAAACACTTTCACAAGCGTTGTCTTACCGGTACCTGGCCCGCCCGTAATCACCATAAATTTTTCTGTCAATGCGAGTTGTACCGCCTTGCGCTGTGTCTCAGAAAGCGCAATTCCCATCTCACTTTCGATACGCCGTATCTGCTCAAGTGCCGCCGTTGATGACCCCGTGCGATCAGAAGCCTTGTACATCCGCGCAATCTCGTTGGCGACGGCGTTCTCAAGACGCCACATGTGCGCACGATAAACGATGAGGTCGCCATTGGCATCAATCTCCGTGCGAAGCGTGTGCTTTTTCGTCAATGCATCCATATAAGGCGCCACTTTGTCTCGCGAAATCTGAAGCAATTCGGAAGCACTCTCCACGAGTTTACCCACAGGCAAATAACAATGACCCTCGTTTTGTTCGGCTTCGTAAAGCGCATAATCAATGCCGGCTTCGATGCGTATCGGAGAATCCAATGGAAATCCCATGCGCTGCGCAATTTCGTCGGCACGCCTAAAACCAATCCCCTGAATGTCTTTTGCCAATAAATAGGGTTGCTGCTGAAGCACAGGTATCACGCGGTCTTTGTAGTGCGCCACGAGTTTCGCCGAAAGCTCATACGTCAAACCATGCCCCTGCAAATATACAAAAACCTGGCGCGTCGTCTGTTTTTCCTGCCATTCCTCGCTAATCAGCTTCAGTTTGGTCGGCGAAATCCCCTTAATCTCGACAAGCCGCTCTGGATGATAGTCGAGAACATCAATCGTGTTTTCGCCAAAATGATCCACAATGCGCTCGGCAAGTCGAAGGCCTATGCCATGAATCTGGCTCGACAAAAAACTGATAAGACCTAGATTCGTCGTCGGTATCACAACTTCTGCTGATTGAACGCGAAGCTGAACGCCATATCGGGAATCCACCCATACACCCGATACGCGCAATTCATCCCCTACCTTAAAGGCTGCCAACGGCCCTACCATCGTAAAATTGTTCCGCTTCCGCGTCGTCGCATCCATAATGCAAAACGTGCCATCGGAAGACGTAAAACGAATATTGCGTATCGTCGCTGTCGTCTGCATCTGTTCACCGACGATGGGATTAAACTCTGGAATCAGGTTTCGTTGCTTCGTAACCATAAAGATAACACTCTCAAACGATCCATCTGTTACGGGAAAGACAAAACTTACATCTCCCCCATTTTCTACATGTAGTTATGCCACGTAATGGCACATTGTTACGGAAAAAAGTGCATTTTTTTTGAACACGCGCACTTTTCAAAAGAATAACACGCACACGCTCAAATATGTTCAGACAATTTGAAGCGTTGCCAATTTTACCTGAACATCGTATTTGACATGCCCTCGTTCATACCCATCCCTTTGCTGGAAAAAGCAGATGCTTGCGACAAAACAATATGTCCATGATCTGTCATCAAACCAATCGTTTCCATTTCATCCCCAACAGGTTGGGTTCTGCTATATTCAAAATAGCTTTTAAAAATCACAATGCCTAACCGATCGAAAAATAATATTTTGTGGACATCGTTAATAACTCTAGAAGAAATGTTGCTTTTATAGGGGCATGACCACTTTTCAGATGCAATAGTTTCTTTATCTATGTCCACCACAATAACGTTGGCTTCAATTTTTGATCAGAATTCATATTTTATAAAATTAACATTTATAATTCATGCTGTCAGATTATATTGTGCTTAACATAGATAATGACAATACATGGTTTGACAGTGGGGCATGCTCCACTGTCACATAAGCGATATGTCTCTACCATCGATAACCATGGCCGACACAATAAATCTACAAAACATTCTGTCATTTTCAACGCTTATCATCTATATTGTCAATCTTTAATATTTATATTTTATCGATCTTGTCCAGTCCCGCATTGTCTGGATCAAAAAATATCGCCTATTTTTTCATGAAGTTTTTTGAAGCAAAGCCTCAAAATATTGTATAAAACCTTTTAAGACATCGCACGGCTTGCGCTGTCTTCTTACAGACATTATTTTGAAGATGAGGCTTAAAAAATGCGCTCGAAAAAAGAGCAAAACACAATACCAAATCAAATTGAAATACGCGGCGCGAAAGTTCACAATCTCAAAAATCTGAATGTGAATATTCCGCTTCATCAGATCGTGGGCATCGCAGGCGTATCCGGCTCCGGCAAATCATCGCTCGCCTTGGGTGTACTCTATGCAGAAGGTTCGAGGCGATATCTCGAATCCCTGTCCACATACACCAGACGACGTATGACGCAGGCCTCCAATGCTGCCGTTGACGACGTGCGGTATGTGCCCGCAGCATTGGCACTTCATCAAAGACCTGGCGTTCCTGGCATCAGAAGTACCTTCGGCACCATGACAGAACTTCTCAACAGCCTTCGGCTGATGTTCTCACGCCTCTCAAACTACGTCTGTCCAAACGGCCATCGCCTTGAACCCACGCTCGATGTGGCCGCCGAAATAGAGATCCACTGCCCCATTTGTGGCGAAACCGTCCCGCCCATTGGCGCAGAAGATCTCGCTTTCAACAGTGGTGGTGCATGCAAATGCTGCGGCGGAACCGGCATGATCCGAACAGTCGATCGAAGCACGCTCATTCCTGATGAACATCTGACGATCGATCAAGGTGCCGTCGCACCATGGAACAGCCTCATGTGGTCGCTCATGACCGATGTCTGCCGCGCCATGGGCGTCAGAACAGACGTGCCTTTCAAAGACCTGACACCAGAAGAAAAAGAAATTGTCTACGACGGCCCCATGGTCAAAAAACATATCTTTTACCGCCCCAAAAATAAAGACAGCGTCAGCGCAGGCGAAATGGATTTCACCTACTACAGCGCCATTGCCACCGTACAAAACGCCCTCAACAAAGTCAAAGACGATGCCGGCATGAAACGCGTCGACAAGTTCCTCAAAGAAGATATCTGCCCCGACTGTCACGGCACGCGCCTTTGTGAACGCGCCAGATCACTCCGCCTCTGCGGCGCTTCGCTCGATCAGGTCTGTACGCTGCCTCTATCGGAGCTCATCACATGGGTCAACAAAGTGCCCGCATCCCTGCCACAAAAAATGCGCCCCATGGCAGAAAGCATTTGCACAGCCTTCCACCATACCGCAAAACGCCTCGTCGACCTCGGCCTTTCCTACCTGTCGCTTGACAGAGCCGCTGCCACACTCTCCACGGGCGAACGACAGCGGACACAGCTCGCACGCGCCGTGCGCAATCGAACGACGGGCGTGCTCTACGTCCTCGATGAACCTTCCATCGGACTGCATCCCTCCAACCTTGAAGGTTTGACGGGCGTCATGGACGATCTCGTTGCCGACGGCAATTCCATCATCCTCGTCGATCACGACACACAGGTGTTGTCCCACGCAGACTGGCTCATTGAACTTGGACCGGAAGCCGGTGCCGGTGGCGGAAATATCATCGCCGAAGGTACGGTCCAAGACCTCGTCACAAATCACCATTCTATGATTGGCCCCTTCCTGCGCCCCAAACAAACCTGCGACATTCGCAAACGTACACCCAAAGACGCCCTCTTCAAACACGGCGAAATTCGCTTGCAAACAAATCAAATCCATACCGTGAACCCCCTCTCCGTTTCATTTCCCAAAGGCAGGCTCACGGTCATCACAGGCGTTTCAGGCTCCGGAAAAACAACCCTGATCCTCGAAAGTCTCATCCCCGCCCTCGAAGCCCTCCTCACCAACAAAAAACAACCGGACCACATCACCCACATTTCGGCAGAAGGCATTGCCCAGGTAAAACTCATCGATGCCACACCCATCGGCATCAACGTCCGATCCACTGTCGCCACTTATGCCAATGTCCACGACGAACTCCGCAAGGTGTACGCCAAATGCAAAGATGCCAAAGAAAAAGGCTATAAAGCCGGCGATTTCTCTTACAACACCGGCAATTTGCGATGCTCAGCCTGCGACGGCACAGGGTGCGTCAGCCTCGATGTCCAGTTTCTACCCGATGTCGATATTCCCTGCCCGGAATGTGGCGGTTCCCGTTATGCTAAAGAAGCCTTCAACATCAAACGCGTGCGCAAAGATGGAAAAGCGATTTCTTTGCCAACCCTCATGGCCTGCAGCATCGACGAAGCCATGAACCTGTGCGATGACCTCAAAACCGTCTACTGCCGCCTCAACGTCCTTCATGATCTCGGCTTGGGCTACCTCACACTCGGCGAGGAAACGCCCAGCCTTTCGGGCGGTGAAGCGCAACGTCTGAAGCTGGCCAGCGAAATGGGCAAAGGCCAGTCCGACACAGTCTTCATTTTCGATGAACCCACCATCGGCCTCCACCCGCTTGATGTCAAAACGCTCATGCGCGTCTTCGAACACCTCATCGAACGCGGCGCAACCGTCATCGTCATTGAACACGATCTCGATGTGATTCGAAACGCCGATTATATCATTGATATGGGCCCTGGCGGCGGACAGGATGGCGGACGTATCGTCGCCGTCGGTACACCCGATGATATTAAAAATAACAAGCAAAGTATCACAGGCCGCTATTTATAATAATTTAACATGATACATGGATTAAATTTATTATACATTATCCGAACGCACTTCCACAAAATGCATATTATAAATTCAATATTGCTTCGCCTATGCGCCACAGGCGCATACGGCTCACCTGGCATGTGTCGAGACACATGCCTATGGGCAGCTATCGGCTGCGCCGATACGCCGCCCGCCCGCCGCTATCGCTACGCGATACGCGGACGGGAAACTTTATACTCTGGATTCTCAAGCTAAACATGACGATGTGGAAATATGCAAGTCCAGTTGTTCGTATGTTTTTTCTATACACGCAAAGTTTGTAGATAACGCATTATATAAAGCCCGTAGGGCTTTGGGCGAGTAGCCCCCGGCAACGCCGGGGGTAAAAG
>JAFOHE010000084.1 GCA_017421975.1 Pseudomonadota bacterium
CGTCAATCATGATAACCATATGAATATGATCAGGCATCACGACCCACGTTGGTATATATGCGTATGGATAATGATTCATGATTTTGGGTATTTCATTATCCACGAATTGTCCCAATTTGGATAAATGCATTTGATTATCACCCGTTTTGGGATTTTGATTGATTTCACCAAATGCATATTGCCGATTTTTGACCACAATGGTGATAAAATATATACCTTCGCAGTATTCCCACCAATCCGCACGCGATGATGGAATTCTATATTTTTCGTGATATAAATTCGGATCAAACGGCATTGGCACCTCAATCAACAGACCGCCGCGTATTCGCCTTGCGAATAGCGGCGGTGGCCGGCCCGTATTGCCGACCGGCAATAGGGACGGCGCGTGTGGCGTATCGGGGCGTTCGCCCCGATAGCCACCGCAACCCACATATACAACTATTAAAGTAAAGACGTGTCGTGATACGTCTCTAGTGTCGTGACACGTCTCTGATACATCTATCTATCCTACAGCTTCCTTACATCACAAAAGACATCGAACAATCCCTGAACGCTTGATAGCAAAGCCAAACGGTTGAGGCGGACGGCGTCGTTTTCGGCGTTGACAAGGACTGCATCGAAGAAGGCGTCGGCCGGAGCGCGAAGCGTTTCGAGTTTGGAGAGTGCCGAATCGAAATCTTTGGCTACCATGGCATCGCGGTAGGCCGCTGAAACGCTCGTAATGGCGTTGTAGAATGTGTTTTCGGACTTGTCCTCGAACAGTTTCTCATCGACATTGCCAGTTTGTACTTTGGCCTGGCGCACGATATTGGCGACGCGTTTGAAGGTCGTGGCGAGGCTTTCGAACATCTCGGATTTGCGATGGCGTGAAAGGGTTTCGACGCGGCCAATGATGGCAGGAACGTCGGCAAGCTCAGAGACGGCCAAAACGGAATCGACGACTTCTGCGGCATGGTTTTCGAGGAGCATGAAGCGTAGGCGCGTTTTCATGAAGTCGAGGATTTGTGCGCAAAGGGCATCGTTATCGGTCGTCTTGGGCGTCGTGCCAAGGCGTGTTTCGGTTTCGCGAACGCATGCGATGGCTGCGCGGACGACGGGTTCGAGTGCCATCGTCTGGTGGTGCTCATAGAGCGTGCGCATGATGCCGTTGGCAGCGCGGCGAAGGGCGAACGGATCGGCAGCACCTGTCGGGATGCGGCCCAGTGCAAACAGCGCTGTGATCGTATCGACTTTGTCGGCGATGCCGGCGATGGCGCCGGTCAGTGTCTTGGCAACTGGCGCACCAGCCTGACGCGGGCTGTACGTTTCTCGGATACCTGTACAGACGTCGGCAGGCAGACCTTCTTCGCGGCCGTAGTAATCGCCCATCATGCCTTCAACTTCAGGAAATTCATAGACGACGTTTGTCGCGAGGTCGGCTTTGCAGAAATGCGCGGTGAGGCGGACATTTTCTTTGTTGACGTCGCCGTTCCAGAGGTCGGCTACGGTCTGCGAGAGTTTTTCGTCACGCAGAACCTTGTCGAATGTCGATCCCATGCCTTCGATATAGCGCATGTGCGAGAGCTTTTCATTGTAGTATTCGAGGTTGTGCTTGCGGTCTTCGGCATAGAAAAATTCAGCGTCTTTGAGGCGTGCGACGAGAACGCGTTCGTTGCCACGTGCGACGACTTTGCGGTCATAAACTTCGGTGTTCGACAGCGTGACGAAATTCGGCATGAGGTTTCCCTTGTCATCGACGACGCTGAAATAGCGCTGGTTTGTAACCATGCTTGTGATGATGACTTCGTGCGGAATCTTAAGAAAAGCTGGGTCAAAAGCACCGACGATGCCGACCGGCCATTCGAGAATTTCGACGACTTCTTCGAGCAATTCGGGGTTCTCGACGAGGTGACCACCGACGGATTTAGCTGCGGCGTAGGCTTCTTCCATGACTTTGGCGCGGCGTTCGTCGGTATCGACCAAAACCTTGGCGTCGCGAAGTTTAGAGACGTATTCGGCAGGTGATTTCACCTCGATGGCTGCAGGCGCCATAAAGCGATGACCATACGTGAGCGAGCCTGCTTCTACGCCCGCAAATTTGACGGGCAGAACTTCATCACCGAGGCGGGACAGAATCCAGTGGACGGGACGCGCAAAGAGCGTTGGTTCGTCTGACCAGCGCATCGGTTTGCCCCAGTGAATGGCTGCAAGGCTGTCTTCGAGGATTTTGCCGAGTAGCTTGCGGGAATCATCGCCTTTTTCGCAGACTTTGACGGCAATGTACTGCATCGGTTTGCCTTTTTTGCGCTCCTGCGTGACTTCTTCAATTTGGTCTTCACTTGCGCCAAGTCCCTTCAAAAAGCCAAGCGCTGCCGGTGTCCATTTGCCGTCGGGCGTTTTGCATGCGGCCGCAGCGGGGCCGACTTTTAAGGTCTCAAGGTCGCTCTGGCGATCGGCAACGCTATCGACTAACAGCGCCAAACGTCGCGGTGATGCATACGCTTTCACTTCGCCAAGTTCAATGCGGGCTTCTTTGCAGCGTGAAACAAAGCCATCGCGCAGCGCGTCGATGGCCATACCAATCTGAAGTGCAGGAAGATCCTCACAACCAAGTTCAAATACGAACGATTTTGACATTACTATTTCCTTTATACACGGGCGTTTTGCCCAAACAGTCTATTTAAATTCGAATTTTTCGCCACAGTCACAGCTCAGAAGTTGATCGCCACAAATAGGGCAACGCTCACAGTCACATCCCCAGTGATGGCAATGGCCGCGCCATGCACCACAGTCGCCACACCGCCCTATATCTGACATATCGTCGTCACCATAAAAATCGTCTTCGGCACCCATCGGAATTCGCTGATATTCAACGCCGTCAATGATGATGGTAGCGAAACAGCCCTTGCCGTTCAGCATGTCCTGCTCACAAACCTCGCAAATTGCGCCATGTTGATGTTGTTCATCTGCCATAGTACCTCCTCGAGTCAGCGACTCCCCAAAGCCGCTCAGCTTTTACCAATTTTCACAGTTTTTTACCATATAAATGCGTTTTTGTTTGGGCGCGGGCTATTTGCAATGGTACAGACGTGCAGTCCGCACGTCTGTACCATTGCAAATACGCCCGATGCGTCGGCCTATTGCCTTGCGGCAATACGGCCGCCAGCCTGATGCTATCCGTTTGCACGGATACGCATCAGCAATTTGCGCATAGGTGCTGCTTGGGGATAGGCTAAGATTTCGCCGAAGGACGCGCCATGGATGCGGTTAAACTGCCCTTTGGAGGTGTCATATTCCCCATAGTAAGCTTTGTGGATGTCGTGTTTATTTTCTGTTGACACAGTGTCAACTGTGCGCTACAAAAATTAAAAACTGACACGGTGTCAGTGAGCGTTTTTGAGCGCATGACAAAGTTTTTTCTTCGTGGTGACTAAGCATAAGGAGTTGGATCATGACAGATTTATTGCTTCCAAAGATTGCACTTGGCGCATGGGCTTGGGGAAATGATGGTACGTTTGGTGACACTTTGACGGAAAGCGATTTGCGCCCCGTTTTTGATGCATCGATGGATTGTGGGCTTACCCTCTGGGACAATGCCTATGTCTATGGCATGGGGGCATCCGAAAAGGTCATGGGGAAGTTTCTGCGGACTGTGCTGCGTGAAAAATATCAGATTTCTGCGAAATTTACGCCTCAATGCGCGAATCTTCAGGCCGATAACGCCGTCATAGAGATGTATCAAACAAGTGCAAATCTACTTGGCACTGATAAGATGGATTTTTATTGGATTCACAATCCTGTCGGCGCTCCGAAATGGATTAAAGAACTCATTCCGCTTGCCAAGACGGGGAAAATTGGAAAAATCGGTGTGTCCAATCACAATCTAGCGGAGATTAAACAGGCACAGGAGATTCTTCTTGCCGAAGGACTGACGCTCTCAGCTGTCCAAAATCACTATAGTTTAATCAATCGTTCCTCAGAAGCATCGGGCATTCTCGATTACTGTAAAGAGAATAATATGATCTTTTTCTCTTATATGGTTCTTGAACAGGGGGCTCTGACAGGCGCTTTTGATACAAAACACCCGTTCCCCAAAAATAGTGATCGTGGACAGGTGTATAATCCGTTATTGCCTCAGCTCGAAATCCTCAACGGCCAGATTAAGGAGATTGCTGATAAATATCAGGTCGGCATCCCTCAGATTTCAATGGCATGGGCCATCGCAAAAGGCACGCTGCCCATTATCGGAGCGACAAAAACAAAACATGTCTATGATGCCAAAAAAGCCTCGGAAATCCAGTTGAATTCAGAGGATGTCGAAAAACTTGAATGGTACGCTCAAAGAGCGGGATTAAATACGATCCGTTATTGGGAAAAAGAAATGAAGTAAAGGCAAGGCCATGAAATTATCGATTGTCTGTCTTTGGATCCTGGTATTCTTTATTTATATGGAGATGATGGTGTCATCTGTATTTGCACAAAGCATCATTGATGTTCACAGCCATATTATCACGCCGGAATATATTCAGGCCGTGACATCACATCATGCAGCGCTTGAAGAAGGGTTTCCGATTCCCACATGGAATCTGGATGCGCATCTTCAATGGATGGATGAAGTGGGGATCCGGCAATCGATATTGACGATGGCTGCACCACATCCCTATTTTGGTAATGCCGCAGAAAGTGCGAAGATTATCCGAAAAGAAAACGAAATAGCCGCAGCACTTCGTGATCGTTATCCTGATCGCTTCAAGTTCTGTGCAACGCTGCCTCTGCCTGATGTTCAAAGTGCTATTCGGGAAGCTGAATATGCTTTGGATGTTTTGAAGGCGGATTGCATCAAACTTGCAACAAATAGTCGTGGGCAGTACTTGGGGGATCCTGCACTTGATCCGTTGATGGATGTATTAAATGAACGCCAGGCTGTCATTATTCTCCATCCACATAAACCGGATCCCTATAATGAACAGGTGATGCATCAGACGCCGCTCGCGTTGCAGGAATACCTTGCAGAAACAACGCGTGCCATTGCCAATATGGTGACAAACGATGTCTTGAGTCGTTATGCGTACTTGTCTGTTGTGGTGCCCCATTGTGGGGCTTACCTTCCGCTGGCATTGCCGCGCATGAAAGCGATTTATCCCGTGGTTCAAAATGCCGGTATGGTTAAGCCGATAGATTGGGAAAAGAATCTGTCCAGGCTTTATTATGATTTGGCTGGGGCTGCCTCTGTACAAACGATTAAAATGATGCTCACTGTGACGTCGCCTGACCATATTTTGTATGGTTCGGATTATCCCTATGGTTCACCTGCCGTCCTAAAGGAGAATTTGAAGCGTCTGCAGGGAGAAATCACACGCGATGGCGAACTGTCGCGCTATCTCGATCATTTCTTGTATAAAAATGCACAAAAACTCTTCTTTGGCCAGGCAGATGCAGATAAAATGATTGTCCGGTTAGCCGAAATAGAGGTGTATCCACAGTATCTCAATGCTTATATTAAAGCGGCAAATGCGATAAGTACGGCTTCCATCAAAAAGGAACCAGGCGTCATTAGCCTTATTCCCACGCAGCTTAAGGAGAATCCAAACAAAATACGTATTCTTGAAATTTATGCCAATCAGGATGCGTACCAGTATCATCTTTCAACAGACCATTTTAAGACGTACAAACAAGGGACTTTGCACATGGTCAAAGATTTA
>JAFOHE010000085.1 GCA_017421975.1 Pseudomonadota bacterium
ACTTTGTGACGAACACGCGCCGCTGCCTTTACCTTGATGCGCTCTCAGCCGTGGCACAGTTTGCCCTCGACTGTCACTGCCACATCCCCGATCTTTCGGATCACGAGATCGAACTCTATCAGGCACGTCATCCCCTGCTCGCCCTGCGCCGTTTTGCCGATCCTGAATCCGTCCTCGTCGCAAATGACATCCTGCTTGCGCCCCCCGCTTCCGCGCTCGTGATCAGCGGTGCCAACGCCGGTGGCAAAACGGTCAACCTCAAACTCGTTGGCTTATTTGCCCTCATGGTCAAGGCCGGTATTCCACTTTGTGCCGGCGCCTCATCAGCGATGCCCGTTTTCGACGACGTCTTCGCTGACATCGGTGATGACCAATCGATCGCTGCCAATATTTCCACTTTTTCCGCACATGTTCAGAGCCTCGCCCATGCGCTCCCGTTTGCCGATGAAACCTCGCTCTTTCTTCTCGACGAGCCCTTTAGCGGTACGGATCCCGAACACGCATCGCCACTTGTCATGGCTCTTTTGCGTTACTTGCATGCGAGACACGTAACGACGCTCGTCACAACCCACTTCGAAAACGTCAAGGCTTTTGCGCTCGACATGGATTGGACACAGGCGGCATGTGTCACTTTTAATATGGAGACGATGCGCCCAACGTACAAACTCAGCCTCGGTCAACCCGGAAGCTCCGCCGCCTTCGAAATTGCGACACAACACGGTCTACCGCTAGAAATCCTCAAAGACGCACGCGCACAGTACGACGAACAATCGACATCGGCACTCGAAACGGCCATATCCAAACTCTCGCAACAACGCGTCATCCTTGATGAAGCGCTCGAAAAAGCACGTGAAACGCAAGCAGAACTGGATAAAGCCAAAGCCGAAACCGAAAAACTGCGTGAAGAAATTCGTGCAAAAGTCGCCAAAGCACTCGGCAAAGACCTTGAATCCGTCAGTGAACATATCGCCAAGCTCAAAAACCGCATCCGCAAACTGCGCCAAAAATCCTATCAGGGCTCAACCTTTGCCAAATCCGGCGAGGCACGCGACGAGCTGTCACAAGCCATCTCTGACCTTGAAACAGAGGTTCACCGTGAACAAGCCGCTGTTACGGAACTGACGGCACCACCTTTTTCCAAAATGCCCGAAAACGAAATCAAGCCAGGCGCACGCGTTCAGCTCCACCAGTACCACAAAAACGCAACCATTCTTTCGCGTTCTGGCAATCGCCTGACGCTTCAACTCGGCGTTCTTCAGGTTCATGCCAACCTTGAGGACATCGGCTATCCCCTCCCCGAAGACGACGCCAATCCAAAGATTACGCGTTATCTCAAACGCATGAATTCGGCACCGCACGCCGCTGCTGAAGACGGAAGCAACCATGCTGTCGATGAATCGACACAACTTCCTATTCTGCCTCAAATGTCCGAAAATACGCTCGACCTTCGCGGCCTTGCCAGCGACGACGCCATCGAAAAAACGGAGTTTTTCTTGCAAAGTATGCAAATGCACAATCAACCCATGTGCTATATCATTCACGGTCATGGTACTGGCGTGCTCAAAAATGCCATTCGCAACTTTTTATCCAAATCACCGCTTATTTCTACAACGCGCCCAGGGCAATACTATGAAGGAGGTGACGGCGCAACGCTTGCCTGGCTAAAAAAATAAACCATCGGTGGGGGAAATCCCCCTACGCGGCTATTTTTTATGTAGGGACGTTTCACAGAACGTCCCTACATAAAAAATACGCCGCTACCCCCTGTGCGGGGGGAATACCCCCGCAACGCCCCCCAACTCGAGTTCTTTGCAGCAACACGTGTACACCACGATAACACCACATTCATCTAACATTGAAAAGGAAACCTATTATGGCCATGAAGCTCAAACCCATGCGTAGAAGCCTCGTCACGCATGAACGCATTATCAAACCCAGCGAAAAAGCCATTGAATTCATTTATG
>JAFOHE010000086.1 GCA_017421975.1 Pseudomonadota bacterium
GCTTCGAGACTCGAATGGGTGGTTTCTGGCGTGCATCCGACTTACCTTGAAATTGAACCAACAGGCGTTGAAGGCGATGTCGTCACAGTTCCGCCGCTTTACTGTTTTCCGCGTGTTTTCCCCTTCGAGCTTCATGCCAGTGACGCATGGATTGTCACGAGTAATTCAACTTATGTCAACCGGCGTCTGGCTTTGGGCAATATGTGTGTCGATAATCCCATCCAGCCGTTTGGGACGCTTCGGTTTAATCTTGACCCCAATCGTGCGCCCGATCAACCCGACATTGAGACGGCCTTTTTCAGCCTTCGTTTGCCGGACAGCGCATTTTTGTTGGGGCGAAACGATGCTTACGAATTCACGACGAAGAGTGAATTTACGCAAAAAGGGACGACTGTCGGTTCGGCACCGACGAGTGCCACTTTATTTATCGACAGTTCGATCCATTACCTCGTCATATCGGAAGCCTCGGCCAATGCTGTGATCCTCTATGACTTGGAAGATGAAACGGTTTACGATACGCTCTAAGACGCATGTTGAGGGGGCTGTAGCCCCCTGCGCGGCTTTGGCGTTGCCATACGCCGCTACCCCCATAGCGGGGGACACCCCCGCAACGCCCCCGCAGCAAATGGAGTCTTGACGATGATGCCGAGTTTGGAAGCAATTTATGTGGGCGGACAATGGTGTTCACCAGTCGTGGGAACGTTTGTCCCATGTATGTCGGAAACAGCCTTAAACCAGCGTGTCATTGGATGTATTCGCCATTTTGGTCGTCTTTACAGCCTCATTATACCTGGCTGTGAAGGCAGAATACGCTGTCTTTTGGTGCATGAGACGCCTGTTGACTACGGCACGCCGGTAGCTGTTCAGGAAAATGTGGAGAATGTGGATGCTTGCCAAAGCGCATCATCCAGGCACGAGGATGTGTCTCAGTTTCATGTATTGGCGCCTTGCGATGGTTTTTTGCGGACGCACGATGTTTCGGGTAGACCGATTCGTGCGCACGGCGAACTTGTTTCCCACGGGATGCTTTTGGCCATCATCGAAGTGATGAAACTCGGCATTGACATTCTCTACGAAGGAGACGCGTGTGCAGAATTTGTGGCCTATCGTGCTTGTGCAACCGTGAAGAAGGGGGATGTCATTTGTACGTTAAAACGCCATATTAAAACGGAATCCCCTGTGGATGCAGGCCCACGCGTATCGCCGTCGGCGTAGCCGACAAGATAGCGTGGGCGCGTCGTGCGTATGGACGGAGGCGAAGCCGATGGAGAAGCACGCGCCCCAAAAAAGAGAATCATGAGCATTATGCTCAATCGTTATAAACAGGCAACCATTATGGAGCAGAAAACGTACACGCTAAAGCAGATTGCGCATATTTGTTCACCTTTTTCGTCCAAAATGGGGATTCCGCGGCAAAGCGGTCTGGTTGAGCAACTGTCGTCCATTATCGTCTTTGAACCGGAATATCGGGTTGCGGAGGCATTGCGAGGAATTGAGGGATTTTCGCACCTGTGGCTGATATGGGGATTTTCGGAAAATGTTCGGGAGAACTGGCGTCCAACAGTTCGTCCGCCGCGTCTTGGCGGAAATGTGAGAATGGGCGTGTTTGCGACGCGATCGTCGTTTCGCCCCAATGCCATTGCGCTATCGAGTGTCCGTTTTGGGGGGATTGAAAAGAGCGCGGAAGATGGAATGACGATTCGCGTTTTTGGGGCGGATCTGATGGATCAGACGCCGATTTACGATATCAAACCTTATCTTTCATTTACCGATGCGCATCCGGATGCTGTGAATGGTTTTGCCGAAGGTGTCAGACAGCGGAAGCTCGAAGTTGTTTTTCCGCGTTCATTGGCTTGTGGCTTAAGTGATGCGCTTTATGTAGCGCTGTGTGAGGTGTTGGCCGAGGATCCACGACCAGCGTATCAACATGAAGCGGCACGCGTTTATGGGTTTGGTTTTGCATCGTTCGAGGTGCGTTTTCGCGTCGAAGGAACTGTGCTGTATGTTATCGAGGTCATCTCTAAATAAGCAGGGGCGATGCTTTTTGGGATAGTGCTGATAATGTTGCCTGTAATGGCATAAAGCTGATACATTATGAACGAGACAGAAGTGTTCTTGAATGATGGAGAAGCGATATGAAACATGCTAAGTTCTGGTGTTCTCTTGCAATTGTCGCCTTGAGTTCAGCTTACGCAGGCGGTTGTTCGGCTATTTATGCATCGTGTTCACAAGATAGTGATTGTGATCTTGTGAGGGGCGAGGTGTGTATCAAAGAGAACGGTTATCGTGGCGTCTGTGCGCTTCCTCAAAGAGAGTGTAGCATTGACAGTGAAGAAACGTCGCGACAGTGTTTTGAAGGGTGTGGTGAAGTTTCGTCTGTAACGAAGACGCTCAGTTGCCAGGAAAATGGACGTTGGACAGGATGTCTTGGGGATGAGGCGTCGTTATCTTGTCCCACAGGGTATTTGCTCGTGGATTCACAGACGCACGAAGTTGTGGAAACAGCCTTGAAGGACAATGCGGGAAGCATACAGGGAAATCGTGGCGATTACCTTTGTCTCGCCTGTGATTATGTTGATAGTATGTTTGCGTCGGAAGGGGATACGAACCCATATTCCGTACAATGCTGTGGCGAGCATGGCGACGATGTCTCGAACTTTTATTGTTGTATGCATCATTCATTAGAAAATATGTCTGAAGCTTGCCGTGAAAAACATATTGTGCCTTTGATTCTTAAAACGTCTTCACAGCGCGATATGTTTTGCCTCGTCGATAAAAACAGCGATGAGGATGTTAAACCGTATCAGTTGGCGGGTCATGAAGTTGAGGTTTGGATTGAGAATAAAGATGTCGAGGCATGTGCTGCGCGTCTGTATCACGGTGAATCCAATCCCCATATCGCGATTGATCTCAAAACGTTTGATCAAAAGCAGATTGGCTTGTTCATGAACGATGCGTGTCGTACCGACATTCGCATGACTGATGCGCGTTTGAGCATTGGTTTTGAGCTTGACAAGACAGCGGAAACAGAAGGTGTTTCCTGTGAAGCCCTGTTTGTGCCTCAGACGTATCGTTTGCTTCGTGCCCATGGTAAAAGGGTTGAATGTGATACCATCAATGACTGTGATCCGTTGGAAGCCTGGCAAATGTTTGAAGTTCAGCGGTCGTTGAAGCTGGATTCGGACGTTGGACTCACGTGTGATGCGACAGATGAGATGATAGAAGCTGCCAATGATTGCAGAAAGTTCATGGTGGGTGAAGTCAGTGATGAGGAAGAGGATGATGGCGAAGACAGTGACGTGCCCAATGGTGCACCGCATGCGCGGACGAGAAGCGTGATTGACAGAATGGCTTCATCGAAGTGTTTTTTGGCGATTGCCAGCCAGTATGAAGCGTTGAGTCGGTATTGTTCAATGACTTCAGAAATCACGGATATTGGCCAGTCCGAGTTGTGTATTCATTTATTTGACGAGCTTTCGAAGGAATTTATCATTGCATGTGCAGGCCATAATATGGTTGTGAACAGCAATGATGTGATGGATAGAAAATGTTTGCAAAATGAAGTGCATGTTGAGGCACCATGTGAAGGTACGACGTGTCAGCAGGATGATTTGGACAACAAGTGCGAGGGTGATGCATGCAATTCTTGTAGTGGCGTTATCAACACATGGGACCTCGTCCTGAAATGGGATGATTATTTTTCTGATCTTGAAAATACGCCGGAAAACATGCGTGACATGATTCTGAACGCAGTCTTTGGCGATTATCAGTGGGCCGATGAGGCTATGAACAAGCGCATCGCTGGTTGTTTGTGGGGAACATGTGATGTCAGGGAACAGCTTGAAAATGGCGGATATTTGTATGAAATTTGTCCTGATCAGTCGATGGTTTACTGTGACCAGAAAGCCCAATGTCAGCCGGCAAAAGCCAATGTGCGTATGGAAATGCCGTCATGTCGGCAGAGCAATGATGAAACCGATGGAAAGTTTGCGTTGGATAGCGAGACAAATGCCATTTTGACGGCGCAATTTGGTATCAAGGAGAACGAAGAAGCTTGTGTGGATGAAGGTTGCCAAGATGACGGTGGAGAAGGAGCACAAGGCGCGCCTGTTGCGCGGGAGCCTGGACAACCGAAAGTCGTGCTGCCCGATGGATTTAAGGTCGATTCCTTTGATGTCGTACACGTCATTTTGGATGGCGTACCCTACGATATTGTGGCGATTGCTTATCAGGCCAATCCCATTTCATTGCGCTTGGAAGATAACGCGATTGATGTCGATGAAAAGTTTTATTATGGGGCGATATCGCTCGCATTTTATACGCCTGATGAAGCTGATCCAATGCAGATGCGGCGTAAAAAAGAACTCATTCTGTATCACAATCTTGAACCTGTGCGTGTGTGGAGTGACAAAGAATATACGCAACCGCTCACGTTAAATTACGCATTATGTAAAAATGAAAAATGTTCAGAAACTGAGTCGCTTAGTTCTGATAACAGTGGCGATGGCGAGAATGCAGGCACCGTCATGCCGCTGTCTTTTAGCATGAGAAACGTCCATATTGCTGTAAGCGACAATGATAATAATAAATCGTTGTACGTCTATTATATGGCAGACAGACCACTTGGCAGCGTCACAGAGTTGTATCAGGGTGGCGAAGAACACGCGCAGGCGAACAGCATTGGTATTACGAGCAAGAAAAAGAATTATACCGATCATATCTCGGAAGTCTATGTTCAGAAACTCATGATGGATCAACTTCTCAGTGAAGAGAATCCGGATGGAACGTTTTATGATATGGACAGGGTTCCGCTTTATCCTGAAATTTACAATTTTGATGATCAATTTCATTGTGATTTGAGCAAGTGGAAGGAGAGCGATCTCAACAACGCTTGTGATATGACTTCGTCATTATGGACAGACAAGAATAAAAATGGTGCATGCTTGGAAGCGGTGATTCAGAAATGTGAATATCCGGATTTTGATGCAGCTCAAAGTATCGTGATGGATAGAAATCATCATGCAAATGTGTCTATTAGACGTGTACGCGGTGAAGAGTCGTATATTCAATATGATCGGTATGGCCATGATATTTCAGAAGTTTATTCCGTGGGACAAAAGGGCATGCATACGACGGACAGCGTTTGTTTGAGGGAACAACGGGAGACTTTCATAGAAGATGTCAAAGCAGGTCTTAAGGAGGATGAGACGTTTCAAACGGCGTATTTAAATGCCTTTTATCCATTATCGGTTGGTCAGTATTTCTCATATCGTTTCCAGTCGGATTTTGGAGAAGAACACACAGATGTATGGGCTTTTGGTGTCGTTGTTCCCGATGACCTGATGGAAGAAGAAACGGGGACGGAAACTGACGCTTCCGACGCGGGAACTCAAGGTGGAAGTGCGCCGCTCGCAAGAAGCCCGGAGACCGAAAGCGAAAGGTTGACAGTGCCGAGCGTTATTTTGACGAAGTTGGCATCGTTTGATGTCCTGGAATGTGGGCTATATGAAGATACGCCAGAAAGTACGCTTTCGATGCAATCGGATTCCCCTAACTGGATCGTATGGCAAGGGGCGTTGCCCAACGAGAATGGCGAAAATCATGGTGATTCATGGGTACCGTCCCTTCTACCTGAACACAGTCATCTGTATGTTTCGGATATACGCTTTTTGTCTTGGGACAAGTTGAGCGGTTCCTGTGGCGTATGGATGGGCGTATGGCCTGCTACTTATAATACGCCTGGTGAAGCAGGTGAAACACCGAATCAGGAAACAGTACTTATGGCTGGCAGAGTTGGCATTTGTCTGGATCATTATGGGCATCTGACGTATTCAGATAATCTGAATGAAGCGCCACGCAAAGTAATGACGATCGGTGATGCGCAGATCCTACAGATTTCGATCGAACCATATCGTGCGGATACTGCTTTGATTCATGTAAGCAAGATGACGAAAAGTGGTGAAAAAACCACGGTGGGCCGGCTCAACTTTACGGGGGAACAAGCGGCTGATTTACTGGTATTGGAGGCGGAGTCTCAGTCACAGACGGCGAAAGTGGTGCAAAGTATTTTGTATCCAGACGATCATCTGTTCACGTTATTTGATGATGGACATGTCCAAAAAACAAAAATTTCATGTATTGGGGACTAGAAAAAATAAATGTTCAGTGGTAATAAGTTGACGTTCATGTGAAAACATGAACGTCAACTTGTGAACGGCTTGTTTATTGCGTTGAAGAGACGCGCAAGTATGAAGTGACATGTGCCGAGCGTGCCATGTGAACATCAAGGAGAGGTCCCAAGATGCTGACGACATTAGTCATTAAAGATTTTGCCATTATTTCGGAACTTGAATTATCGTTTGGCCCTGGCATGACCGTTCTAAGTGGAGAAACTGGTGCTGGCAAATCGATCATTATTAATGCAATGAAACTTCTTCTTGGAGGAAGAGGGTCTTCGGATATTGTTCGTTCAGGTGCACGAGAAGCCGTTGTTGAAGGCATGTTCACCATAGAACCTGGCCAGGAGCAGGTTAGACGGTATTTAACGGCCTTGGGGATTCGTTTTGAGGATGATGAGTTTGTCGTTCGCAGGACGATTCCGCGCAGTGGTCGAGGACATATTTTTATTGGTGGCACACTTCAGAGTTTGGCGACGCTTAGAGATTTGATGCGTTGCGTTGCGGACATTAGTGGTCAGCATGAACATGTGAGTTTGCTAGACAATTCGCGTCATCTGTCAATCGTTGATCGATTCGCCGGTCTGGAAAGCGCGAGTTCGACGTTTGCAGAAACATATCGTCAATACATGGCACTCAAGCGGGAGCGTGATACGCTTGCAGCGCAGGTAGAAGAGCGTGCAAGAAGACTCGATTTTTTGAATTATGAGATTCACGAACTTGAAACAGCGCAAGTCAAACCTGGAGAGAGTGATGCGATTACGAAAGAATTAAAGCGTCTGGATCATGCATCCCAATGGAAACAGACATTGACGATGGCTTTGGATGGTCTTTATGAAAATGATGGTTCAGTTGTGAGCAGACTTGGAACTATTATTCGAGAAATGCGTGCATTTGTGGCGTATGACAGTGAAGTTGAGCGCATTTGTAGTTGTTTGAATGATGCGAGAAGTATGGTGATGGACAGTGTCCATGATCTACGGGCCTGTGATGATCAGGATGAATCACCCGAGCGCCAGGCAGAATTGCAGGCGCGTCTCGTGACAATCGACAAGCTTGAGCGCAAATATCGTGTGAAAGCAGACAACCTTAAAGACTATTGTGCGTCGTTATGCCGTGAGCGGGAAACGCTCGTCGTAAGTGATACGCGATGTGGCAAACTTGACGTTGAGTTGAAGTGTTTGCAGTCGAGCCTTGAATCTATGGCCAAGGAACTGGGTGTAAAACGCCATGCCGCCGCCGCGAAGCTTGAAAAAGAAGCAACAGCCATGCTTCATTTGCTTGCCATGGAGCATGCGCGGATTTATGTGAAGTGCGAGACAGAAGAGACTTTTACGCAATTTCGTTCAACGGGAGCGGAAACGGTCGAATTTTTGCTTCAGCCGAATCCAGGTGAAGCGCCAAAACCGCTTGCAAAGATCGCGTCTGGGGGTGAGCTTTCCCGTGTCTTGCTTGCCATTAAACGTGTCCTTGTTGATAGAGATGAAGTTTCGACGTATGTTTTTGACGAAGTGGATACGGGGATTGGCGGTGTGACAGCCAATCACGTGGCCGCAATGCTTAAAGAAGTTAGCCGTCGCCATCAGGTGTTTTGCATTACGCATCTTGCAAGTATTGCCTGTTATGCGGATACGCAGTTTCAGGTTTCTAAATCTGTCATCGGTGATCGAACGGAAAGCCACATTCTTCTGCTTGACGAAGAAGCCCGCATACTGGAAATTGCGCGTATGCTTGGCGGTCCAACGATCACGGATAAGACGAAGGAACATGCCGCCGAGATGATCGCCGGATCCCGTGCAGAAGCCTCCTAAAACAGTCATCGTTTTGTGAGACATAAGACGGGGTGAGCTTGAGTACACAAATATGTATCGTAAATCTTTTTCTGGAAATAACAGACGCAAA
>JAFOHE010000087.1 GCA_017421975.1 Pseudomonadota bacterium
GCCGCAGAAAAAGCTGCCGCAGAAAAAGCTGCCGCGGAACAGGCTGCCGCAGAAAAAGCTGCTGCAGAGAAGGTCAGGCGTGAGAAGGCAAATCTTGAAGCTGTCGCGCAGGCGCAGAAAGAAATTCGGGAGACTGTGGCGCGTGTTGAAGCGCTTAAGAAAAAATTGATGGCCCAGGAAGCTGCCCTTGAAGCGGATGACCGCTTTGAGGATGATGGCGTGTGTACGCAGGTCGTTTCTGTCAATGATTTACGCGATGCGTCTGACAAAAAACAGGTTTCTGAGGAAAAAAAGGTTTCTTGCGAAACAGCGTTGCAGGATACTTCTGATAATAAAGCGCGGGGCAATTCAAAGCAGGCCAGGCACAGCGGCGGGCATGCAAGTGTTTCTCATCAGGAAAAGGCGGTCAGACAAACGTCTAGCGTGGAGGATGTTGAAGGCGGAGTCGAAGCCGTTGAAATGGGGACGCGATTGAACAATCTCACGGGTCAGCGCATCGGAAAACGCCCGGATTGGGTTGATCTTGAGACGATGACGTTGCCGGATCGTGATCGTGAATGTCACAAGCTGAACCGCCTGATTGAGGAAAGCCTTAAAAGGAAGCAAAAGCAGCTTCTCACCATTACAGCCGAACGTGGCATGGGAAAGACCATGTTCCTCGCGCAGCTGTATGGTATGTTGTCGAGATCACGTAACGATATTGTGACGATTACGCCGGCCTATTCGACGTCCGGACGTCCTTTTGCTGCAATTCGAAGTATTCTTGAGCAGCGATTTTACATAACGGCAGTTTCTCCCGATGATGTTCATGTGCAGTTATCGTGGCCGGTTTTCTCCATGATTCCGAATCGTGATAAGGCCACGAAGCTTTTAAAGCGGCTTGAGAGCATTTGGGAAAAATCCAAGTCTGCGCGTACTTTTGCGTATGATGTTGCGGAAATCAACATAGGCCAACCGTCGCAGCCGAAAAATGATCGTGCCAATCCTGTGGCATTTGAAAGCGGTGCCAGAACGCTCGAAGCCGAAATTGCGCCTTACGTAAGTGCGATCAGAATGCTCTTCAAGGCGGATTTGATGCGCAACAGTATTGTCCTGCTTTTGGATGACATTGCGTGCTACGATATCGAAAGTATTGCTTTGCTTGCGAGTGTATTTGAGACGCTTCCGGATTGTCCGCTGACGATCGTTATGACGATGAACGACGTGTCTCAGATGCCGTCGTCTTTTGCGGCTTGTCCATGTGAAAAATACGAAATGTCCAGTCTGAGTGACTCGGATCTTGTCTGTTACTCGCGTCGTATGCTTGAAAAAATGTCACAGTCTCGCGAGAAACTCATCGTACCGGCTGAGCTATGTCAGGTTGTGGCACAACATTCGTGTGGTTCTCCTATGCGTGCACGCAATTATATGACGAAGTTGTTCCATCCGGACATGATGCTTCAGTGGAACGTCAATCTGGAGGCGCTCAAGAAGGAACCTGTGGACGAGGGCATACGCACGCGCCTGAAACAGCGCCTCAGCAAGCTTCCGCCGAGGGAAAGTGCCATATTGGGCATTGTATCTGTCCTCAATGCGCCATTTACAGTGCATACGCTTGATGCCATTATGGCTGGATCGGATGTTGGCCCTCAGCCTGGCAATGGCAAATATATCCGTCGCCTTTATGAATGTGGTTTTTTAAGTATTAGCAAAGAACCGTTGTTGAACAATGCTGTGACGTACATTTTTAAGCATGAGTTTGAACGTCTTGGCATATCATCGCTCATTGCCCGTGATGTCAGGCTAAAAGTTTATGCAAGTGCAGCCCAGTGGTATGCGCTCAACAATTTGAGCGGTAATTTTAATGAAACGATTGGCGATCTGTGGCGTATGCAGGCGGAACTGATGCTTCAGCATGAGGCTCATGTACCCATGTCGCCGGAGTGCATGTTGAAAGCTCAGAGCTATTATATGGAAGCTTCGCATTATTACGAACGCGTGGCGTATGCCTATATGGCGAGGGCGCAATATGTCCAGGCACGCCGCATGTTCAAGAAGCTTCTCAAGGCGTTGCCCGTGGAAAATCTTTCCCGACGTATTCAGGCTGCCCTTGATGCGAGCCGTGTTTCGCTGCGACTCGGCAATATTGACGAGGCGATTCGGTTGGCAAAATCAGCGGCCAAACATGCCCGAAAATTGTCTGCATTTAGTATGGTTGCTGCGGCATCCATTCAGGTGGCAGAAATTCTTCTCGTACTCGAAAATACACGTCATATTCACAAATATATTGCCGAAGCTCGCAAAATGCTCAACCTAGGCATGATTCCATCGCTCATGTTGAAGACGTTTATCATTGAGATAAGGAATCATCTTCTCCACACCAGAATTCGACGTGCCCAGGCTGTACTCGAAAAAGCAGAACGGTTTGTGGACAAATACGACTTGAGAATGGTTGAAACGCTTGAGCTGCGTCGATGCCGTGCAGACATCATCGCCATTGTTGGAAAGCCCTTTGACGCCATTCGGAGTTACGAAAATATTATTGAGGATGCGGAACGCATGCGTGCCAACGCCATTTATGCTGATACATGGCGCGTTCTGGGGACGCTACAGTTCAAACTCGAAGAGAATGATAAGGCATTTCGATCGTGGAACATTGCGCTTGGATTGGCTCAGGAGACGAATGATGTCTGCCTTCATGCGAATTTGTTGTGCGATATTGCCGAAGGTGCGATCATGATTCATGCGCTCAAAACAGCGCGTTCCGTATGTGAGCAGAGTCTCTCGCTGGCACGCCAAATCCGTCATTCTTCCCTTATCGGACGTTGTCTCCTCAATCAGGCGAATATGCTTGTCGTTCAAAAGGATTTTGAACGTGCCGATCGTCTGATCCGACGCGTGCGACATATCGGGCAAAAATTGCGCATGCCGACGCTGATCTTCAGTGCGCTTTCCTTATATGGACAGTGTATGTCAGCCAGACAATTCAGTCATTTTGATTTACCCCGAGCGGATGAGGTATTCCGGAGAATTATCACGTTTTACGAAAAACGTGGTATGATGCTCGAACTCGTTTGTTTGCTTCCTGTGTTTGCAAAGCATTATCTTGATACACAGCAGAACATTCAGGCGCTCAATGCCTATAAGCAGGCACTTGAAGTGTATCATGCCTATGCCATGACGAAGTCATGTCACTATGTGGAGACGCAGATGAAGCAGATTTTCGGGGAAACGATCCTCGACGCGCCGAAGGATGACCTCATGTAGTTTCTGAACATCAGACGCATGGTTGTTCACGGGCAGCGTGCGGGGATAGATACAAAATTCATCATTTTGTATACAAAATGTGCTTTGCTCAATCTTTCTGATTTGCTTATGCGCAAGAATAGTTTAAACTAAGATACCCTTGATTTTTAAATCAATGGGCGTTTGTTAATCGTTGTCTCGCCTGCGGGCGTATTGGTCTGATGCTATGCCTCTTTCAGTTCAAGATCCTTTGGTCGGAACACTTTTTGATCACCGCTATCTCATAAATTTTTTGGTAGCACGCGGTGGTATGGGCAACATCTATCAGGCGCATGACACCAAACGCGGACATATTGTGGCCGTCAAGCTGTTGCGTGCGGAGTATGGGCATGATCCCATTGTCGTTCAGCGTTTTTTGCGTGAGGCCAAAGTTGTTCAGTCGCTTCATCACGAAAATATCTGCATGTTTTTTGATACTGGCATGACAGAAGCCGGTGAACATTATTTTACGATGGAGTTTCTCGAAGGACAGGCACTTGACGAAATTATCGCCAAAAAGCATGTTCTTCCGCCTGATGTTTGTGTTCCCTATATCATTCAGGCAGCACGCGGTCTTTGTGAGGCACACGCTCACGGAATCGTTCATCGCGATATGAAGCCTGGTAACATCTTTGTCGTTCAGACGCCGAATGCGCCGGAATTTGTTAAGATTCTTGACTTTGGTGTTGCCAAAACGCCGGAATTTAGTATCGGCAAACAAGTCGATATGCGTCTGACAAATGCAGGTTCAACGGTCGGTACGCCGTTTTATATGTCGCCGGAACAAATCCGGGGCGAGGAAACGGTCGATGCGCGTACCGATATCTATGCTTTGGGTATCATCCTTTGGGAATGTCTCTTTGGGCTTCCGCCTTATGTCGGTGATAATCTCATGCAGGTTTTTGAACAGACCTGTAACTTTAAACTTAAGCTTCCTAAGCTGGCCTCGCAGTATAAAAAATATCCAAAGTATGTTCAGCTCTATGCCATTCTGACCAAAGCGCTTGAGAAGGATGTTCGCAACCGCTATGCAACAATGCAGGAATTCATGCACGACCTCGAAAAATGTTTCCAGGTCAATGATGCATCCTTCAATCCTGGCGAAAAAGCAGTCTATGCCATTCAGGATAATCAGACGGCCGGCATATTGGGTGATATTAAAAGCTTCATTCTGCGCCAGTCGCCGATCGCAATTGGCATCGTCGCTGCCGTGTTTGCCATTCTTTTAATCGGCGGAATTGTACTGATCGTCAGTTCTGTGCCGGAACAGCCTGCTGTCGAGGAACAGGCTGTCAGCCTCAAATACAAGTTTTATTCTGATATCCCCTGCGAGATTCAGGTTCGCGGAAAAACAGTCGGTACAACGCCTTTGCTCGTCGATCTCGATGAAAAACCGCCCTTCGTCGTGGAATTTATCGCAAAGAACGGTAAAAAACGTCAGGTCAAATTGACTTCCAATGGTGAGGAAATTCGTGCTTATGCCGTTAATCTTGAAGCCACGCCTGTTCAGGAACCAAAACTAAATCTCACAACCGTCCCCGAAAAATCTACGGTCATTGTCAATGGCGAGAGTTATGAAACACCTTGCAGTATTGATATGTCTATGGGAACGTTGAACTTGACGATCAAGCATGATGGTTTCATGCCGGAGCGTTATACGATTGAACCGAATGAGGGCAATTTCGATATCGAGACGAAACTCGTTCCAATTCCGTCTGAGGATAAAACAAAATCATAGTGATGCGGTAGGCATAATTCACTGCCGCAATGCTTTGTCCCTTTTTATGGGTGCCATACTTATCATGCGTTTTCTTAGAACTTTTGTTATGGCTTGCTTGGCTGGTGCCTTGTTACACGCCTGTGCTTCGACTTCAAACGGCATTTCCGCAGATCGTATGGCTGCTATCGATCAGATGCAGAACAGCGTCGATTATATTGAGCTGGATGCAGAGATCGAAATTCTCGAAAATGAAACACACCAAATTCTGAGCGACTACGAGGAAGTCGAGCATCAGGTCTTGTCTCAACTTGATTTCAAAGTGGAGACACGATCGGATGATGCGCCTATATTGGCGACTGTGACTTCAAACAACGTCCTTCTCATCGACGGAAATGCTATGTCGCGTCATGATTTCTCGGTTTTTGCAAACAAGAATTTGCCTGATCGATGCAAAATAACGCCAGAATTGCAGATCGACGATAATGCTGATTTTGAAACGGCAGCTTGGATTCTTGAGACTTTTTATTCTCATGGTTGCGTCGATGTCAAAATTGTTGAGTGAACAGGCGAACATTCAAAATAGAAGAATGAACCTCATGATGCGGGGTTGTTATTAGGCGCGTGCTATTGCTTTGCAATACGCACGCGCGCGTCGCTATCGCGCGTCTTTGACGGGCGATACGCGCCGCTATCCATAATGGGGATTGTAAGTAAGGCCTATATATGTGGGTATTTCGTGCCAGCCACAGAAATTGAGTGACTTGAAGTTTAATCGCATGCGCGATTAATCGCGTTTTGAGATACACCGATGGATGAGCAGGAAGGCGACTGACAGGGAAAGATAACAGGTGATTGATAAAACAAAGGCGTAGCCGGGTAATGCTGAAGAATGTGTCGCAGCAGGCATGGCATCGGGATGTATGCCCCCGAAAAGTCGCGTTGCAAGATGGGTAAAGACGATTGAGGGTAGCGCAAGGATGATGAGTGAGGCCGTGGCGATGCGCTCAGCAACGACATGACGTGCGATAACCGTGGCAGACATACGCCAGGAAACAAATATGAGCGTCATGAGTAACATACCTGTGAGACGCGGTTCCCATATCCACGCGGTTCCCCACGCGGATCTTCCCCATATCATGCCAGTGATGATGGTAATGCCTGCAAAGATAATTCCCGTATCACAGGCTGAAAGGGCGCGTCGCAATGAAATTTGTTTGCCTAGGGCGCGGCAGATATTCATGACGACACAGAGAATAAAAAACAGATAAGTGAATATGGCCGCAGGAACGTGCCAGTGAAGGAGTTTAGCGGGAAAAAGCAAATACGCAGCGACACCTGTTGTTAGGCACAGAACCAGACTGATGATAAGAGCGACGCGCGTAGGTACTGACATTATTCACGCCCCTTTTGATAACGGTTGATAGCCTCAACAAGGGCATCGATCATCTGTGCTTGATGTTCCGGACGAATAATGGACAGGCCTTCTTCCGCGTGGGATAAAAAACCAAATTCCAAGACAACTGCCGGTACGCGGGCGCGCGTCAGAACTGTATAATCGCCAGGTTTTGCACCACGATCAAGGACATTAAAGCGTTTGCTCATGGCATGATTGAAGCATTTTGCCATGTGCTGGGCATAGGGATCGGCATTGCGCTTTTCAGCGCGGATATCGTCCGAATCGCCAAGTTTGTCACTTTCCTGTTCGAGAAATTCGCCGGCATAAAAGCTTTCGAAACCAATCGCCAAGGGGTTCATGGAGCTGTTAAAATGAAGGCTCAAAAAAAGGTCGGCATGCGCATCGTTTGCAATGGAAATGCGGTCATTGAGCGATAAAAAACGATCGGTTTCTCGCGTGAGGATAATTTTTGCATCAGGATATTGGACACGAAGTCTGTCCGCAAGAATCAATGCGAGTTTGAGCGTCAGATGTTTTTCATGAATTCCGGCGATTCCGATCGCACCTTCGTTCGTGCCACCGTGCCCTGGATCAATCACAATTGTTCGCAGTGGGGGAACGACGAGGATATTGTCTTCATTAGCGTTGTCTGGTGATGCGACAACGGCGGTGGTTTCTTCTGTGGCAGTTGTGGCTGCCACGATTGCGGAAGCCGAGGACGTGCCAGATTGGACGTCTGAATGGGCAGCCATCACGATGGAAGGCTCGGCGTATGCCGAAGAAACGAGAAAAAAGATGAAAATTAGCGTTATTTCAAGGATTCTGAGCTTTTTCATAATAAAATGACGCAAGACAGTGTATAACCTGCTTCAATGATCGTGTATAGATTATGACACGTTCGTGGTTTTTGAAAATTTTAAGACTCGTAGGAGATAATTATGGTGTCAGCAGCAACGATTGATGAAATTACCGTGGATTATACCGATGAAGAGCTGGGGTGTCAGACCGTGAAGCAGCTTGATAAAAAAGTGCTTTCCAAAGGCGCATGGACGACGATCATGTTTCTTTACAGCGAATGGGATCGTAAGAATGAACGTTGGGGTGCACCCAAAGCCAGAATCGACCGTTTTCAGAAACGAAACGGGGTTTATCTTTCACAGTCGAAATTCAAGTTTACCTCGGCTAAGCAGGCGCGTCAGATCATGGACATTTTCGATGAATGGATGAAATCTGGCCAATTTGAAGATATCCCAGAGGCGTGAGACAAAACATCCACTTGACTTCATCGGGAATTCTGTCTAAAATTTGTCGCCTTTTTGTGTCATGCGCGACATGTGTCGTGTGCATGATGCGTTTTATTACCCATAAACCAAATCGAACATAGGAGTTAAATCATGGGAAGAGGTGATCGTCGTCACAGCCTTAAAATGAGCCGCATTAAGAACCAGAATAAGAAAAAAGCCCGCATTGCACGTGCGATTGAAGCTGTTAAA
>JAFOHE010000088.1 GCA_017421975.1 Pseudomonadota bacterium
ACCTACATATACTTTACCGTTTGGACAGGTGTGCTTATAAACAAACGCGGTTTATTCGTCAAGATTTTTTTCGTTCCGTACATCATTTTTTGTGACAGTTTATCCCTGGACATGCCCACGCACATTCGATAGCTTAAAATGTGTGATATAACGAGCATTTGACTATACTGCCGTTATCGTGCCCAGAACGGGCAAGACAGGAGAAAATACGTGAGATTCAGAATTCATCCCTTACTTTTGATTGCTTTGGCGATGCTTGCCACATCTGCATGCACAGATGAAGATGCTATCATTTATAATAATGATCCGTGTTCAAAAGCATCCTGTGATCCTTTTCGATGCGGGGATAAATGCGATCTTTACTTGGAAGATATGCTTGAGTTCCAAGATCTCGACAACGATGGCGTTCCTGATTCGCGCGACAATTGCATTGGCGTTCCGAATCCAAACCAGGCTGATGGTGACGATGACGGCATCGGCGATGCCTGCGATTTCGACAACGGTTCCGATCTCGATTTAAAAACTGATTCGGACGGGGATACCATACCGGATTCTCAGGATAACTGTCGTTTGACGCATAACCTTGACCAGAAAGATTCGGATGGTGATGGCATCGGCGATGCCTGCTCTGAAAGTCAATTTGTCGTTCAGGACGTAGATGGGGACACGATTCCCGACGAAACAGATAATTGTCCTTTTGTCTCCAATCCGGCACAGGAAGATGCCGATGACAATGGCACCGGTGATGCCTGTGACACGCCTGACGACCACGATACGGATGGCGACACCATTCCTGATGCCAAAGACAACTGTCCTAACGTTTCAAATCCTGATCAAAAAGACTTGAATCACAATAATGTTGGTGATGTCTGTGATGCCGATGCAGACGGGGACACCATTCCTGACGATATTGACAATTGTCCAGACGTTGCCAATACGGATCAAAAGGATTCGAATACAAACGGCATCGGCGATGCCTGCGATACTCCCGTTGAACAAGATTCAGATGGCGACGGTGTCGGTGATACCAAAGACAATTGTCCTAACGTCAAAAATGCTGACCAGGCAGATTTTAATCGTGACGGTCGGGGAGATGCCTGTGCAACGGGCACACGTTCCGATCCATTTGTCATCGCATCACCTGGAAATTGCCCCAGGACGTATTATTATTCTGGAGATACTTCGAAATCGGCAAGCAAGGTCATTGATACCTACCCAGGTTGGGCTAATGTCTCTGAGGCTGGACCGGAATATTTCTATGTGATCCAAATTGCCAAACGTTCCAATATCAATATTTATCTTGATGCTGAACCAGAAGGCGTAGACGTCGATATTCATCTGCTCAGTTCCGTTGATCCTGTTTCACTCGTTGCGCGTGCAGACGCCAGCATTTCGCAAGTCATCGAACCTGGCACTTACTGGATTACGGCCGATACGTATGTGAAAGACGGCGTCGTAAAAGCCGGTAAATATGGCATGAACATCGTCGTTTCTCCCGATGCCGCCGGCACAAAGGCTGATCCCATCCTTATCGGGTGCGACAGCGTGACTGTCCCTTCTGTCTATGTTGATCAGCGTTCGACAGCCAATGCCACCAGTACTGTCTTTTCTTCTTATCCAGGATATGAAGGTATTGATGAAGCGGGGCCTGAATACATTTATAAATTTACCGTCAAAGAAAAAGTGCGATTTCACGCATCCTTGCGTTCACCGGAGCCTAGCGGCACCGATGTTGATCTACATCTGTTAAAAGATTTGAAACCAACCGTGATTGAGCGTTCCAATCTCCGAGTTTGGCAGACACTTGAAGCGGGTACGTATTACCTCGTCGCGGACACTTATGGTCAGTCGAAAGGGAAATATATCCTCGATGTCACGTTCAGACCTTACGCTTTGACGGGAACTCACATGTTCAACGATTATATCCTCAAAGCTGTGAATTATATCCATACTTATTGGGCAAAAAAAGGCTATGACTCGAGTGCCTATACCCATGATCTTCCGTATGGTTCGACGTCGGTGACCAAAGGTCCGCTTGCGCCTAAAACCATGTGCGTTGCTGCCGTCGCTGAAGTTATTCTGACAGCTATGAAAATTTATGCCGATGAAACAGGGGATACCTCGGTTTGGAATCATTTACCGGCTAAGAGTTGGGCAAGTCAGTCATCGACGACCATTAAAGGATGGATATGGGTCAATCACGCGTTTAATGGGCGTGGTACCGGAGATGCCATGACTGCTTTCGGTATGGGTATAAACGTCCCCTTCAAAGAACTCGTCCCGGGATCGTTTATTAATCTCAATCGAACGACTGGTTCTGGTCACGCCACAGTTTTCATTGCTTTCCTCGACGCCAATTGTAACGAGTATCAAACATGGAATGACAAAGTTGTCGGATTCAAATACTACTCTTCACAAACGGGCGGATTCGATTACCGTTATGCCAGCTGGAGCGATAAAACCATGACGTGTGGCAATGGAAAAGTTAGAGATTCCAAAGTCATCCACAACGAGACAAGTCAAACTTACCTCAACACTGGCATCATTTATCATCCAAAGTATTGGATGAAGACGTCGCTCGTTCAAGGGATTGCCCCGCTCGCCGCACCTGAGGCCAATGGAGAAGCATTGCGATTCAATGGTGCAAAATATAACGGCGTGATTATTGACGATTAGGCGTTTTTCTGTAAGACTTTAAGCCCTTAGCAGATCACGTCGGTCTGCGCCATGGAGTAGTTATGAGAATTTTGAAATTTGCTTTGTTGCTCGTTCTTGCCCTCGCTTTCCAGGCATGTGGTGACGAAGGTTTCGTCAAAGTTTTTAAGTGCCCTGATTCCAAGCCGTTCTTTAATACGGTCAACAATAAGTGTTACACATCCGAAGAAGCTGCTGAAGAAGTGAATAAACATCTCATGACAGACGATAATTCTAATTCGGAAGACGCAAGCGACAACAGCGACGAAAACGCAAATGGTGACGCAAGCGACAACAGCGACGAAAACGTAAATGGTGAC
>JAFOHE010000089.1 GCA_017421975.1 Pseudomonadota bacterium
ATTTAGAACTGATTACAGCTGACTGCAAGTAAAATTCATCGAAAGCGCGGAAAAAGCGAATACCTGTGAAATGATGTTCAAAAGTCACAAAAATAATTTGCCAGAATAGTCGAATCGTGGTTTTTGTTTCATAAGAAATGTCTCATGGTGAGACAGGGCTAACTCGGTATTAAAGGAAAGACTTATGAACGCAGGCAAACTGAAGAATTTTGTACTTGATACGAACGTAATCCTTCATGATCCGCAAGCGATTACCAAATTTGGTTCGAGCAACGTCATTATTCCGATCTATGTGGTAGAGGAAGTGGACAATTTCAAGAAGCAGATGAACGAACTTGGCCGCAATGCCCGCACGTTCAGCCGCACCCTTGATGAATACCGAGCGCAAGGCAGCCTTGCGAAAGGTGTAAAAATGCCGGATGGAGGGACACTTCGCGTAATTCCAACAGAACGCAAATATCTACCGACGGACGGCATTTCAACGAGTCAGAATGCGCCGGACACGCTGATTATGGCGACGGCACTGCGCATCCAGGCAGAGGAACCCGATATTCCGTGTATTTTCATCACGAAGGATGTCAATCTTCGCATTCGTGCGGACGGCATGGGTCTTAAAACAGAGAATTACGAAGAGCGCAGCATCAATGTAGACGAACTGTATCCAGGGACCCTTGAACTTCGCGTATCCTCGGACATTATTAATGAACTGTATAGTGCACGCGAAGTGACGCTCAATTTTGAGCCTACGGTCGAATCAGAAGTTGCATTTCGCTGTCCTGAACTTGCCCAGCATTATGATAAAGACCTTTATTTATATGCGAATGAATATGTCCGCCTCGTCGATGCCCAGGATGAGAATTACACGGCGATGTGCCGTGTCATGCCACAGAGCAACAAGCTGAGTGCTCTTCTGACATCGCGCCCTGGTTTTAGCGGCTGTTGGGGTCTTAAACCGCGCAATCGTGAGCAACATTTTGCGCTTGATTGTCTTCTCGACGACAACATCAAGCTTGTGACGCTTCTAGGCAAAGCTGGAACGGGCAAAACGCTTGTTGCGCTTGCCGCCGGTCTTCAAAAAGCCTCCGAAGAGCAGACGTTTTCGAAGCTCCTCGTTGCACGCCCGATATTCCCACTTGGCAAAGACGTCGGTTTTTTGCCTGGCGGTGTCGAGGACAAGCTCAACCCGTGGATGCAGCCCATTTTTGACAATGTTGAATTTCTCATGGGGCTGAACGAAGATGACAAACGCCGTGGTCGCCGAAGCTATCGAGAGCTCATTGATATGGGCATGCTTCAGATCGAAGCCCTCACGTATATCCGAGGGCGTTCGATTCCGAACCAGTATATTATTATTGATGAAGCCCAGAACCTCACGCCACACGAGGTGAAGACGATTATCACGCGTGTCGGTCAGGGCACCAAAATTGTACTCACCGGCGATCCGTATCAGATTGATAATCCATACGTCGATGCAGACAGCAACGGCCTGTCCTACGTCATCAACAAGTTCAAAGGTGTCGATATCGCAGCGACAGTCACGCTGACGAAAGGTGAACGCTCCAAACTGGCAGAATTGGCCTCCAACCTGCTGTAATGTTACGATTTGCCGCCTACGGGCGGCAATTCTTTTGGAGATGCAACCCATGCGTGTGCATCTCTTTTTTTGCCGCAATTCCAGATTTCATGTTGCACCTTGCAAACGTAACAACTATGTAAAGACTTGTCTTGTCGTCTCAGTTCTTCATCGGACGATTCATTACTCACTTCGGCATGTTGTGCCTCAGGGAGGCATGCAATGCTCCAATCCAAAGAGGTTTTCACGTGAAACTTAAACACCTTGCAACCATGAGTTTTCTAGCCGTTGTCACGCTTTTCGGCTGTTCAGATGAAAAATCGAACGACACGTGTGGAAACGGTAAACTTGACGGAAACGAAGCCTGTGATGGAGACGTTTTTCGCGCCAACCTGAGACGTTGTCCCGGCAGCACCGAAGTCTCTACACTCGTTGTCTGTACGGAGCAATGTACGCTCGACACGACGGCCTGCCCAGAGATAGAAGAAGACATCTGTGCTGAATTTACGCCATCGTGCGATGAATCGAATGGTTGGCTCAAATCCTGTAACAACAACACTGTTGAACGTATCCAATGCGTCGTCGGCGATGAAGTTTGTGATTCTGTCAGGGGGTGTGTGCTCGTCAATGAACCGGATCCCTGTGCAGGTTTCAGTCCTTATTGTACTGGGAATATCTGGCATACCTGTACCAACAAAACGCCGTCCGAAACGACCTGCTCCGATGCCACGCCAAACTGTGATCCCGTGAAAGGCTGTGTTCCTGCTCCCGTTGTTGAAGACAAAGAGTATTACAAATGCGAGGACAACAAAGTTATCTATTGCAATGGCGCAGACTGCACCATCGAGCATGACTGTTCTAAGAACGGCGGCCAGTGCAAGGAAACGACAGATGGTGACATCACGATCGCTGAATGTGAGTATGTCACGACATGCGAAGGTAACGTCATTCATATCTGTAGCGATCAATCGTGCGAAGTCATCAATTGTGCCGAGTTTAATGAAGTCTGTAATGCCGAAGTGGGCGACTGCGTAGCACCTGAAAAGATCGCCTGTAAGGATAACCACACTGCAGTTTACAATGACACCATTGAATACGACTGCCATTCCAATACGAATGATGATGTCATTTGCAATCCAGAGATTGGCTGCACCGATATCGTGTGCGATGGCGACACGCTTTATCTCTATGCCCGTGAAGAATCAAACCCGACAGGCATCAGTTTTGTTACCGAAGAATGCGATCCTGGCACGTGTAACAACAAAGAGCAGAAATGCGGCGTTTCCCTTGAGCCCTGTGACGAAGCAAGTACAGACGCGATCAAATGTTCCGACGATCAAAAAACAGTCTATATGTGCCTAGATGGGGTATGGGACATTCTGGATGAGTGTGGTCAGAGCCTCTATTGCACAGACAAAACCATTGCAGAAAGCAATGGCGATTGTGAATACATCGCTGCATGTGGCAATGGTTACATCGATGGTGATGAACAATGTGACCCCGGTGGTATCGATGGCGCAGCACCAGTCGTCAATGCCATGTGTTCGCGCTGGAACGACAGCTCTTACGATTTCCTCTATCTCGATACTGTCAAACTCGGCTGCCAGGCCTCGTGTAAATTTGATTCAAGCACGTGCGTCAAATCCAAAGATGTCGAAACAAAAGCAGAAGATTGGCCACTGACAGAAGTGAGTGAATTTGGTGGCAAATATAAAGACGTCATCATCCTCAGGAATGCCACTGGCGGCTACAAAATCTCCAAAATCGAGTCGGGGTATTGGAATCTGGGTTACTGGACAAAAGCCACATCCCCACAATTTGACGGGACTTACGTCGAAATCAAGCCTCAGACGGTCACGACGCTCAGTGACAAAACGTCAGCGTCCATTCATCTTACCATCGCCCAAAATGACACTGCCGCGCCCAAAAAGATTCAGCTTGCCTTCTACAATGACGGCGTGAAAAAAGGCGTATCCCGCGTCGTTACGCTCTCGCAGGAGATGACGGAATATATCTTCCCGATTTCGTCGCCGAATCTTTACAATAAGGATTTCTCATTCAGATTTTCTGCCTACGAAGCCGATTCTACGTCTGGTGGCACGCTTCACATCAAAGATATGGCGATTTACACCTATACCGCGATGGCAACGACGAGCGATTAATATGATAATAACAATGCCGCGTAAGGTACGGTATTGACAATAAAAAAGGTGGCATTTGCCACCTTTTTTATTCCAGTCTAAATTTGGTCTGCATTTCATCAGATCATGGCAGATGGTCAATGCAACGGAATATCACCCAATGGTGACGTTATAACGAGCATCGGGGCATATATCATTTCATTCTGGTGACAAGTATGCCCGTTAAGGCAAAGTTCACTCAATCATTAATCCATCCAGACCACTCATATCCGCCCTGAACTTCGCCCCGACCAATATCAGCTTGCGGCCGTCCGCCATAAATGGCTTTGCGTATTCTTTGTCTTTGATCTGCTGCATAGCAGCTTCGGCACTGCCATCGCGTTTGAGTTCCATGACATAAATATATTTGTCAGTTTTGATGATGACATCAGCACGTCCGATTGCCGTATGACATTCCGCACTTGTATAAACCCCCATCAATGTAAATAATAAATAGATAAAATTCTGAAAATGCACTTCATGATCGAGTTTGATCTCATAAGGTACATTGGCGATGTAAAGCGTCGATTCGGTTGAAAAAGTCGTCCGTATCAGCTTTTTCCAATGATCGAACAAACTTGGATATATTAAATTCAGTCGATTGTCTTTCGCCCATAACCATCGGCAAAAGCTTTTTTAAAAACCCTTCTTTCACTTCGATGTTGGGATAACCAAGCGTAAACTCGGCAAACCGTTCATCGTACTCGCTAATGGTTAAATAACCACTTTGATAGAGTATCGGCAGCGGATTGTCTTTGTAAGTATCGATGGACATGATCGTATCCCGTTCGACTGTTGCCCCTTCGAGCTTGTCGATATTCGGACGGGTTTTCTTAAGCAGCTGAACTAAAAATGTCGGCGTTCCCGATTCAAACCAGAAGTGTCCTAGTTTCTTATATGCAAGCGCTTTGAGCAGGCTGAAAGGGTTATAAACACTTTCGGTCATTTCTTCGCAAAAATGATATCCGTTGTATTCGCGTTTGAGTTCGGCATGCATGGCTTCATAAGTCTTTCCGCGGGCATCCGCCATAGCCTGGATATCTTCATGAAAATTGCTTTCCAGCTCTTTTTCGGTGATACCGCAGATATCCGAAAATTCCGGCATCAGCGACATATCGGTCAGGTTGTTCAACGCACTGAATACGCTCAGTTTTCCGATTTTGGTCACGCCGGTGAGCAACACGAATTTCAAGTAGCGGTCGGCCTTTTTGATACCCCCATAAAACCCATTCAGCGTCTGACGGTGTTTTTCCTGCTGTTCCTCATCGTCGAGCGTGTCAAGAATCGGCTTTTCGTATTCGTCCACGAGCAGCACCACGGGAAGCCCCGCCTGTTCCCTGGCGCGTTCTACAATTCCCATAAACCGATCACCGAGTTCAACCTCGCCTTCGCCCCGACCGTATTTTTTTTCCCAACGAATAAGTGTCAGATTAAGTATGTTTTTAAGCGCATCGGGCTCGTGGTAGTTCGTCCCGGTCAAATCCAGATGCAGCACCGGATACGACTTCCATTCCTTTTCAAGTTCCGCAATCGCCAGACCCTCAAACAGGTCGCGCCGTCCCTTAAAATACGATTCCAGCGTCGATATCAGCAGGCTCTTGCCAAAGCGGCGCGGCCGCGACAAAAAGAAATACGTCGATGAGCCGTGTGTCAGACGGTAAACCTGCGCCGTCTTATCCACGTATGCGTAGTTGTCTTCACGAATCTTCTCAAATGTCTGAATTCCAATCGGGAACAAGCGCTCTGCCATCGTCTGCCTCCATCGGGGCAAATATGATCCTTACAGACGTTCCATGGAACGTCTCTGTAGCCCATTTTCCACAATAACTCGCCCAATCCCATAAAGCGAGGGTTTTTTATGTCGCTTCGCCTATGCGCCTTCGGCGCATAAGGCTCGCCACACGAGCTATCGGCTGCGCCGATCAGATATAAGCACTAAATCTATGATGATCTCTTGCTAAGGTAATATTTTACTGTTTCCGTGACAGGGTTTTCGATTAATGCTTCCACGCTGTCAAAACCAGCCGGAAGCGAAAAATTTACATACCAAGCTCCAGGATAATCCCACACTTTTGTGATATAGTCATCCATCGTTCTTGCGTCAATGACATACTCAGCTTCCGGTACTGTCTTTCTGGCGCGCTCCAGTGCCAAGTTATAGATTCCCTCAAGCTTTTCTTCAGCAATACGCAGATAACCCTCGTCGTAATTGTCCATAACATTTCCCTCCATAAAATCGTAGTGGGATTGGCACGACAAATTTTGGAACATCATCCTTTACGCCCACGCCCGGCGTATCGCGCAGCGATAGCCGGGCGCCAAGGCGCTATCGGCGACGGTGGGCACGTGCCCAACGTCGGCGATAGCGCCGAATGCCCTGCGTATTTTGCCGAGATACGCGCGGGCCGCACGGCTCGTGGCG
>JAFOHE010000090.1 GCA_017421975.1 Pseudomonadota bacterium
CCATATACCCCGGGATAGCGACGACGGCGAGGATACCGATGATGGCGACGACGATCATCAACTCGATGAGAGTAAAGCCTTTACGATTCAGCATAATCAATTCTCCTTGTAGTGCTGTGTAAAAACGGACGTTTTTGTGCATCATTTGCATGTCTACAAAAAACTACAAACACGTCGCCCCTATGCAGCTTTCCACGCGGTTATTTTCAACATGCTGCGCACATGCGTCTGATTGTTCGTCTGCGCTCCCCTTCCACAGTGCCATAGATGCGCAGCATTTGAGACTCCGCTTTCCCTGCTGCTTCCCCAGGGCATTGCGCACAAACAAGTGACTGCATGCGTGTTTTTTTTGGCAGCTTAACCTTGAAATATGCTATCGTTATGTTTTGTGTCCATAGGACACGGTAACTGCTCACGAAGGAGGCCTCACAATGCCTGTTTGTCCCAAATGCGGTAACAAATCTCATCAGATTGGCGTTTTATGCGAATGTACGTCAGCCTACGTCATTCACGACGGACAGCCAGATGATCCTCTCAAACTACTCGGCAAACAAATCGCCAACAAACTCGTTCCTGTTGGAATCTATGCCATCGGTAAAGTGATCGTCTCTTATGAGGCTTGGCAATCGGCCGTTGAACGCATGGTCACATTGCTCGTCATGCGCCCTGAATATTGCCAAAATGAGCGTATGCGCTATCGTTTCATGACAGCTGTAAACACCTTTTCCCTCGTCCATCAGCAGAATCTGCCGATGCTTTTTGAGGAACTTGAGCTCGAAGACGGCATGTTAGCCCTTCTATGTGACGTTCGACGTGGTGAAGCACTCACAGAGTTTTTAAGTCAATCACAACCGGATGACGTCCTTGTCGTCCATATTATTCATCAGATTTTACAAGGACTTGCGGCCTATCACCGCTACAATATGTGCGTGCCGAATCTGTGCTACGACCATATTCACATCATCCAGTCCGGCGGTGATGCCGCTTTCGTCAAATTCTGCGGCGTCCTCGAGGCGCTTCTATCGACGCCCGAAGATGATATCAGTACTGCCGATGACGTCTGGTGCGTCGGCCAGCTTGCGCTCTCCCTTTTGACTGGTCAACCCATCCCCATCACCAAAGTTGAACTCTCAGAAGATCGTTCGTACCTCATGTCGATCGTTCAGCTCTTCATGCACGCCACAGCGCCTGTAGAAGAACGTTACAGCAATGCCGATGAATTGCTCATTGAGTTCGAGACAATTTTGGATGTTCGTCAGCCCACGGCTGCCAATTCCGTGTCCAAAAGCGTCTCCTCCGAAGAACCGCGCGTACCACGCCAAAAGAAAAACCTCGTCGAATTCAAGCAAATTATTTGGATGCACAGCCCACCAAAGCTTGGGGATTAAAATGCCAAGTGCCAATCATCTCACAAAATATATCAACGTTTTGAAAGATATTCAGCGTGTGTTATGGCAGGCCGCGGCGGACGATGTTCCGCCGCGCGTTTTTGTGTATGCCGAGTTAAAAAGAAGACTCGAACATAGCCAGTATCTCATCCGAACGGGGATGATACGTTTGTCAGAATCATCCAAACCTTCACGTACAGATATCGCTTACCGCGTCTGCAAATGGCTCGTTGAGGACAATACCCACTATGTAATGTTCGTCCAGGCATTTACCAACGCAGCCGATGCCATGCGACGTATCAACATCGATCCGCATACCGTCTCCTTTGCCTTCTCATTCGACCAACGACGCTGGGAAGCGGAAGCCTTAGGCGATAATCCCATTCGGATTTTACATCTCAATTTTTACTATATTGGTGCTGAACCACGCATTTGGGATGCCGTGCTCAAAGCTATTTTGAACCCATCTTCCCATGAACGTCAGCTCGCGGAAAATTTCGTCCGCACCTCAGAAGCCCAGGCGCTTCTTGCAGTCTATGCCGATATTTCCCCACTCAGACTCCACGATGTCTACAATCTTTCGGAAATGTTCGATGCGCTCAACGCGCAATACTTTGGTGGCAGCGTTCCCAAACCGCTCATCGCATGGACGAGTCGCGCCAACTACCGCAAAGTCGGTTCCTACCACTTTGTTTCAAACATGATCCTCATCTCCAAAATTTTAAACGACCGACGCGTTCCCGAATTTGCAGTGAGATTTGTTCTTTATCACGAAATGCTCCACATCGTTCATGGCTATTATGTGCAGAATGGACGACATTTTGCGCACACGCCAGAATTTCTCGAAGACGAACGCAAATTCGAACAGTATGAAGAAGCTGAAAGAGCACTCCGCATGATCAAAAAACTCACGAGCGAACCGTGATTGACATGGTACGCCCATAATATGGTACGCCAATCAACGATAATATATACATGTAGGGACGTTCCACGGTACGTCCATATTATATGGTACGCCAATCAACAATAATATATACATGTAAGGACGTTCCACGGTACGTCCATATTATATGGTACGCCAATCAACGATAATATATACATGTAGGGACGTTCCACGGTACGTCCATATTATATGATACGCCCATATTATGATACGCCAATCAAC
>JAFOHE010000091.1 GCA_017421975.1 Pseudomonadota bacterium
CCCACATTGAGTGCGCCTTCGTCGCACGTTTCTCCGGGATCAATGATACCATTGCCGCACTGAGGTTGCGGATTGCCCTCGTTACAGGAAAGGGTAACGAAACTCAGGAGAATAAAGTAAGCACTGTGACGGGATGGAGAGCGGCGCATAATCATGAATCTCTTTACAACGCGTTTTGGGACGATCCCTAATGATTCCGATCTTGGAACAGATGAGGATAATCACCATAGAAAATAGTGAAAAACATGGGATATCGTTGTGGTAACGTATGAGCAAAATGAAGTTGGTTCGCAGATATTGGCCAAGGACAATCCTGCGTTCATTCTTTGTAGGCAAAAAAGATGGTTTTGCATAGTTAAACATTTTTCAATGTGTTCACCTTAGTTCATGGAGTCGCTTTGTGCGCAATAAAATCACCATTCTGGATACTGTCAACTTTGAGACAGAATGCCCTGAATTGATCGTAATTTTCTGGTGAGACAATCATTGGACGAATATCGGTAATTTCTTCGATGGTTAGTGTATGACCAGACCAAGTGTAATGGCGTTCAAAACGACCAAAGGATTCATTCAAAATGAGATGCTCTGTTTCAGGTTTTTCAAACGTGTATCCTTCTGGAACACTGAAGGTCAGAATGCGTTTGGTTACGTTGGCATCAGAAATAACAAGTGGCGTGTTCCTTTGACCTAATGGTGCATAGCGGGCTGCCAGACGGTAAGTCAGAAAACTCGTGTGGATGCGAAGGCTGTGGTCTTCGGAAGTGGCAAAATTTGCGGCATCAAACGTATAATGGATTTTTAATGGCGACGTGTAAGATTTAAGATTTTCATATTGAAAATCATGGAGTTTGATACGGCCATAATTTCTGGAAAGGCTGTTTTCAATAATGCGGTTAATTTGTTCACGATCGTCCTGAACGCGAGAGAGAATATAGCGCATGGTTAAGGCTCGATCGCTGAGAAGTGTTTCTGTGGAGGTGATGTTTGCATTACCGTCAAGAGAAACCTGATACTGAATATCTATGGTACCCGCAAGTGCTTCAAAGGGATCTCGTCGTGACGTTGCCGTCGCGCGGTCTTCATCGAGCATAACGACGTCCTGACCTTGAACTTCTGGGGGCAGATAATCAAAAGGAATGACATCTTCAAGGGTTTGGATATAGGCAGGGCCAGATTCTGTTTCTACGACGAGAGCTGGAACATAATTATCCATGAAATTTTCCGTCGGAATGGACAGATCTCGGATAGATGCTATGTGACGAAGTAAAGCTATGGATGAAGGTATGTCCGCTAGATCATACAGGGCTTTGAGAAGGGGCATTCTCGATCCGCTTTTTCGCATGACTGTATGTGTGGCGGATGTCGCAAAATAATTGTCTGAATCGTCTTCTTTAATGTCTGACATGACGTGTTCATAAATGAAAAGCGCCCTATCTCGGATGGTGCCTGATGGAACATGTAAGGATGCAAGGTAATCTTGAACGTATGGCGTCGCTGTCATTTTGGAATACATCGTGTTTGCAAGACGCAGGCGTGCCTTGTCCCATGAATAATTCGAATAATACTGGATGTTCGGAATAAGATCGTCAAGCTGTAAGGAATTGGGTTCCGTAATATAGGGGGAAATATTTTCGATTGATGTCACACAACGTGTTCGATCATCCTTTGTTTGACACGTTGGGGTGATGTCAGTGTCACGATTGCCACGTAAGACGTATTGCATGTTCCAAGAGGCTGGGTACTCGACCGTGTACTCTGAATGAACGAGAGGGGTCATGAGCATACCAAAATAAAAGCGTGGATCCAGTACGACGGAAGGATTGGATGGATCCTGTGGTTTCTTCCATGTCACGTATTCGACTTCTATAAAATCACCGACAGCAAGATTGGGAGCCGAAATGGATTGCTTATGATCAATGATTTCTGGTTCCACGATCTCGTAGGTGTTTTGTTTAATCGTACGCAGATTTAGTATAGCGGCATTTTGTGGCACAACGATCTCTCCAGATTCTGTTTTGCCATCTTTGTCAAGAACACGCGTGATCGTATGGGTCAAAAGCATTGATGCGCCATTTTCAAAATAGTAGTTGCCTGCGTAATCAAAAACGATGATGCTTGAAGCATCCGAGACAGGGGCATTCGCCATATAGGATTGAATGCGTGCAATTCCGTCATGGCGCATGTCGGATAACGGTTTCTTATAATTGATAAACCACTTCAGATAGTGGAGAGAAACGTCTTCGGGTTGGATGGATAGAAGACGTTCGAGAAGCGCATGGGCAAGTTCGTCACGCCCCATAGCTCGGTATGCATCAATGAACGGGAAAAATGAAGATGCAGCTATGGAAGATTGCTGGCGTCGGGACATGGTGTCTGTAATGGTGAGCAGAGCATCAAACGTCATGTCTGGTTCTTGGGTAACTTGATCGAGAAGACGAGGAAGTTTCCAAGTGTCTATGTTGGGCGATAGTTGTTCTATTTGAGATAATCTATCTTTATTGCCGTAACCAAGATCACGGTAAAACTGAATAATAGGAATACAATGTTGAATCTCATCTGAAAGTTCCTGATAGGCAGGAACCGCATGTCGGGGTGACATGGCTTTCAGATAACTGGTGGCAATTGAACACCATTCCGGCTCCAGGTGGTAGGCATGAACGATGGCATCACGTGCGTCGTCTTCCCAGTTCATCGCTTTGTAAAGGCTTGACATATACATAGACATATCTGCATTGTCCGGCATGACGTCAAGATGATCCTGAATGGTATCAAAGGCAGTCTGGGTCATGTTTTTTTCCAAAAACAAATTCGCAAGCCGAAGGTGAA
>JAFOHE010000092.1 GCA_017421975.1 Pseudomonadota bacterium
AGGTTTAAGACCTGCGCACTTTTTTATCAAGCCATGCGGGTATTGAATGACGACTGATTTGGGGAAAGAATGAAAATAGAACTGCATCATCGAACACGCGATATTTGGTGTACGCTTTCGTTGGATGACGATCGTAAATCGCTCGCTTCCATGATACCATTTCTTAATGCCGAAGACATCGATGCCATGAAAATGACGGCGTATCAGGCAGATAAGCTTCCCAATGCTGTTTTTGCACTCGCACACCTGGAATCTCTCTTTTTTATCGATTGCCAGGCGTTGTCCGGTATACCATCATCAATTTCGCGTTTTGAGCATTTGCAGGAGCTTGGTTTTGTGGCATGCGCAGATTTTGGTGACCTCGAAGGTATCTCAGAGCTTGATGCCTTACGGGCGCTTCATGTGGTCAGTTGCCCGATTTTCGATGGACCGCCAGATGAACTAGGTAAATGTAAGGCGCTTGAACTGATGGATTTATCCCACAATCTTGCCTTGAAACGTTTGAATGTGTCCATTTTGCCTCCAAGTTTGCGCATCGTTGACTTAAGAGGGTGTTATCAGCTCGAACTTGATGATTTGCCAGATACAGCCTGGCCGAAGCTCTGTTCCCTCAATGCTTCCGATTGGACGTTGCGTGGCGATTTACCTGCGGATCCTGTGGATAACATTGGCACAAAGATGAAGCATCTGTGTACCCGTCACAAGGGTGGGGCTTTTGAAGCCGATTAGGCTTTCAATCAAATAAAAAAGCGGAAAGATCATCTTTCCGCTTTTTATAATTCTGACTCAACTTTAGTTGTTCGTTTTATGACCGTATGATGCAGCATAATCGGTAAGCATGTTACGAAGTAAACGCCTGCCACGACATAATCGACTCATGACTGTGCCCATGGGAATGTTGAGTTTTTCGCTGATCTCGCGATAAGAAAAATCTTCAAGGTCAGCCATGATGATGATGGCTTTGAAGTCATCCGATATGGCGTTGAGCGCTTTAAAAACTTCGTCAGAAAGGCTGAAAAGAAGCGAGCGCTTATTCTCTGTGGGTACGTTCATCTTTTCGAGCGTTGTTTCCGGCGTCGGTTGTTGTTCAATCAGTTCACCCGAAGCACATTCCTGAATCACGGATTCAATGTAGGCATTTTCATGCTGCTTTCTGCGGTATTTGTTGATAAACGTATTGGTCAGAATACGATATAGCCAAGCTCTGCAGTTGGTACCTTCTTCAAAGGAATCAAAATGTTTGAAGGCTTTGACAAGTGTATCCTGTACGAGATCCTCGGCATCACGTTCATTGCGTGTGAGTTTGATAGCCATCCCATAGAGCGCTTGGGTATGTGGCATAACTTCGGACTGAAAACGTTCATTAAGCTGTTTTTTTAACATATTAAGAATCCCCGATGGATTAAGTAATGGACTGACTTGGAAAACTCAAGCTGCCTATCATGCGCGAATGATGCCAAGTGAACGGGCATAATCCTGAAGCTTTTTGCGCAGGATTTGGCGTCCTCTGAAGAGACGACTCATGACGGTTCCAATGGGTATCTCAAGCTTTTCGCTGATTTCGCGGTAAGATTGATCCTGAATGTCTGCCATGACGACGATTGTTCTGAAATCATCGGGGACAAGATGAATGGCGTGTGATACTTCATCGCCAAAATCTTCACTGTTCTCAACGTAAAGGGATTCATCATAAGAAATATCGCGTGCATCGGCGATGTTTTCTGAAACGGATTCGCTACGGTCAACACTCGAACGCTCCCGTTGCGTGTGCCTGTATTGATTGATGTATTCGTTCGTCATGATACGGAATAGCCAGGCTTTAAAGTTTGTTCCTTCTTCAAATTTGTCGAGGTTGCGGTAGGCTTTCATCAGGGTATCCTGAAGCAGATCCTCGGCATCGCGCTGATGGCGTGTAAGACGAAGCGCGTGATTCATCAATGCGGAACGATTCTTCATGATTTCTGTTTCAAATGTCGAATTATGATTAAGTGTAGACATGGCAACCTCGTATATGTAGATGTGGTTGAAGGTCGTTGTATGGATGACATCCAACGACGTTTAGCTTATACATCAATCTTCGTGCCAAAATCTAAAAAATCGACAAAACTGGCATGGCATAAGGGGTTTATGAGATTTAATTTTTTGTGTGGCTTGGAATAAAAATTGAGAATACGCATATTGCATATTTGTAAATATGCAATATGCGTATTTATGTAGTACCTTGCATCGCTGAAGAGAATTTTGGGGAAGAACAAAAATACTTGCTTGCACAACCCCTCTGATGGCGTATCAATCTGTTTTGTTGACAGGAGAGGGCGTGTGTGTGTAAACTCTTCTGTTATGCGCCTTCTGGAATTCAAGGAGGCTTTTTTCTGGAGGTTTAAAACATGAAGCGTGCGTTGATAAAACTCTGTTCCCTTGCCTGTTTGCTACTGGCTCTGCCAACGGTTTCCTCAGCTGATGAAACGGGGGATGCTGAAGTCTATACCGGTAGCAATTATACGATCGTCCCTCCAGCAAAATGGATTCTCGTCTCCGGAAACTTGAGTGATAAGGAATTGTCCAAATTACCTGAGAATGTCCGTGAACATTACAATCAGCGTAATACAGACGTACTCTTCATGAACATTGAGGGCTTGGATAAGCCGACGCAAGGGTTTAAGGATAGCCTTAATCTCGTTACGGTCAACGAAGCCGTGCCGTTGACGGATGAACTCGTTACAGAATTAAAGGGCGTACTCAAGCAGCAGTACGCTTCGATGTTCGAAAAATTTGAGCTCAAGTCGATGGAAAAATCGAAATTGGGTGAACGTGATATCTTTGAAGTCGTAGGCGAATACGCGATTCTCAATTATAAAGTCAAAATGCGTCAAGTCTTTATTCCACTAAAGGCGGATTCCCTGGTCGTGACGTGTACCTTTGAAGATAGTCGTGAAGAAGAAGTCGCCCCGCTTTGCAAACAGGCGTTAGAAAGTCTCAAGTTTAAATAGTTTTGATCTTCAATGTGTTCTAAGGCACATCCGTCATCCGGATGTGCCTTTTCTTTTGCCCAAAACGCGTTTTGTGCCTTTTGAGGGAATGAATGGTACTGCGTTTCCGTTTGAGCTTCACGGCTACGGGGGAAACAACAATTTTGTTGGAGTTTTGAAATGGCAGGTTACGAAGAAAAAGCAAATCGTGAATATCAGCAGCTTTTTAATGATGTGAAATCTGAAATCGCAAAAGTCGTCGTGGGACAGGATGCCCTTGTACACCGCCTTCTGATCGGTTTGATTACAGGCGGACACGTGCTCGTTGAAGGCGTACCTGGACTCGCAAAGACTTTGCTGATCCGGACATTGTCCTCATGCCTTTCGGCAAACTTCTCGAGGATTCAGTTCACGCCGGATATGCTTCCGGCCGATGTCATCGGTACCGAAATCTTTAATCCCAAGGAAGGAACTTTTTCGATCAAAAAAGGGCCTGTGTTCGGAAATCTCGTCCTCGCTGATGAAATCAACCGCGCGCCTGCCAAAGTACAGTCTGCTCTGCTTGAAGCCATGCAGGAACGTCAGGTTACGATCGGGTGTGAAAGCTTCACACTCGATAGCCCCTTCCTCGTCATGGCAACGCAAAACCCCGTTGAACAGGAAGGCACGTATCCCTTACCTGAAGCGCAGCTAGACCGCTTTATGATGAAGGTACTCGTCGGTTATCTCTCTAAAGAGGATGAGGTCAAAGTCGTTGAACGCATGGCAAGCGGATCTGATGAGCCGACGGCGAAACAGATTATGACGGTAGATCAGGTCTTGGCTGCAAAAGCTGCCGCAAACGATATCTTCGTCGATGAAAAAATCCGCGTCTATGCGGTTGACCTCGTCAATGCTACACGACATCCCGCCGATTACGGTATGGAAAAATTGACTGCACTGATCGAAATGGGGGCTTCTACGCGTGGGTCGATTAATCTCATCAAAGCTGCAAAGGCGCATGCGCTCCTGAGTGGACGAAATTATCTCTTCCCGCAAGACGTCAAAACGATTGCGCCAGATGTCCTGCGTCACAGAGTCGCACTTTCGTACGAAGCTGAGGCTCAGGGAATGTCCGTCGATAATGTGCTTGAAATCATCCTGAATACGGTCGAGGTGCCTTAGAAGCATTGTGTGGTACGGCTCTTTTTGCTAGGGGAGACAGACATCGAAGATGTTAAGTCCGGAGATCATAAAACAGGTCAAACAAATTCAGATTCGTACGGGAAGACAGGTCTCGGATGTCCTGGCGGGCGCGTATCTGTCGGTTTTTAAAGGCGTCGGCATGGAGTTTGACGAAGTCAGACCTTACGTCCCAGGGGATGACGTGCGCACGATCGATTGGAATGTTTCGGCGCGTATGGGGATGCCCTATATCAAGCGTTTTGTCGAGGAACGTGAATTGACTGTTCTTCTGCTCGTCGATGTCAGTCCCAGCCTCGAATTCGGTAGCCTCGAACGCTCCAAACGTGAGGCCGCGACTGAACTCAGCGCTTTGCTCGCCTTCTCGGCAATCGAAAATAACGACAATATCGGCTTATTGCTCTTCCAGAATGGCGTTGATGCGTTTATTCCTCCAAGAAAAGGACAAAAACATGCCCTGCGCATTGTCCGTGAGGTCCTTGCTCGGGGCGTCGGGGAGGATACACAACATGTCGCTGGTGAATCACCTTGGTGGCGAAAACTCGGTGCTGCCCTCAGAAAGCGCTTCCAAAAACTCAAAGCCAAAACAAAAGGCGTTTCTCGGCAAACGTGTATTCGTCATGCGCTTGAGTTCTGTCATCAGGTTCTTCATAGACGTGCCGTCATCTTCCTCATTTCCGACTTCCTTGACGCCGGTTACCTCGACACGCTTCAAAGCCTTCAAAGAAAGCATGATGTCATCAGTGTCCTCGTCAACGACGGGCGAGAGTTCGATGTCGTTGACGTCGGGTTGCTCACCGTCGAAGACGCTGAAACAGGGGAAATCAGAGAAATCGATACTGGCTCGAAGGCCGTGCGCGAAATGGCCAGAAAATCTGCTGCCGAACGCGTTCAAAAACTGAAATCGCAGTTCGCTGCTGCCGGATGCGATCTCATTGAGGTCGATGCTCGCGGTTCGCTTATCGACCCATTGCTCGCTTTCTTCAGACAACGTCAGAAACGGATTCGTTAGGGGCGTAAACATGAAAAAAATTAGTGTGTGGATTTGCCTCGCCCTGATGGTATGGACGGCTGCGGCATGCCAAAACGTCAGCGAAAATACGATACAGACGCCAGAAGCGACACAGAACGTCAATACGACTTCTTTATCGCGTGAAACAACGTTGGGGCCTGTACACGCCGTCGTCTCCATGACGCCCGAAAAACCAACGCTCGGCGATCAGGTCACGCTTACGATTGATGTCGATGCTGATCCCGCCATTGAGGTCGAAATGCCCGAGTTCGGTGATCAGTTGGGACGTTTCAATATCGCTGAATTCCGTCCCTCAAAGCAGCTGCTCGATAATGGAAAGATGCGTTATGTGCAGGTGTACAGGCTCGATCTGCCCATGAGCGGAAAACTTCGCATTCCCTCGTTCCTCGTCGAGTTTACGGATAACCGTGAATCGGCACAGCCGGATGTTCGCGGAAAGGTGCAGGAACTCCTCACCGAAGAAGTCTCCTTCGACGTCGCAAGTCTCTTGCCCGAGGGTGAGGTCATGAAGGATCTTAATCCGACACGCCCGCACCTCGAGGAACTTGTCCTGCCTCAGGATTCACCGTCCTATGCCTGGATTCTGGCGATCCTCGCCATCGTGGTTGCTGCTGGCACTGCCGCCTTCTGGATCTCTCGGCATAAAAAGCCGGAAATCATTCTGCCGCCACACGTCGTCGCAATCAGGGATCTCGAAATACTCGAAAAAAAAGGTATTCCTTCTGAACCCGATGACGTCGATAATTGGTATGTCGAACTTTCCGGCATCCTCAGAAAATATGTTGAAGGACGTTTTGAACTCCACGCGCCTTGCCTCACAACGCAGGAATTCCTCGAATGTGCTGGGGCTTCCAACGTCCTCAAAAACGACGAGAAAAATCGCATCCGCGAAATTCTCGAAAAATCCGACCGCGTCAAATTTACCGATTTTATCCCGCCTCAGAGTGATTCTATCGCTATCCTCGGCGAAACGCGTCGCTTCATCGAATCGACAAGGCCAGATATGTCTGAAAATGAGCCGAAAAAAGAGGAAAGCGCCAATGCGCATGCCTGATTGCGCTTTTGGCGGTTGATAATGACTTCTGTCCGGAATTTTGGCCGGATGCTTGCCCAGACTTCGTACGTCTGGTTCGCTTTGAAAAAGGCAAATGTTCAGTTTGGAGTGATCAGGACAACATCATGATCGAATTTCGTGAACCATTACTGCTATTATTGGCACTCTTTGCAATACCGCTTTTTATCGTCATGCGGCGACCTGTCGGGCGGATGAAGTTTTCTGGATTCGATATCTGGCCTGTGCGCAAAAAAAGCTTCCGCGCAAAAACGTCTTTTGTGCCGGCTTTACTGCTTGCGCTTGCTTTCGCCGCACTCTGTGTCGCCCTCGCCGGACCGCGTATCCCCGGCGATGAAGTGCGTGAACACCGCGAAGGTATTGCCATGATGCTCGTCGTCGATAAATCCGGCTCCATGGAAGCGCTCGATATGTCCACGGACGAAAAGGAAATGAACCGACTCGACGCGATTAAAGGAGTTTTGAACGAGTTCGTGCGCGGAAATGGAAAGGCTCTCAAAGGGCGTTATGACGATGCCATCGGCCTCATCAGCTTCGGGACATTTCCTGATTCGGACTGCCCCGTTACGCTCGACCACATCAGCCTCATGCAGATCGTCAATGACATCGAAATTGCTCAGGATAACGAAAGCAGAACTGCAATCGGTGACGCCCTTTCACTCGCGGGGGAACGGTTGCGCGAGACGCAGGCCAAATCAAAGGTCATCATTCTGCTGACTGACGGTGTTAACAACACTGGCTATGAGGCACCCCTCGACGCCGCCAGACTCGTCCGTGAACTCGGCATCAAAGTCTATACCATCGGCGTCGGCACAAACGGCTTCGCGCTCATGAAGGTGCCAGGCATCTTCGGCGGTATGACGAAACAAAAAGTCCCCGTCGAAATCGACGAAAAAACGTTAATGCAAATTTCCGACATGACGGGCGGCGAATATTTCAGAGCAACAGATAACGAAAGCTTGCACGCCATTTACGAAAAAATTGATGCCCTCGAAAAAACGAAAATTTCAGAAACGCGATACCTCCATTACGACGAGAGATATCGCATCTGGGTCGTCATCGCCATGATCCTCGCCGCATGCGGGCTCCTCCTCAGAGTGACGTATTATCGGCGCACACCATGGTAGCTTTTTCGTTTTGACAATCGATTGATACAGGAAACCGATGCACCGCGCCTATGACCCAGTGTCTGACACGGCTAAGGCTTTTCCTTGCGCTATAAGTGAGAACCGGAAAATGGATTTCATACAGTTTCAGAACCCAGGAAACATTCACTGGATATGGCTCGTGGCCAGTCTCGTGATCCTGATGGGGGTGCTTCTGTGGCACCGCCGTGACAGACTCAATGCCTTCATTTCGCCCGAAATGCAGAAACGGCTTCTGACACAGGCTTCTGCCACGCGCCGTGTCGTTCAGCTCGTCTTTGTGACCATCGCAGGTATTCTCTGCGTTTTCGCACTGATGCGGCCACAGATTGTGACGACGCAAACGGTTCATGCTGCAAAGACATCAGCCAATATCTATGTTTTGCTCGATGTCTCCAAAAGCATGCTTGCGACAGATGTCGTGCCGACGCGCCTCGACCGCGCCAAATCCGAGATCCGTGATATGATGCGCGACTTTTCTGCACATAATCTAGGGCTCATGGCTTTCGCAGGCCGTGCCACGGTTCTCTCACCGCTCACGACAGATCATGGCTTCTTCCGGCTTGTCCTCGATACGGCTTCGCCCTCAAGCGTTTCCATGGGGGGCACGAACATCGGCGAGGCCATCGAAAAAGCGACAAAAATGCTCGCTCCTCAGGAAGGCCCAAAGGCCATTTTGCTCATCAGCGACGGCGAGGCGCACGACGCTTATCCCGTCGAGGCCGCCAAGGAAGCCAAAAAGGCCGGTATTGTCATCGTCTCCGTCGGCTTCGGCTCCGAAACGGGCACGACGCTCGATATCCTCGACAAAAAAACGGGACAGAAAAAACGTATCCTCGATGCGGCCAACCACGAAGTCATTTCGCGTCTCAACGGGGCCATGCTGCGCGATATTGCGCTGGCAACGGACGGCGCTTATGTACCCGCGTCAAACCAAGGGCTCGACCTCGAGGACATCATGCGACGAAGCATCCTGCCGCTCGTCGAAGACATCAACGAGGTCAATACGCGTGAAGTCCGCGTCGAGCTCTTCCAGTGGTTTGTTGCCGGTGCGCTCCTTTTCCTCGCCGGTTTCATGCTCCTCGAAAGCAACTGGCGGCGCAGACGCAATGTCGGCGACGGAGGTATGGTATGAATATTCGTCTTTTTCTGAAAAATATGGATTGCGTTCGATGGGAGGGGGCGGCCGCCCCCTGCGACGCTATGCGCAAGGGCGCATACGCGTCTACCCCCTCTGCGGGGCGCTGCCCCGCAACGCCCCGGCTCCATGCAATGTCACATCTGATGCGATGGTGCCTCGCTGGCATGCTGGTGGTTTTGCCATTTTCGGCGCTCGCGCAGGATCAAAATGAATCCGCGCCTCAGACACAGCCAAGTACGGCGCAAAATGCGCCTGCTGGTGATGTCACTTCGGATAATGACGCAAATCAGCCCTCACAGGAAGAAACAAAAAGCATCTACGATGATCCTTCGCTCAAACCGCGCGATGTCTACAAT
>JAFOHE010000007.1 GCA_017421975.1 Pseudomonadota bacterium
CATTGGGCATCACACAGCATGTGGATACCGGGGGGACGGACATACACGCGGATACGCTTACGACGATGGCGACTACGCAGGGATACGCTTACGACGATGTCCGTTCCATGGAACGGACATTACAAATATGGGAACGGAAATACATGCAGCACGCAATGCGGATTTCATCATGATAATGTAGGCCGTTCCATGGAACGGACATTACAAATATGGGAACGGGCATACATGCAGCACGCGATGCGGATATTATTTAGAATGAGCATATACCTTCAATCGTGCTTTCATAAATTCCACGACACAAGCAGCCCTAGCATCCCAGGTTAATTTTTTTGCATCCTCCGCGGCAGCTGCACTCAGCCGATCAATCAGCTCATCATTATCAATCAAAGCATTAAAGCCAGCCAATTCGTCCGCTTCATCATCCGGTGTAACTAACCAGGCATTTATATCATGTTTTAGTATTTCTGCAGTATCAGGTGCATCAGGTGCATAAATTGCCCTTCCTGAAGCAATATATGAATATAATTTAATGGGAAGAACAGTATTACCTATTTTTTTAAGTGGTGCAAGTGTCGGCGGAATAATAACAACATCAGCTGCATATAAATATGGCGCGACTTCGCCAAAACCTTTCCAACCAACAACGTGGCAATTATGCATGGCTTCAACTGCCGTTTCAAATTCACCTTTTTCTGTACTACCAACAAATACAAAATGGACATCCGGTCTTGCTTTAGCTAACATGACCAAATGATTTAACCCCTTGCGCATAACCATACGCCCCGTATACACAGCAATTTTGACATCCTTGGGTAAACCCAACTTTTCACGCGCTTCATCTTTTGTCAAAACAGGCTCAAATTGTGCTTTAGAATAACCATTATGTGCGACACACGTTTTGGCTTCTTCTACACCCAATTTGAGAAAATGTTGTCTTGCATAATCTGAATGGTACGTCATGCCGAGGAAACAGGGATCTTTAAAAAACAACCGAAACATCGGATTCAAAGCAGGGTGCTGATCAGGATAGGGTCTATATGTATCTAATACCACAGGAATACGCAATGCGAGTGCTACCCAAACAGCCGGAATATTTCTACAATAAATGACATCAAATTGACGCAGAACACGCGAATACCTGGCACACATGAGTGGATGAGCTAGTTTTTCAACGATTCGATTGGACGGAAAAACAGAATGATATAATTCAACTTTAAATGGTCCATCCACATGATAAAACTGGCGTATTTCTTCTACATCCGTATTCGTTTTCTGGTTATCTGCTGGAATAATTAATGTTACATCGACATCAGGCAATTTTGACATTGCAGAAACGGTGTTTACAACCTGTTCAACATCCGCTGCCACACAAGGTAAAACTTGGTCAAATATATATGCAATTTTCATCTTCTTTCCTTTTTCTAAAGACATTGTATTTTACATACACAATATCTCGTGGACAAAATAACATCACTCTGTTTCAACACTTAGCGTTTTCCAGAGTAATGTGAGCGGATTCACATCACCCAACCCAATTCATCATACCACGGGTCTTGTGGCAGAAAAACAAAAATACTCATGACACATTTTGATGTTTGCTTTGCCAAACATCTAATGTCGTTTCTCCGTTTCGTCCTTCAAGCGTCGGCTTTACATACAAAAAAAGCAGGCAAATCCGTCAGACTTGCCTGCTCTAAAAAATCAACAGACGCCTATGCGATATTAATCCCTAATATAAATCAGCGCGATCACACAGGAATCATCCTAAACACACATCATTAATAATCTTCAGGATAATAATCTTCAGGATCAAGCCCCCACGATTCAAGCAATGCAGCAACTTTATCCCCCGCCCTTTTTCCCTCCATCGCATCAGAAAACTGTTTCAGCTCAGCTTTGTGTTGACTCGTGCACTCGTATGAGTCCTCGCTCACCGATACACATGGATTTGCTGAAATAGCTTTCTTTATGCATGCCTCTCGTTCTTCATCACTCGGCAAAGCCTCACACGCGTCCTTATCATCCTCAATCTTCTCCCAAACGCTTGCCGATGTATCGACATATTGGCATTTCATCATGGCATGAACTTCAGACTTACATGCAGGATAATTATTAAAAACATTGATACATGTCTCTTTGTAAACAGCATCCAATTGAGACTTTTTATCCGCTACGCCCAATCCGTTGACACGTACGCCCCGCGAGCGCACAAAAAAGGCGGCGTATGCCTTATGGCATAGCCGCCTTGCGCAAGCCGTATGCCGTCGGCATAGGCGCGCCCACAGATTAATAAACCACGGACGAATAATAAGCACGATACGGATTACTCGTCATTGACCAACTGATGGTCGTTGCATTTGACCCCGGAGCATAGGTTTCAGTACCTGCACCACCCCATCCCCCAGGCATTATGGTACAAAAAAAGCGCCCCGAAGGCGCGTTTTGATTTGATAAATGGGGTTGGGCGCCGCTATTGCCCCCTTCCGGGCGCAATACGCTTGCGCAAAGCCGCTATGCCAAAGGCATACGC
>JAFOHE010000008.1 GCA_017421975.1 Pseudomonadota bacterium
GATTTAAAAGCACGGGACGAATGATAATATTAAATTGAACAGTGAAACAGGTGAAGTATGGAATCAAAACTTGATCAAATTTTGAAGGATTATAAAGAAGGGCTTTTATCATTGGAAGAAGCGGTTCACCAGATTGAAAATAGGCAAAGCATCGATATGGGGTTTGCCAATATCGATCTTCAGCGCAAACGCCGTCGTGGCACAAGTGAAGTGATTTATGGCGCATCCAAGACGCCCGATCAAATTATAATGATAGCGCGTAAGTTGATCGAACATGGTCAGACGCCAGTACTCATTACGCGCTTATCAGCGGATGCGGCGGCGGTCATTAGCCAAAATCTGGATCTCCAATATGATGAAATGGCCAGAATTGGCATTATCGGTGAGATGCCCAAACCCAACGGCATCGGCAAAATAGCCGTCGTTACTGCCGGTACAAGCGATATGCCCGTCGCCGAAGAGGCCGTAAAAACATTGGAATTCTTAGGCAATGAAGTCGAGCGGTTTTACGATGTCGGCGTCGCGGGCATTCACCGGCTTTTGGCGAAACTCGACAAAATTCGTTCAGCACAAGTCATCATCGCAATCGCCGGAATGGAAGGTGCGCTTGCGAGCGTTATGGCAGGACTGACGGATGTGCCAGTCATTGCCGTGCCGACGAGCGTCGGTTACGGCGCCGCTTTCGAAGGGGTTACGGCGCTCCTTGCCATGATCAATTCTTGTGCCACTGGGATTAGCGTCGTCAACATTGATAACGGTTTCGGTGCAGCCTATATCGCCAGTAAAATTAATCATCAGGAGGTGAAATCATGAACACGCTGTATTTCGAATGTCAAATGGGCGCTGCGGGAGATATGCTCACGGCTTCGTTGCTCTCTCTTTTTGATGATCCACAAAAAATGGTGGATGAACTCAACCATCTTGGCATCCCTGACGTCAAATATACCCTGGAAAATGTTGAAAACCTGGGCATTCGTGGTTTGCGTGTCCATGTCTGCGTTAATGGTATTGAGGAAGCGTGCGAAGATATCCATGCGCATCATCATCATGACGAACCGCATGATCATCACTGCCATCATCATGATTGTGAACCGCATGATCATCACTGCCATCATCATGATTGTGAACCGCATGATCATCACTGCCATCATCATGATGACGAAACCGCGTGCCATGTACACCATCATCATGGCGATGACGGTCATGGTATGCATCACCATGCGAAGCTTGAGGATATCCGCGCGATTGTGGACAAGCTTGCGATTGATGAAGCCGTGCGTTCGGATATCATGGCAGTTTATGGCATGATCGCAAACGCCGAAAGCGTTGCCCACGGTGTCTGTGTTGAGGAGATTCATTTTCATGAAGTAGGAAGCATGGATGCCGTCGCGGATATAGCGGCAGTGTGTTATCTGATGCACGCGCTTAATCCTTCAGAGGTTGTTTGTTCGCCGATTCACGTCGGCAGCGGCCATGTTCGCTGTGCCCACGGCATATTGCCTGTACCGGCACCCGCTACGGCCTGGCTGCTTCGTGACATTCCCTGTTACGGCGGACAAATATCGGGTGAGTTATGTACGCCGACGGGGGCAGCGCTTCTCAAGCATTTCGTGACGGAATACGCGCCGATGCCTGTCATGCGTATTTCCAAGATCGGTTATGGTATGGGGCAAAAGGTTTTTCCCATACTCAACTGCGTGCGCGTCTTTATGGGTGAACAGGCGGATCAAGGCGCACAGATCGTCGAATTGAGCTGTAATCTCGATGATATGACGGCGGAAGATCTGGCTTTTGCACAGGAACAGCTCTTTGAAGCGGGCGCTGTGGAAGTTTATACAACGCCTGTGGTCATGAAAAAATCGCGCTCCGGCGTCGTTTTGACCGTTCATGCGCCACACGCTTCCAAAGAATCTATATTGCATGTGATGTTTAAATATACGACGACACTCGGCATTCGCGAAGCCGTTTACCAACGTTATACATTAAATCGTCACATCGAAACGGTGGATACACCTTTTGGAAAAGTGCATATTAAATATGCGACCGGTTATGGTGTGGAACGTTGTAAATATGAATATGAAGATCTTGCTCGGCTTGCGCGTGAGCATAATATATCTTTGGAAGAAGTCAAAAATATAATTAATCATAAATAAATGGAATAGGATATAAAACGTTGAAATATAAAAAATGACAAATTTCATTTGCGAGAAATGATTTGTGAAGGTGAACTTCGTGATAGAAGGATATGATTTGCGCAGCCTATGCCCCAAAGGGGCATACGGCGTGCGCGCGCGGCTATTTGCGTTGCAAATACGCCGCGCATAAGTAGGGCGGCGTATCGCGCAAGCGATAGCCGTCCTGTGTCGGCGTATCGCGTAAGCGATAGCCGACACAGGACGGGCGAATGGCAAAGCCATCGCCCGCGCATCATAAAAACCCTTAAAATGTGCCGATAAACGTAATACGCGTTACAAAAAGAGGCAGTATGCGGGGGATGTTCAATCAAGGAGGATCAAAATGAGCATGGAACGCGAAGCCGAAGTCCTGGAAATGCCAACGCAGTCGGATGCGAATGTGGTTCAGTCGCGGCGGATGACACAGGGACGAGGCGCGATTTCGAGGTATGTCGAAAGGCTCGAGGCCGGAACGAGTGTTCTGGCGGATGAACCGGATGCTTCCGAGCTTTATTGTGCACTGGCTGAACTACGCGAGGGGATGATTGAAAAAGATCCCGAAACGGCGCGTGAGTTTTATGAAAAGGCACTCGAAGCCTTTTCTCTGAGTCGCGGGGCGCGTGCCGGTTTGCGACGGTTAAGCCGTGAAGCAGGGGATTATGAAGCTGTTGTGGCTTCTGTCGAACAGGAGCTTCAGACGGCGGATCCGGCGCGGAAAGCACAGTTACGGCGTGAACTTGTCAGAACGAATCTCTATTGTACGCATGAGGCTGAACGCGCCATTTCTGAACTAGAGACGATTGAAGCCGAATTGGGGGACGAAGAGGCGGCTTTTGATGAAGAGCTGTTTTATCTTTGGGAAGATGCGCTTCTGGGGACGGGGGCGTGGTACCGCTACGAAAAGTTTTTGCATGAATCCCTCGCGCGTCAAACCGAGATCGGCGATATGGCACGCTATATTGAGACGCGGATGTGGATCATTTATCGCTATATTTTGCCCGATTCGGCTCAGGCAGACGTGTTGTGGCAGCACCTTTTGAGCTGTAATCCGATCGATGATGAACTCGTCGAATACGGGCTTAATCGAAAAGACCGCGACGAGGATCCGGCACTTTTGCGTGATACGCTTCTCGATGCCCTGGCGCGTGAAGAGACATCGCCGTTAGAGGCGTATTACCGACTATGCCTCGTGGATATTGCGGTCTATAAGCTTCATGATGTCCGCCTTGCACTCGATATTTTGGCGGAGGGCATTAACAAGTATTCCAATGATCCACTGCTTTTGCATCGCAATTTGACGCTATCGCTTTGTGAATGTGATTGTGAAACGTATTTGCAGACGGCGCTTGCCCCGTCGCTCAATGCAATGACGACGCCTTCGTTGAAGGCGGAACAGCTGACGGCGATCGCGCAAGTCTTTAGTGAAGCGCTCGAAACAGAAAATGAGGCGCTCGAAGTCTATCTTGAGGCAAGCCGTATTTGTCCGACGTATACACCGGCACTGCAGGCACTTGTGGAGATTTACACAAAGA
>JAFOHE010000093.1 GCA_017421975.1 Pseudomonadota bacterium
CCAAGCTCTTTGAACGATCCATGAAACCGTTCGATCCTGTCGCAGGGCTTCTTTTTGGATTTCTTCAAGCATATCGACAGGGAAATATACGCTTTGTTTGCGTTTATCGGATTTCGGATCAACTTTAGGGTCAACAGGCACTTCCGACTTGGGCATGGCAATTCTCCTTATTGATGGTTAAGAATGAGCGCATTCACTTGCGCATAGTTCTATGCGTATACGCTATGTGATTTAAAGTTGCAAGATGTGGTTTTATGTAGGAACGCAAAAAAGGAAAAAACTGGAATAATATTGGCCAAAGAATCCTTATTAGTAGGGTGTACGGGCCATACAGTGGTTCGGGCAACAGATGTAATGAGGAGAATTTGGCTATGAAAAAAAAGTTGATGATGATCCTACTGATCTTTTTTATGATGTGTGGTGTATCTGCATGGGCGGACGAGGGCCAGCCGAGGCTGGGTCTGAGCGTAGAGCCGTTTGAAGCTTCACCGCTGCTTTTGCAGCACTTGAGACTTGCAGAAGGCGAGGGCGTCATGATCCGCAATGTTGCAGTTGGCGGAGATCTGGAAGCTGCTGGGCTCTCTCAGGGAGATATTCTGCTTGCCATTGATGGACATAAAATGTCGCGTCCTGAGGATGTTGTGGCATATATTTCGGGGCTTCCGAAAGGCACGCGTGTGACGCTTGATGTGATCCAGAAAGGGGAACATTTACAGGTGAATTCAGTATTGGATAGCCTTCCGGATGAAGTGACATGGAAATATGCGGAATCTGTCGGAAAACGTGGGCGACGGAGTCAAGCAGGGCCTATGTCCAAAATGTCTCCTTTGCAGCAACCATGGGAAAATGCCGGTGTGACGAGCAGCCAGAAGCTTATGTTCCGGTCGGCAGTCCAGACGGATCAGGGGATGGTAATGTCGACGGTCACGATCACGGGAGATCCCAACGATCCTGAGAGTGAGATTGAAATAAATATCGGTGATAAAAGATATGTTTCCAAAATCGGTGAAATTGATGCGCTGCCAGAAGATGCCCGTCAGGCTGCCCGTCAGGCGATTGATCATTCAGGACAGTTTTCTTTTACATTTGGTTTTGGCGCAAACAACAGTCTGATTGAAGAAATGATGCGCCGCCAGCGCGAAGAAATGGATGCTTTTGAACAGATGTTTTGGGGAACGCCGCCTGCCGGTCAGGGACCTATGTTCCGGCAAGATGAAGCAACACAGCCCCAAAAAAGTCCGTTAAAAATTGAAGAGGAACCCATCCGATCGTAGCGGTTTTCTGCCAAACTGGCAAAGTGCCGCAAAAACACATTACAGCTAACGGTGAAAACGTATGGTGCTGACAGTGAAGTGTTCTGTAAAAAGAGCCTGCTGACAGAACCATGCGTTTTTTATACGTGAATGGCATCGGCACGATGAATAAAGTAGGATTTTCTTTGTTTGCTGATGAATAGAAACGCGGGGTTCGCGTAAAAGTACACGGTCTGGATGAAGTCCAGAGAGTTTGGTAAGCCCATTATGGAGCATGAAACGGATGAAGAAAGGGTTTCTGTTTGGCATCATATTCGCGTTATTTATTTTCATTGAAAGCGCGTATGCAGACAGTTGTGATGTGCTTGATATGTTTGATGGCACGTATGTCGGTGTTGGTGCTATAGATATGCAGAAAATGCCGGATCGTGAGATTTATGGAACACTCATGTCGTTCTTTATGACGGATCCTGAAGCGCATAAAGTATTGGTAGATCTTGAAAAATCCGGTCTGTCGTCAAAATCGGTTCGACGTATCGTTGTGGGTATTCCGGCGGATGTGGAACGTGCCGAATTTTTAATGATTTGGGAAACGATGTCATCCATTAAGCCTTACGTGCCGGTTCTTGAGAAATATGCCGAAGCATTTGAAAAGAAAAAACTTGGAAATCATGACTACTATTGCAAAAAAAATGGCAATCAGTGTCTGTTGATGCTCGATGAGTCCCTTGTGCTCGCCAGTCAGGCAAAAATGAATAATTTTATTCTCATGCTTGATAAGACGAGTAAGAATAATAAAAATGTAAAACTTAAAGAAATTGCGCATGAAACGGATCAGAAAAAAGATGCCTGGCTCGTCTTTTGGCTTGACGATGTTCAGCGAGGACGTATCGGGCAGGGCGATCCGCTCGTGGATATGTCCGCAGAGGGAAAAGGAACGCTGCGCCTCGGCAGTATCCGGTCTGGCAGTGTCACGCTCGATTTTTCGAAAGGTATGCATGCCAATATCATCATTCAGATGTTGGAACCTGCGCATGCTCAGTATTTCTCAGATATATTGACAACGCTTCTTGAGCGTGCACGCAACGACGAAGATGTCATAACGCTCGGCTTGGTTGACGTCATGAATGGCATCAAGCTCGGGGCACGAAAAAATGAATTTGTTGTTACTGTGGCATATTCTCAGAAAACGTTTTCTCAGCTTATTTCGGTTGTCTCCGATCTTGTAAAAATGACGGCTCGCGATGGCCTTGAAAATACAACTGCCAAAAAAATTCAGTCCTAACCTCGTATGGAAGCGCTCTCTTTGAGAGCGCTTTTTTTATTATACAATGGCTTTTTGGGGGATGTTTATTGTATTATTTTATCCCATTGTATGATTGGTTAGACTGGAGAACCGTGTATGCAGAATCGACATTCTTCCCTGGAAATTGTGATTGTTCTCGCGATTGCATGTGTGGCGATCTTGACGTATCTCGTCGGAAATGCAGGTATTTGGGAGCCTTGGGAAGCAACGACGCTTTTGCTCGCACGCCAGCTTTCTCAAACCAATATCACGGAAGCTGTATTCTGGGTTCCCGTTCTTGACGGAGAAATCGCTTACCGCCCGTACCTTCAGTTATGGCTTCTTGCTGCTGCTTTTCATCTTGTACCAGATCCGGGGACCTTTTTGCTTCGCCTGCCGTCCGCTCTCGCGGGTATAGGACTCGTTCTGCTTACGTTTGTTACCATGCGGCGTGCTGCGACACGCTTCGCTTCGTGGGCAAGCGTGTTCGTCTTGTTGTCTTTGCCATGCTTTGTCTTCAGCTCAAAGCTCATTCAGGGGGGCATTTGGCCTGTCTTTGCCGTTTCCTTGCCCATTCTGCATTACTTGCTCGCGGTTTATGCAAAGACACGGCGTGAGGCTCGCGTTTTCCGCTGCTTCTTTGCACTATCCTTGGGAATTTCGTTCCTCGCCGGAGGACTGTGGGCGCTCGCCATCGTCGGGTTGACATTCCTCGTCGGGCTCATGATGTCTTCGCATCATCCTATGCATGATGCTTTTATTCGCCCTTTTTGCACGCGTTATTTTCTCTTTCCGCTGTACATCGTCTTTATCGTCGTGGGCTTTTTCTTCGGACAATATATGATTCATGTGCGCGAAATTCTTGAGGAACGTGAGGGAATAACCGTGGTTCAGCTCAATGATGCGCTTGAGGCTGGAAACGTTGAGACGCTCGAAAAACGTGGTTCGCAGATCATCGGACGCATGAATGTCAATGCAAGGCGCATCAAGGCTTTTGTGCTCGCTGATTCAGGGGAAAGGCTCAATACCCAGGCTGAATACTTACTCAAACTGGATGATGTCGAGCGTCGTCGGTTTGATAAATTGTCCGGTGAGTACTTTGGAACGCTCGGTGTGGGCGATCAGTCGGTTTCCATCATGCGGGCCATGTATGCAACCGTGCGCTTCTTCTGGCGATATGTCGATCACGTCCGCGAGGTGCAAAATGTTCCGTTGGCACGCGTCCGTGCCGATGTACTGAAAAATAATCCGGAATTGGCCATCATTCGACAACATTCATCAAGTGCTTCATACGATGTCTTCGGACTCGAAAGCATGGGCTATGACGGCGGACTCGGAATTGTGCACCCCGGTGAGATCGTGCAACGCGTCGATGGGACGATGAATGACAAACAGGCAGACACTTCTCTTGTAGAAATCCGAAGCAGCCGGGCTGACGGCTACCTCTCAAAAGATGTCTTGGAGCCAATCGTACCCGATACATCCATCGAATGGAAAGATTGGGGTCGCATCTTCAGCCTCGGACTCTTTCCTTGGATCGCTCTCTGGCCGCTCATGCTCTTCGGCGCTTTCGCGGCTCAGAAAAATTTCGAATTCGGGAGAAATCCCTTCAAGGGCGAGTTTATTCGCAATGAAGATGAAGCTTCCTGTGACGATTTTGTCTCTCCGTTTCAAAGAATTCTCTTCGCATGGAGTGTTGTCAGCCTCGTTGCGCTATGGTTCGGCATCAATTTTAATGGCTTCCACGAATATGTCGGCGTCATCGCGATCGCCATGCTCTTTGGATTGGCGCTCTCATCACATGCCAATTGGAATCGTATTCTCAATGATGGCTTGCTTAAGGTCATCTTCTGGGGCATGGCGTGTGCCATCGTCTATGTGGCAATTCAGCAACTCGTTTATGCACCCTTCTACTTGATCCAGCACCTGCTCATTGATCCGCTGATGAATTGGCCTAAGAATTACACTATCTTTGAAACGACATTCTGGGCTTATGTTCCCATCTATATGGTACTCCTCTTCCTGGCGTTCTCTCACATCGGCAATTCGCAGGTTTGTGCCATTTGTGCCGCCGTCAAAAACCGCTTCACATCAAATACGTCTGATAAATCCGGGACGTCGCTTATACACGTAACGCAAGGATCTTCCTGCGAAGGCTTCCGCCCTGCTTGCATCGTTATACTCGCAGCTTTGATTTCCGCTGGCTTCATTTATTCTCAGTATCTGCCCACCATTTCACAGGAATTGACCGAAACCGCCCTCGTCGATCACTTTGTGTCGCATTCCGGACACGGGGAAAAATTATATATCCTGCAACATGAAACAGAACGTATGTGCGCCACCTATAGCGATTGTGATCCAGGCTATATCTGCAAAGATGCACAGTGTCGCCTCTCGACTTTCACAACGTATGCACTCAGCGTGGCTCAGCCAATTTCACGGACGGATCTCCTCGATCTCGTCTCCCCGAATGCCACCGAAAAAGCCTACTTTATTATTCCACACGGGGCACTCTACGAACTCAATCAGACATATCGGGAAACCTTCAGGCTCAACGAACGAAAAAATCTTATCGTCACTAAGGCTCCATCCTCGCGGCTCTACCTCCTCACCAATGATGAAAATCAGGAAAGCGTGAATCCGCTTGAAAACATTATTCTCGACAAAGTGCCTGATAATGCTACGCCAGTCCAGGTCAAGCTCTCGCAAAATGTCGATCTTGAAGCTTTCAGAATGGAACGTTTCGTCTGGGAACCCGAAGGAAGCATTGATCTCACACTCTATTACCGCGTCCTCGCCGCTTCTCAGGCGCCGCTCCTGCTTCAGTTCTCCGTGGAATGGGCCGGACATAAACTCGTGGCCGAGCACCCACTCGACAAACTCCCTTACCCTTCACCTTCCTGGCTTGAAGGGGATGTTATCGCCGATGCCATTCATATTCCCCTCTATGATGATCAGGTCCTTGGAAAATATGAGATCAAGCTATGCGTGCACGAGCCTGGGGAGACATGTGCTAAACAAACGACGTTGACGACGATTCAGTATTGAGAGAGCGCGAGCTATGCGCTTCGCACATACGCCCGCGCCGTCTTCCTATGCGCTTCGCGCATACGTCAGACGAGCTTCGTCGCCCGATAAATCGTTCGCCGAATCCCCACAAGCAATCGCGAGCTATGCGCTTCGCACATACGCCCGCGCCGTCTTCCTATGCGCTTCGCGCATACGTCAGACGAGCTTCGTCGCCCGATAAATCGTTCGCCGAATCCCCAAAAAAGCACTTCGCATATAAAAAAGGCGAGACTTTCAGTCTCGCCTTTGGGAACGCTAACGATACGTTAACGATAATAACGCCGTTCTCGCTTCAGACGGTCAATTTCACGCTCATTGCGTTCAATCGCAGCTTCAAGGTGACGACGTTCGTATGGATTAAACGTGTCTCGGAGCTGCTTGCGATAATGACGATTGTCTCGCTCAAGTTCGTCAATCTGACGGTCAAGGGACATACGATCGTTGTGTGGGGCTGCCATGGGGCCTTGATAATGACCATGATCATGGTGCTTGTTCGCCTGATGCGGCGGCATCGGCGGTGGTGGCGGTAACGGCGCTGGTTTTGCGTGCGGCGGCATTGGGGCCGGCGGAGGCGGCGGCGGTAACGGCGCTGGTTTGGCATGCGGCGGCATAGGGGCCGGCGGCGGCGGCGGCGGTAACGGCATTGCCGGGCGGCAATACGATTCGCAACCGCGTTTCTGGCATAAAACATTGCCATAGCCGTCCATACACTTACGGGGAACCTGGGCACTTGCCGTCGAAATCATGAAACAGCCTGACAATAAACTGAGTATTGCTATAATGCCGAGTTTTTTCATGGGGGATCTCCTTAGGATGGGGGTAGCTTAAGTGGAGACGTTGAGCCTCCTTCATTGTACAACATAAATATAAGCATACTACATGCCAAGATTTAGGTAAAAATCTAAAAACAAATGATTAAGATTAAAATGTGCGTGTTGTTGATTGAATTTGTTTCAGATTATTTTAAAATAATCGCGTAAAGTATCACGCTCAGACGTGACTACTCCGTTGGAACGTTCGCAATACCCATGGGGCAAGTCTCCAAAATGCGACGACAACAATGAAAATGTTCAAACGCAAGGACTCTTCTTCGCATCCAGTAGCGGAAAAATGGCAATCTGACTGCGTGAATCCCTTTGCTGTGAGTAACGATTCAAGCTACGCCTAAAAAACAGGCGTCACACATGAAAATACATCCCAAAATTCAGAAATTTGTTCCAACATGATGTGTGCCAAAGTCCCCATGCCATGATTGGAAAAAAGGTATTTAGGGCACAGCGCCAAAATAGATCGCTGATGCGTTACGATCGGATGGGTTTAGGGTCAGATTCTTCGTACACCTTACGGGGATGTGCTAATATATAATGATATGGGTATCCGTACAACGGATGACCATACCGATTGTGGCATAAAGATAAAACGCTGACTGCAGTCAATAAGCGAAAGTTTTGCTTTTTAAGTTGGGCATCATGCTGTAAAAGCACTTGAGCTTTTGGCCGCCGTGTCCGGCGGCATTTTCGTATCAAATGGAGAATGGGATGGCAAATCATCGAGATAATTCAAGGCAGCCGGAAGAAATGCGGTTGCAGAAGTTTTTAAGCCTTGCTGGCGTTGCAAGTCGGCGACATGCGGAAGAACTCATCGCGCAGGGACGTGTCAAAATTAGCGGACGCGTCGTCACCGAAATGGGAACACTCGTTATCCCCGGAAAAAGTCGCGTCGAAGTCGATAACAAACCTGTCTTTTATTCACCCGAAAGGAATTATATTCTGTTTCATAAACCCGCTGAGTGCGTCACAACGCTCGATGACCCAGAGGGGCGCACGACGGTGATTGATCTGCTTCCGCGTAGCATGCCACGCGTTTTCCCTGTCGGACGCCTCGATTGGGATACCGAGGGGCTGCTGTTGCTCACAAATGACGGGGAACTCGCTTATCGACTCATGCATCCGGCTTCCAATGTTCCCCGCGTTTATCATGCAAAGGTGCGCGGCGAACTCAAAGACGCTTCCCCTGAATTCCGAAAACTCCAAAATGGCATCGAACTCGAAGACGGCTTCGCAAAGCCTGATCGCGTCGCCATTATGAAGTTTACCGGCAACAATACGTGGGTGGAAATCGAACTCCATATCGGAAGAAATCGAATCGTGCGACGTATGTTTGACGCCATAGGATTCCCCGTCATGAAGCTGCGACGCGTTTCCTTCGCCAATCTTACGCTCGATGGCCTATCACTCGGCGCTTTTCGTGATCTGACCGAGAGAGAAGTCGAAAAGCTTTATGAAATGCTCGGCGAGGAAGCGCTCAATGTTCCCAGCGTGAGAACGCATCAGGGCGTGCGCTATGCACCAGGCTTTAAGCCCAATGAACGTATGCCGCGTCAGGTGGCACCTTCGCGTGATTCCATCGAAGAACGACGTGAGAGTGGTCGCATCGAAAAACGCCCCAGACCTGCGCGAATGAAGGTTGACGAAGATAAGACAAAATCGCGTCGGCCACGCGCTGAGGAGAGGCGCTATAGTAACGACGAATCGCGGTCTTTCAAGGCTTCTTGGGAACATAGCGACGACCGCAAAGCGCGGTTTTCCGACGACCGCCGCGACGACCGCAAAGCGCGATTTTCCGACGCCCGCCGCGACGACCGCAAAGCGCGATTTTCCGACGACCGCCGCGACGACCGCAAAGCGCGGTTTTCCGACGACCGCCGCGACGACCGCAAAGCGCGGTTTTCCGACGACCGCCGCGACGACCGCAAAGCGCGATTTTCCGATGACCG
>JAFOHE010000094.1 GCA_017421975.1 Pseudomonadota bacterium
AGATTTCTGGCGTATTTTGCAAAACAATAAGATTATTTTGGTAGGCCGCTTTTACATTGGGACGAAGGCGCTCGATCTTGGCGGCATAACATTTGGCATGGCATGCGCATGGCCGACAAGTCTCTCCCGCGGGCAACGATACACTTGCGATGCTGCCCATTTTTGAATTGCCTTTGGAAATTTTTACGAAGCCAATAATCATCACCTCCAAAAAATACAAAAAGAGATGCCGCATGGGCATCTCTTCACAAATTGGCTTACGATCTAAGCACCATAAGTCTAAAAAAGAGGTGCTTACTAAAAAGCATGCTCGCCAAAGCCAAAGGTTTGAGCCAAGAGCGCAGGCACTATGCAAAAATTCGTCTCGAATTTTTGACTATGGCCGAGCACATGAAGGCGAAAACCCCGACGAAGTCGGTGCGAACTGTTGTCGGCTCGAAGGCGGTTGACCGCCTTCCTGCTCGACGACTGTGAGCTGAGCTCGTGCTCATTGCCGGTGCACGAGCGATTTTGGCTTGGGCGAGCAAAGGAACAATAAGGTTCTCCGGGTACACCACAGAGATCATTTTTCTTCAAAGGAAAAATGAGATATACATCGTAAGCAGATCGGGATGCTGATCCCCCCCCCGATCATTGGGTGTTATGTCGTATCGTTTTGCAAAGTTTTCACAACCTGAAAAGCGGTTTCAGGCGAGCGCCTGAAACTAAGCGGCGCGCCCGGGAGCTGGGCTGAAAGATGAGCGCCGTTGCGATGCGACGATTGGGATCTTGATCCCAGAGGAAGCATCGCACCTGTAGCTCATCCGAAGCTCCAGCGGGGTGCGAGACGACGTGTAACGCTGCGGTTTCGTCAGCGTATCCTGAATTGCCGGCAAGCAGCGTTGTATGGTACGGACTGGATGTTAGTAACTCTCTGTATATCATCAGGCGGTTCGGTCAAATTGAACTCCATAATGATATACCTGAAAGGTATTCAGGATGATTTTCGTTGTGAAAAGCCCGAAAAATCGGGCATTGTTTATTTAAAAAGAATGGCGAAAAATTCAGACTCGTCGATCGTAATGTTACCTCTGATATGGTTTAATACGGCAGGTATCAAATCGTTCTCGTCTATACTTTTGGCGATAGATTGGATGGCTGCCTCTGCTTCGGTCGGGCTGTGTTCATTTTGAAGAATGATATTGTAAACTGCCACGAGATAGTCGAACGGTGCATCCTGATAATATATTGCTGCATTACGGATCATGGATTTAATCTTTTCTGCATCCGCTTCTGCACAAGAACCTCTTTCCTGCTCGGCAACCAACTCGTGATAAAGCGTCTTTTCTTCTTCCGTTAAAAATCGCAAAAAGCCGTTTTGATCTTTGATCATAATCTTTCCCTCAACGGATGTTTTGTAGAAGCACTTGTTTACTCCATTGATCGCACGGTCGACCATAACCGAAACCGGAATATGACCGGTGCAGATCGAATGATTTAATTCGCTCCGCTCTTCGGATGCAGACCTTGATAAGACGCCAATCCATGAGTTTTTGAAACCCTTTGTCCGATGCATCTCGTCTATGTTGGCACACCTTCGGTTCCAGTCTTCACACCTGTGAAAGTAGTTACAAGGAAAGATCATCGAGCCTGAAGGGTTGACCCTGATATCCGGAACGAAATGATTGTAGTGTACCCAATCAAACTTATCTTTTATGTTCAAAATTCGTCACTTCTTTCGTCATAATATACAAAAAAATCTTCAAAAGATGGCTCGTTATAAGGCATATTGCTGATATCCATAATTGATTTTAGCTCTTCCCGATATCGTTCGAAGGCACTCTGAAACATTTCGTACATTTCAAGCATGCCTTCGATCTTATTCATAAGAAAATCGGTTTTCGGACGAACACTTCGATCAATCTCACTTGTTAAATCTTCCAGTTCAAGTTTGACGTTAATGGTATCACAACGCACGACATGAAGTGCTTTTTCGATATGGTCAAGGCGATCGTATACACTTCCCTCTATCATTGTTGCTTACCTCCGATGATCGACATAAAGTCTTCAAAAGAAACCTCGCCGATTGACTCTTCGCTCTTGGGTTTCAGAGGATCTCCGACGCCAACAACCATCTTTTTAAGCTCTTCGATCTGCGCTTTCAGCTCGTCTATTTCATTGGAATATGATCTTGTAGAATTGATGGGGCTGACAGACGCTGTGATGTAGGCGGTGTTGTAGTCCAATTTATGATCTGCGTCATCGGTGTACAAATTCATTGTGCTG
>JAFOHE010000095.1 GCA_017421975.1 Pseudomonadota bacterium
GTTAAACGGCCTGGTGCGTAAACCATAGGACTAAACCGAATCATCGACATTTCGAGTGGATTTATCGTTTGGATACCGTAATTTTTGAGTGATTTTTGCAGTGCATCATCAAGCGGCACAAAAGATTTTTCTGGCCACCACGTTTTTTGGGGGTTATCCGTGTTGCTCACAATTGTGAGCAGTACAGATTGAGCCATACAAACATGAGGGATAAAAAACAAACAAGCCAAGAAAACAGCATAAATCAAACGTTGGTACATACCTTACTCCATGAATCGAACGAGCATTCCATGCCAATCCCTTGTACCTCAAATTCCGATATTTGTCCGTAAAACATTGCTCATCTTTGAGAATGTGGTAGGGAACAACGTGGATAACGTTAGCGCACAGATATGGCTCATTCACTGATGTGAGCCAACGTGTGGAAACGTCATTTTGGGTTTTGCTATTCATTGTATCTAAAAATAAATATAATGAATTTCAAGGAGTTAATCGCATGTTTCAAAAAAAAACCTTTCAAATGCTTCTCTCGTCACTCGGTGCGACCCTGTCATGTGCGCTACCAGATGCGCGTTTTCTCATTGATGATTCTCGTGAAGCAGGCGTAGGGGATTACTTCGTCATTCGAGATGGCACAACCGTGATGACAGTAGAGAGAGCGCAACAACTTGCGAATGAAGCCGTTGCAGCCGGTGTCACTGCGATCATTTCGCATCTAAAGCTGTCGGTGCCCGAACATATTTGTTTTATTTATCTGGAAGATACGCGACATCGATTGCTTGAGCTTGCCCAAGGCTTTTACGGCCCGATCCCAGATCATCTTCGTCTCGTTGCTGTCACAGGAACGAATGGTAAAACGACGACGACGTATCTTGTTGAATCTATAGCGCAACAAATGGGATTGCGCGTTGGCGTTTTGGGAACAATCTCACATCGCTATCCCGGCTATTTTGAAAATTCCGAAAATACGACACCTGGCACGTTGAAACTGTATAAGCTCCTTCATGGTATGGTAGAGGCACAATGTGACCTCGTCGTCATGGAAGTATCGAGCCATGCGATTTGCCAGGATCGGATTGCGGGACTCAAATATGATGTCGCGGTTTGGAACAATTTGGGCGTCGATCATCTCGATTACCATAAGACGCGTGAAGCTTATGGACATGCCAAACAACAGTTGTTCAGCAAATACCTTGCTTTAAGCAAAAAGGGCGGCAAACATCCGGTTGCGATCGTCAACGCCATGGATGCAGATGTCATGCGTCTCGTCAATGAAGCAAACCCACAAACATGGGGTGGTAAGTGTCTCACCTTTTCGACAGATGAAACGGTGCATGCCGATGTCATGGTTGTAACGAGCGGCTGGCATGATCATGCATGGCGAGCAAATCTCAATTTATCCGCCGTGTCGAAAGAGATTCGCATCCCACTCGTAGGACGTTACAACATCGCGAATGTGGCCGCTGCGTGTGCCGCCCTTTATGCTCTAGGATATGAAATTGCGCATATTTCCCATGCTATTTCCCATGTTTCACAGGTGCCTGGACGCATGCAAGTCGTCAGAGAAGCTGCTCCACGGGTCATTGTTGACTTTGCCCATACCCCAGAGGCGCTTGACAGTGCCATTAAAGCGACCCGTGAAACAATGACGGACGGTACGCTGTGGGTCGTTTTTGGTTGCGGTGGCGATAGGGATGCATCGAAACGTCCTTTAATGGCAAGGTATGCACAAGAGGGTGCAGATAAAGTCGTTGTGACGAGTGATAATCCGAGGACAGAAGATCCGGAGGCGATTATCCGTAATATTCTCGAAGGGGTGAATCTGTCATCGCAGATATATGTGGAATCTGACCGAAGACGAGCCATCCATCTTGCGCTTGAAAAAGCAACTGGAAATCACGATGTTGTGCTTATTGCTGGCAAAGGACACGAAGATTATCAAATAATTGGAACGACAAAGACTCACTTTAGCGATGTCGAAGAAGTGTTGGCATTTTTCAAGACTCGTTAGTTAACCATTAACTGTATGCGAAATAACGTTTACAAGGCGTTTACGTAAGTGTGGATTAATAACAAACCGTGTAAGTCTCCACCCTAAATCGTGCGGCCTACTTGGGGTGAGAGGAACCTAAAAGGTAACACGACAATGGTTTTCTCGATGTATCGAGAAGGATATCAACAAATTTGTCGTTTCGGTTATCGGCGTGGTTATGTGATTCGTAAGTGACTTAGTACCTACATGTAAGCCTAAATTTTGGCCCCCATCTAGAATACTGCCAGGCATTGTACTGTTGTTACGGTTTTTTTTATTTGTTCATGCAAAATAAAATAATTTACCTGAACAAGTGCTTTATTTTCGTAACACATTGGTGTTGCTTGGCATTATTCTTATGGGGGGGATATTTTACACCTACATGTAAGCCTAAATTTTAGCCCCTATCTATAATAATGCCAGGCATCGTACTGTTGTTACGGTTTTTTTTATTTGTTCATGCAAAA
>JAFOHE010000096.1 GCA_017421975.1 Pseudomonadota bacterium
AGGTCATCGCGTCGCTGAGTTGAGGGCAGAGAAGGAAGTGTTGCAAGGATTGAGTAGGATTTTGCTTACAGTCTTGAGGGGTGATCGGGGGATCATGGCTGAAAGCAATGTGGCTGTGGTTCAATGTTCAATAATAAATGAATTGGAAAGGCTACCTCAAGGGATAGATTCGAATAAAGGTTACTCGGAAAAAATAACCCAGTAGGACAAGAATAAACGTCAAAACAAGAAAGACACGTGAATAGTCAAGGCGGTTGTCCATGGGGTCTGGATGGTAACTCTTTTCAAGGGTGTCAATAATTTCATCCAGCGTCACTATAAGTTCGGAGGCGTTAAGGCTGCGAAATGCCTGACCGTTCGTTTTCGATGCAATCGTCTCAAGAAGCGGAAAATTCGTCGGATAGTTTGCTTTCTGGTAGACGATACTGCCATTTTGTTCAATACCAATATAACTTTCATTTTCATTGCCAATGAGTATGGGATAAACCCGTACATTATACGTCGATGCGGCTTTGATGCTCTGGGCAATGCTCACGCGGCCACCGCGACGATCGCCGTCTGTCAAAAGAATAATAACTTTCGATTTCGAATCCGAATGGCGTAAGCTCGCAACGGCACGCATAATGCCATCTCCAATGGCCGTTTGAAGCGAAGGTATGTCATCCATGGCGCGATGAGTGAGCTTGGATTGGATGATGTCATAATTTGTCGTCAGAGGAATGTCCAGAAAGGCTTGATTACCAAAAACAACAAGGCCAAGTCTGTCACAACGCGGATGATCAACGTGTTGTGAGCAATGATGGGATTCCTGCTTGATAAATGCCTGAAGCGTGGAAAGCGCAGATTCAAAGCGATTCGGCGTCGGCATATTACTCATGGTACGCGCTTCAAGTTCCTCACGTGAATAGTCGTAGGCTTTCATTGAACTTGACATGTCGAGGACGAACATGATGTCCAGACCTTCACTGTGCATCGTCAAAGTCGCGTTGCCATAAGGACCAGCCAGGGCGCACGTTACGCAAATATAGGCAAAGAAAAAACAAAGATGGGTGCCGACAAAAAGCATAAAGCGCTTCGATTGTCGCATGGTGTAAAAAAATCGAAGACGTTTAAAACGCGTTTTCCAACGCGATGACGCATGCGCGTCTTCTTTTGTATCATGCGATATACTCGGAAATAAAAAATGTTCGAATACGGCTTGTTCCGAGAAAAAAAGATACAAATAAAAAATCGGGAGCGGGGCCAAAAAAAATAGTACCCATGGGTGCTCAAACGATTCAATGCTGAAAAGTGGTTCTATGAGGTTCATGGGTGCTTCGACTCGGTAGATGAATGGTGGTACGCAGGAAGTTTGGGGGCCTGTTGGTGCATGCGGTCTTTGGTTAACGATGCAACATCAAGTTGGTTGGGCGTTCGTTTGATGGCAGAAACTTCTTGAGCCACAGCGTCTGTTGTGACCGCTTTGTGTGTTTCAAGCGTTTGGCGAAGGCTTTGTTTGGGAGCTTCGTGTGACACATGTTCGAAAGTATCAAGGGCATGATTAAAAATATCTTTGGCGTCCTGCGCACGCGCGATATGGCCAGAGGAATAGGAATGGGAATGGATGAGCCAAAGTTCCTGGACATCCATACCTTCAATTGAGATAGGTGAAACACGTGGTTGCTGATCAAGACGCGTCCGCCGGATTTCTTCGTCTGAAAATATACCTAAAATATCCTGATAGGATTGTGATGGTGAGACTTTTGTTGCCTGCGTTTCAACTGGTGTAAGATGACTGGACTTCGGACGAAGGGTCGAGAGAAGTTGAGGTATATAGTCAGTTGAACGGTTCCCTGACTTCGATCGCGGGATGACCACAGCCGGCATTTCGGGATTGGATGAGACTTGGGGCTTGGATGATGATCGCTTCGATGTACCAGAAAATGCGTTATCAACGGCTTTGTCAAGAAGCTCTTCTTCTGTGAGGATGACGTCATCCTCGGTTTTTTCGCTCAGGGATGGAATTGTGTTCTGCGACAAAGATTTGTGCTCTGAAACAGGTTTGTCAGGTGTCCCTTTGGACGGATGGGATGCCGGGGACGAAACTTGTGAAACTGGTGTCCTCATTCGGGCTGGAGATAGGTTCGAGTTCGTCACACGTATCCCTTCAAGATCATTCTGCTGTGAATTATATTGAAGTTCCACGGGATTTGGCGCAACTGTCCAGATATTGCGCGGCGTAAAGGACTTCTCTGCCGGATCGTGGGGGGCGTGGCTGTACTGTGCAGCAGAGGGATCAAAATCAACAGAAACGAGTAAACTCGTCGCCGAAAGACTGGCATCCGTCGCCGATACAGGTTTCTGAATCACGCGGTCAGGAGCGAGTAACTGGGCTTGGCGCGTTTCGAGGTAGGATTCGACAGACGAGACGAGAATGCTCGTGTCACGAACGAGGGACATCCGTTTCGTCGGTGACGGATCAATGCGGGAAAATTTAACAAGGTCACATTCGGATAAAATACGTATCAGCTCATCAACATGACCAGCGGCAAGATTTCCTTCGAGTTTTGAACGAAGTTGGCGCGTCGTACTTTCCATCACGGGAAGCATGAGGCGTTCCGACATATAGTTTCGTAGGGCCTCCGAGAGCTGGTCATAAAAGGCTTTGATTTCACTTTCCGTCTCCGGCGTCGCTTCGAGAAGGGGCGATATCTTCGCCATAAAACTTTCGATGGGGGAGGGGGCTTCAACAGCATTTGACGCTTCACGCTCCGCTTTTAAAAGGGCTTCCCGACGACGCTTCTCATTCACATAAAGAGATACAAGCGCAAGTACAATGCCGCCAAGGATCCACCATATAATCACGGGGATACTGCGATGCCACGGTTGGAGCCTATGAAGCTGTGCTTCTTCTGACGGATCCAGTGGCGGAATCTTCACATGTATCTCTGTATTCGGTAAGACCAGCGTTTGGGCAAGTACTTCACCCGCATGATAATCGACATAAAGCGGTGACGAAAAATAATAGCCTGCAAGACGGTAACGGCATACCACGGTGATTTCATTTTGTACGCGCGTCGTTCCATCTGATTGATTGAGAAGCGTCAAATGTATGTCCGTCTGGCGACAGGCGTATGACTTTTCCTGCTTCATGCGGATGGTCATTTGGCATTTGTCGTCATGCGTTTCGACAAAATGATAATTGACGGGCGATAACAGGTCATATTCGCTCTTTGCTGTCGGCGATAGAAGCTTAATTTCGGCATGGCACGATTCAGGGCGTTGCGCTACTTTCGGGGACTCTTGCGCGAAGCTCAGGTCCGAAATCAAAACTATGCTGGCAAAGATAAATGCCTTACAAATTAGCCTACGAAGGCGAAAGTTAAAACCAAACTGCTGGTGATGACTGACGCCAGGCAACCCCCTTTCATGCGCTCGGTCAGACATGGCTAGACCTTTTGTCAAACGCACGTGTGAGCGGCATAAGAATGTCGGATACGGTATCAATGCGTATGGCGCGTATCCCTGCATGCTGAAATGTCACGTTCTGACAACGGATGTGCTCGAGATGGTTGAGCCTGATGCGCGTGCGCGTCTTCGCAAGCGATGTGTCGCACCACGACGTTTCATGCGTTTCCGGATCCTCAAAAATACATAATCCCAGATCTATCATCCGCGATTCAAGCGGATCGGATACGACAACCGGCAAAACTTCATGGCGATGGGAAAGCAGTTTGATCGGTATCTCGTACGCTGAATCGTGAAAATCGCTGATCACAAAAACAAGACTGCGCCGTTTGAGAATCTTTGCCGCCTTATTCAGGCTGTCCGACAGATAGCATGCTTCGCCGCTGCCCCTGAAATGCATCGCTTCAAGAATAAAATGAAGTGTCTTGTGATGCCCCTTCGTAAACGGAATAATCTTATAGCCAAAGCCGTCAAACATCATCAGACAGACTTGGTCGTTGTTTCTCAGCGCCGAAAATGCCACGATCGACATCGCTTCGATGGCCGCTTCCGCTTTCGTCAGGTTGATCGAGCCAAAGGCCATGGACGGCGAAAGATCCAGAATAATGCATACGCTCAGTTCGCGCTCTTCGACAAATTGCTTGACAAAAAGCGAGTTCTGACGCGCACTCGCATTCCAGTCGATATACCGAACATCATCTCCATCCGCAAAAGCACGACATTCGCTGAAACTCATGCCCTTGCCTTTGAAGGCGGAATGATAGGTGCCCGCAATCTCGTTGCGCGTTTTCATGTTCGTATGAAACTCTATCGCTTTGAGCTTTTTGATATATTCCTGAATGGTTCGCATGCTTCTTTCCGTAGAAAAACCCATATTCTCTTCTAGCACGCAATTCGGAAATACTCAATCATTCGGAATGAGGGAAGAATCGCAATCGCATGGTCGGATTGGGGGAGGGGGAAGTCTCCCCCTGAGCGGCTATGCCCATGGCAGGCGGCTTGGCGCGTGTTGCAGGCGAATGTTTTGAAAGGCCTGCCATGGACATACGCCGCTACCCCCTCGTTCTCCCAAGTGTTAAGGCTAGTCATCAATTGGGTTGATCGTCTCAGGAAGGGGGGCGGACGACGGCGCTTCAGGTACTGACGTGACAGGCTTGGGAGCGCGTTTGAGGTCGTTTGATAAGACGGATTGCGGAAGGCCGAGTCGTTTTTCAATGAGGTTGACTTTCTTGAGACTGAAATCGACAGACTCTTCCCGCCCGTTTTTGATACGAAAAACTTTGACACCAAACACGCCACATTGGCGCATATCACGCCAAAATGTCCAGTGGACATAAGCCTTGCCGCTCGGGGAAAGCATAGTCTTCGGGGGAGCGATGCCAGGCGAACTGTACCGTGAAACGCGTATGGCTTCCATGTCGTATTCGCTGATGCCGCTCGAATAGACCATGCGCACATCAATGACTTTGCCCATGGAATCGAGGGTGATTTCGGTGGCGGCTTTAAGTTCGCTGTTTTGAAGCGCGGCATTCGTAAAACGATAATTCGAATCAAGACGCAAAAGATAGCCTTCTGCCCAGCGGGGATGAATCTCTTTGTGCATGAGTGCGAGATATTCTGAAACATCCTTGTCATTTTGGACGGCGTTGCCTTGCATGCCTACGCCGACGGTCGGCCCGTCGCCGTTATAGGCTGCCTGTATGGCGCGACGCTCAATCTCGGCTTCTGCGACAAAACGATTCGTGTCGCGTGACCTGAAAACAGCTTCTGCTGCGTCGGCTGCTTCTGCCACAAGCTCTGGCGCCATCGTCTCCGGTGTGAATTGAAATATTTTGGGAGAAACTTTGACTTCACCAGGTTCTGTGTGGTTCTCAAGTGAGCTCGCATCTGGTGCTGATGGCGTCTGGGCTGTTTGCTGGACTTTCGTCGGCGTTGAAGGCTTGGGCTTCTTCTGCTGCGGGCGCTTTGTCGGCGGTTTGGGCTTCACCACAGGCTGTGACACAGCTTCTTTACGCGTGGTTTGGGCGCCTTGGTTGGGCGTGTTGGTCTGGGTACCTGATGCCGATTCTGTATTTTGTAACGGTTTTGTCGCATCGAACGTCGTCGCCGTCAAAATCTCTTCTGCCCTGCGAGCGACATCGAACGAGGCTCGAAACTGACCACCCGGCTTCCCATCACCACTTGGAAAGGCGCTGCGATATTCGCCGTCAAATTGCCAGGGTGATGCAAAAACGGTTTCAGAAACGACGAGTTCATAATGGCCTTCCTCGACGATTTCTTCAAAAATGAGGGCCTCAGGATTTTGATGATGCTGACTGGCTTTGAAGCAGACAGAAGGTTGTCCCGTGGGGAGAAGGCGACAGAGCTGTACGGCATCCGGAGACGGCGCGGTGTGTGAAAAATAGATGACAGGGCGTAGGGCCTGCGTCGGTTGTAGGTGCATCGTCGAGTCGGGTTTGGGGGACATTTGGATGACGGTCACGAGGTAATTGGGTTTCATAAACCACGACAGACACACAAATACGACGAGGTGCACAAATATGGCTGTTCCCCAGGCTATGCCCCAGTAGCGGGTGCGTCGTTGTTGGTATTTTGCGTGGTGTTGCATGGATGCGTGGATGCGTGTGACGTGATACGTGTTACGTTGTGACGCATGATTGAATGTATCGCGGAAGATTTTTATTCCCGGGGCGTTGCGGGGCTTCGGCCCCGCTGTGGGGGTAGCGGCGTATTTCTCCATGCCCTTGAAGTCGCGTCATGCCCAGGCTTC
>JAFOHE010000097.1 GCA_017421975.1 Pseudomonadota bacterium
AGAATGACATCAATGTGATCCTTAGTTTATGGGTGTTCTTCTTAAACGTCAGTGGTGGTTAAATCGTCAGAGCAAAGTGTCCAAAACTCTAAATTAAAGAGCAACGGCGTTGATGGCTCATATTATCCTCAATCGTCAGTTTTGCTATCCTGATCATTTTCATCTTTTGGGGATGGCGTCTTTAAACTCGTTCGATAGGTAAATATCGCAAAGGCGATTGCAATTACACCGGCGGCAAACAGTCCTAGGACGAGGATGAAATTGTTTTGTGTGATACTTTTTTCGGGATGATTTCTGTGGACGATGATGTCTATTTTGTCTCCATGCGATTTGTGTCCATCAATCGTGGTCTGGGTGGAATAGGTCTGCCCGGCATATTCATATTCATACGTCACACCGCATTTTGTCGTTGTGCTGGTACGGGATCGGCCACCAGAACCGGTCGATGCATGGGTTGATTTTGTACAATCGCCTACTTCTGTAATCGTTGCACGTTCGAATGCTGGCAAGCTGGTGAGTGGAAAATCTCCCTCGCAACACATTATGGATCCGGCCATAAAAATTATGCCGAAAACGGTAGCGAAGATGCAATCAGTGCGTGCGCCTTTTCTTTTGCTTTCTTCGATGAGCTTTTTTAATTCTGGAGAAAGCGCTTTATTCTCAGGCGCTTTGTGGTTTTCTGTCATTGCTTCAGCGATTTGCTCTTTTTCTTCTGTGGACATGTTTTTTCCTCATATTGTTGGTGGTTGAGCGGTAAAAACAATGCATTGAAGACTGAATGGACAACGCAATAAATCCTTAATCCCAAAAACTTTTTCGTTTTTCAAACATCCCATTTGAAAAGTAGATACTGATAACAAAAATCGCATACGCGAGAATGGCAATATAACCAGCGCGTCCAGGAATATAACAAAGTGTAATGAGAATAAAAGACAACTGTGAGGTGACGAGAAAAACGATTTCTGGGTGAAATTTTGCCTTTAAGGTATGCTTTGAATTGCGCATTTGCATTTGTGCCGCCTCATTGGCACGTTTATTTTCGACGACATACCAACTGACATCATCGGGGTCGCCCTTGGCGAGGCATTGCAGGACGCCAGCGGCATTGATGCGCTTTGCGGCAAATGGGTCGATCATCTGATCAAGAAGTTCAATGAACCACGCAGGGACTTTTTTGGGGAGATGCGGGCGGTAAACAGGACGGAGTTTTTCCTGTTCAAATTCGAATGGGGCCATACCCGTGAGCAGATGTATGATCGACATTCCCAGACCGTAAATATCGGAAACGGGCACAGCGTCGCCCAGACATTGTTCTGGTGCCATATAGCCCGCAGTCCCTGCAATCGTGGAGCCGCCTTCGTGTTTTACACTTCGAACGACGCTTCCAAAATCGACGAGCCAGGCGCGCCTATCGGCATCAATCATAATATTAGAAGGCTTGATATCACGGTGAATGATTTTGGCTGTATGTTCGATGTCATCCAGAATGGAAGCAATATCTTTTGTAATATTGATGATTTCCTGAAGCGTAAATCGGTGGCCGTTTACGATCATATCCATGAGACTTTGGCCATCGACGTATGCCTGAACGACGAAGATGTAAGGGTCGGGCAATGAAGAGGCATCGATGACGTCGACGCAATGCGGAACGCGATCGACATAGAGTGTTTGAAGAACTTCGATTTCCCGCATCATCAGGTCATTGGCTTTCCAGTTTGGAATTGTTTGAAGATTATAGGCTTTGACGGCGAAACGATCTCCTTGAGCATTGTGGACGAGGAACATTTGTCCCTGGGTACCATGGCCGAGTTTTTTTTCAACGGTATATTTGGGCGAAAGGGCCGAAAATGATGCGGAAAGGTTGAGATCAGGCATATCGATTACCGATGGCGATAGGGCCGTTCCGTGGAACGTCCATTTAAGCCGTTCCGTGGAACGTTCCCATAATTTTGAAAAATAGCGGATATGATTATCCACGCGGGGCGTTGCGGGGGCATTGGCCCCCGCAGAGGGGGTCGCGGCGTATTTTCCGATTGCAGAGACGTGCTGTGACACGTCTGCAATCGGAAAATAGCCGCGCAGGGGGAGACTTCCCCCGCACGAATAGGTTTATTTTTGTTCGTTTTTTTGTTTGAGTTGTTGATAGAGTTCCCTGTTGTATTTGGAATACATTTTCGAATAGACGATGAAAATGATGATATTGATGACGAGGCACAAAAAACATACGAGACCGCATGACTTTAGGTGTTCGAGAATTGTCATTTCAGTTTTATTGAAAGAGAGAATTGGGAAAAAAAAGAGTGCAAAAAACCACGCCATGTGTATGCGCCATGAGTTTTCGAAAAGGGGGTCAGGAAAAAGCGCAGCGGCGAGTTCCGCTTTCTTTTTAGGTTTTTGTGATTTTTCTTTTGTATCGTTGAAATCGTTGTTGGCAATGGATCTTGGGGCTTTCGCAAAGAGGCTGGAGTTTTCGGCATTGCCGTCGGCACGAAGAAAGCGGAGCAGGCGCGGCAGGTCGCTCAGACGCTTGTCAGGCATGGGATCAAGCATGGCTTCGAGCAGTTGGGAGAGCGATGTGGGGGTGTCAAGGGGGAGATAGGACTTAAACAGCAGGTGCATGTCGCTCGTGAGCGTGAGTTGCCAGGGTGGTTTGGCCGTAAGGAGGTGGACGAGGGTGGCTCCGAGGCTGTAGATGTCGGATTCTGGACTCGAAGCACCGATGCATTGTTCGGGGGACATGTATCCGGCGGTTCCGGCGACGGTCGTGCCGCCAAGTGCGCGTTCATGGAGCATGGATGCGCCAAAGTCGATGAGATAGACGTGTCCCGACGGCGTAAGCATGAGGTTGGATGGTTTGATGTCGCGGTGGACGATGGGAGGAATGAAAGCACGCATCTGGCTCAGAATGGGCAGAATCGCCAGGGCGATGGCACTGATATCGGCAGATGAAAAGACGTAGCCTTCATTGAGCATGTCTTCGAGTGTTTTGCCAGGAATGAGCGTCTGAACGAGGAAATAGTAAGGACGAGGCGCTGTGGAGGCATCAATGGCTTCAATATATTGTGGCGTGCCTTCGATCCGCATGGACTTGAGCGTTTCGATTTCCCGCATAAAAAGTTCGGTCGATTTCCAATTGGCGAGTTCATTGAAGCCGAGCGCTTTGATGGCGACGTAACGTTCCCGCGTTTTGAAGCGGGCGAGCCACGTCGTGCCTTGCGCGCCGCGACCGAGTTCGCGGACGATGTGGTATTTATCAGCGATGGCTGGATGGGCACGCATGGCGACGGCTTCGGGCGCATCGGAATCCCGCGTGTCATAATCCTCGGGAAGGGGTTCGTCGTAGTTGATGGCATCGAGTTCTTCGGCTGTTGTGGGCAGCGTGGAGAACATCTTTTCCATTGACTTTAGATCCTGAACCATGTCACCGGCAGTCTCATGCGCGGAAGCGACGGTGCCAGGCTCAGGCGCTGGTTTAGGCATGAGCGCATCGATTCGGTTGGCGAGCGCTTCTTCAGGGTCATCATAAGCATCAAGTGGACGGTCAAGCCCCGTGCTAACGGCTGAGAGCAAATTGTCAAATTCTGGCGAAGCGTCTTCCTGCGCGGGGCGGCTAAAGGAAGTAAATCGGTTTGCAGTTTGGTTATGATCAGATTGCGGAACGTTTTCGGGCATGGCTGTCATGGAAGTCAAAAGTTTAAAACGTGAAACAAACAGATGATATTGGATAATGTATCAAACAGATACCATTACGCATAAATATATAGCACATACGCGTATGAAGAATGTCTTAAAATCCCCTAAAAAAGTATAAAATCGTTTAGTATAGAGGAGGGGGACTGTGTCCAGGGAGAGACAGGGGGAACTGTGTCTAGGGAGTAAGTTATGCGTAATCTTTTTGTGATTCATGGAGTCATGGCGACGATGATCATGGTACTTGGCGGATGTGCCACGACTGCGGTGCCGCGTCATTTGACGCTGAGTGTTGCCCCTTTGGACACCGTACATGCGGATGCACTTGTGGAAGCTGTATCCACGCAACGCCCGGATTGGACGATCGGTCTTCGGGCGGACGAGGGACAGCGCATGAATGCTGTCCGTTCGGACAACGGTGTGCTCGGCGTTTGCCTTGCACCGGACAGGATTTATGAAAACGACGAAACGGTTGCCTATCTCCCGATGATGTGCGGCACGCTGACTGCCGAAGCCATCGACGATGATCTGATAAAACTCATCGAAAAACAGACGGCGTCAGCCATTGACGCTACAAAGCTCGATGACGAGGCCATGCTCGATATTGTTCAAAAGAGCAGTGCAGACGATCCCCTCTGCTTCTCCGTACTTCCATTGTGGCTTGCTGACCGGCAGGCGTTTGTTTCAGATCATATCCTGGCAGAAAACTACATGATTGCCTGTGCACGGAATATCCGCAAAGCGACGACATGGGTGAAATCCGATGCGTTGTCTTCGGATACCCTTGCAGGATGGCTCGACATGGCTTCTTCCGTGATGACGACGCAGCCCGCGTATATTCGGCGGGCATTTGCGGCAGCACTCGAACATACGGATGCTGAATCGCGTGTTCTTGGGCAGGGCATGGAGGCGCATATCGAGCTCAATGCCGGCAAATGGACTCAGGCTCAGCTGACGTTCGTCTCCGCGCTTGGTAACGCCGAAAAAACAGATATTGCCTGGATTTCAGATCTTTATGCCATGAAAATGTATCAGGCTGTTTACAGTGCGCCAGGGCTCAATGTGGAGGTGTTTGAAGAAGTCATGCCGTCGATGTACCCGCACGAAGGCTCTTTTCAGCGCCTCGCTTTCAGGTATGCGCTCGTGACGCGGACGTGCCGCCTCGCTGGCATTCTGCCCGATGTCACGCCAAAAATCGTGGAAACCTGTTTACCTGCAGTGGATATTGTTCTCTCCGATATGCCCGAAAAGGAACATCAGGATTTCATTTATCTTTTGGAGCGTGCCGTGTCGGACAAACGTCATCCTTATTTGACGTCGAACACGCTCTCATGGCTTCGGGAAAAGTGTAGTGATGGCGCGTGTGCATGGTATCCGGAGCTTCGTCGAACGGCACTGGCAACTTCCGGTCTTGCGCCGGAAACGCGCAGTTTTTTTGAGTCGTTCGATCCGCAACATGGCCCATAGTGGTGTTGGATTATGTGGCGACACGCCGTTTTTTGAACACTTTCTGTAAATGATTTCGTCATCTGCAACGTTAATGTCATCTGTGTCGTCATCGGGATACGAAAATGATTGCATTTTGACGATACTTTGAAGGGGGCAAAGCCCCCTACGCGGCTATTTTTCGAAAGCAGAGATGTGTCGTGACACGTCTCTGTTTTCGAAAAATACGCCACTACCCCCTGTGCGGGGACACCCCGCAACGCCCCGATATTGCACCCCTGACAGTATCGGCCAAATAATGAAGTTATAAGGAGTGAAGATGGGATTGAATACAGCTACTTTTTCGCAACGACGACGCATCCTTCGGCAAAAAGTTGAAGGTGGTGCCATTTTGATTTTATCGGCGACGTATGTGCCGCGCAATTATCCAGCCGAGGTTTATCCGTTTCATCAGGATTCGACATTTCGTTATTATACGGGACTCAATGATCTGGCGGACGCTGCGCTTTTGATTTCCGAAGATGGTACAGAGACGCTATTTTGCACGACGCCCGATCCGGATGATGTGATCTGGACGGGGCCTGTGCCGACGAATGAGGAACTTGCGGCGATGGCGGGGATCGCTCACGCCGCTGATATGTCGAAGCTTGCTGCATCGCTCACACAGCATACGCTTTTTGTTAAGCCTTACGACGGTCATCTTGCGATCCGTCTCTCGACGCTTCTCGGCTTGTCTGTCACGGCGCTTGCTCACCATGAAAGCGTCGTTCTGAGACGCGCGATCATTGATCAGCGCAATCACAAAACAGCGGATGAAATCGCTGAAACGGAAGAGGCGATTGGCGTAACGAAACTTATGCTCGCGGCTGCTGAAACCATGAACCGCGAGGGAGTGCGTGAAGCGGACGTTCTGGCTGCGCTTATGGGACCTGCCATTGCGAGAGAACGTGCTCAGGCGTTTGAACCGATCGTGACGGTTCATGGCGAGACGCTCCATAATCGTGGTTACGCAAGTACGTTGACAAAAGGCCGGATGCTTGTCATCGACTGTGGGGCGGAATCTCCCAATGGTTATTGTGCAGATTTGACGCGTTCGTTTGCTGTCGCCAATGTCTGGGATGACCGACAGAAGGCCGTCTATGAGGCTGTGGCACTCGCGCAAAAAGCAGGCATCGCAGAAACGGCACGAAGGGGAGCTTCACAATACGATGTCCATATTGCCGCATGCCGAGCACTTGCCGGTGCTTTGGCTGATATGGGTTTGATGCGCGGTGACCTTGATGAAGCCGTAAAGGCAGGAGCGCATGCCCTCTTTATGCCGCATGGCATCGGGCACATGCTTGGCCTCGATGCGCATGATATGGAAAATCTGGGGGATGACGTCGGTTACGCACCAGGTACTTCGCGAAGCACGCAATTTGGGCTAAATGCTCTGCGACTTGCGCGTACGCTTGAACCCGGGTTCATTCTGACCGTCGAACCTGGGTGCTACTTTATTCCTGAACTGATCGACAGATGGAAAGCACAACGTCATCTTGAGGCTTTTATCTGCTATGATGAAGTTGAAAAATTCAGGAATTTTGGTGGCATCCGTATTGAAGATGACGTTCTGATCACCGACACAGGAAGCCGCGTCCTGGGATGATAACGAATATGCGAGCAGATGTTAGCAAGGTGAACAAGCAAGTGAAGTGTCAAAAAAAATGGGGCAGTTGGAGAATTGCCTGTTGCGGTTTGGCTATCCTTTTGGGAGGATGCGGTTCAAGCGAAGGTTCTCGGTTTTCTGAACAACTGGAGTACTTTACGCTTGGCGCGAGTTCCATGGTACTGACGGCGTATGGGGCTTCTACACCGACGGATAATAATACGTACGTCTTTCGCTGTCCTTCGGTGTCTGGTTTAAGTCGTGATGCGAGTGTCAGTGTCATGCACGTGCGTGCCAATATGAACTTGCCTTTTTTCACGTTGAATTCATCTCTCGGTATCAGAAGCGATTCGGCGAGTTCTGTCGGCGTTTCCATGCAGGAATTGCCACTCGGCATGCTCGACATCTATAAACGTTGTCAGTCTACAAGTTCAGAGCAATATGTGACGTCGTGTCCAGAGGACTATACATTGGTTGAGGATTGCGAAAAAACGACTGAAGAAAACACGTGTCAGAAAATGTGGGAGGGAACACACCACCTCGTCATTTCTTCGCGGATAATTGATTCGGATGATTGTTTTTCGGAAGCCGTTGATAGAACTTCCTATTCGTCATCGGTGCCAAATATCGCGTATGCCTGCGATTCTTTTTCACAAATGCCTGTACTTGCAACCTATCGTGGAACGGCTCCGATTAGTGGCTGTTGCAGTGAGGAAACTGTTGGTCCGACGCTTGATTTCTGTGTCAGACCTTGCGGATGCAGAGAACTGACGGTGCAGATTGTGCCCAAGGATGGAATCGTCGAAGACTTGTCAAACGTCCCTTCACAGGAAGATAAAACGGGAAAAGTTGATTCAACACTGCGATTTGCTGTGCTTTCCAATGTCGAAGGCAATACGACGGTTTTCCGGAAAATTTTGGAAGATATCAAAACGCATGATGTTGCCTTTGTCGTTAGTCTCGGAAACCTCACGAAAAATGGGCGTGAGAGCCAGTTTCGTGAGATGCGTGCAATTGTGGATTCGGTATTGAGCCCTGTGGATGGCAACGATTGTACTTACACGGAGGATGCGCAATATTGCTGTACTTCTGCCGAAAGACAGTTCCCATTCTTTTGTAATGCCAGAATCAATCGCATTCCTTTTATCGCTGGCCTCGGTGAAAGTGAAGGTGGTGGAAGTGGACGAAGTACTTACCGTGAACTTTTCGGCGTAAGCAATATGTTGTCCGTCATCGGAAAAGTAGAATTTCTGATGATTGACACGTCTGATGCTGGCATCACAAGTGCTGCGAGAAAATGGGTAAGCAATTTGTTTGACCGCAGAGACGATGCGACGTGTAAGATTCCAGCACCAGATCAGTCGGCTTGGCCGTCACTCGCTTCATGCTTTGAACAAAATGGAGCGGAAACGTGCCATGAGTGTATTGGGGTTGAAGCTTATTGTGTTACGCCTAATGTCGAGCAAAATGATGTATCGGCAGGTCCCAAAAATTGTATCTGTATTCCCGACACGGCCAAGTATTGCCGATATGGCATGCAGTGCAGTGAGGAAAATGGTGAAGTGGCATCTTGTATGTGTACGCGTGACGATGACTGTGGACAGGGAGGAGCGTGTCAGGATGGTATCTGCCATCCGCCACTTCGCTTTGTTTTCAGTTATACGCCGTTGTTTGATGAACATGGATTGAGAAATAGCGCTTTTTTGTCGCGTGAAAATGCCATGGCGTTGCTCTCTCAGTTGGCTCATGCTGGCACAACGGCCATTTTTTCTGGTCGAACGCTCGATTACAGTCAGTTCAGTAAAGCCGGTATTGATTTTTATTTGACGGGTGGCGGTGGTGCGGAAATGGCGTCCTATTCTTCCCATGGTCATCATTGGCTTCTCGTAGAGGTACCCAATGCTTATGAGGCGCCTGACGATTATTCTGTCACGGTCATGGATATTGAGTGAGCTATCTCAAGACGGATGTAATAACAATAAAATTGGATTGGCTGGCCGTTTTATTTCGATTTGTCTGGACTTTTGAGATACATAGAAGTTTTGGGCATTGAAGCCGTTGGCATGTGATGTGAGCTGGTAAGGTGGGTATTTTTAGGCATAAACATAAAGCGTGGTCGCGAAAACAGAGAATGGTGAAGCCACATGTATCGTGGTATTCGCGTTATCTGAACACGTTTGCCATGATCGTTTTTGCCGTGCCATGTTTTCTTTGCTTTATCTATCTGCTCCTTTTCTTTGTGTTGAACACAAAGTTAGGCGCGGATGTTCTGAGTGCGCAGCTGTCTGGGTTTTTGCGCGGTGATTTTAAAATTGCACGGGTATCGACAGATTGGCGCTTGAGTAAGCTTACGCTTAAAGATGTCTGGCTTCTTGAGGCAGGAAAGGCGCAGACGCTTGAAAATGCAGTCGTCTATGCGCCTAAAGTTGAGGCTGCGATTCCTTTGACCGTGGGGCAGGGGATAGAGCTTGTCCGAAATACGACGCTTCGCATTGATGCGATTACAGCCTACAGCGCAGAAGTAAAACTCGATTTTTCGCAGGGAGAACTCAATATCCTGAAGGTCGTTTTGCCCTATCCGAGTGAACCGGAACCGCCGTCTGAACCTGGTGGCTTTGTGATATGGCTTGCGGATCTCAATACCGATAATGCCAATGTGCATCTCCTTTTCGATGGCTTTCACATTGATCTGTATAACACTGATGTTGATCATTATTCGCTCAAGGCGGGTGGAAAGCTGCAAATGAATTCGCCAAACGGTGCCTTGCTTGAGCAGGCTCCGATTCGCGTAAAACAGGGTGCCGTCGTTTTTAATCCGGCGACGTTTTCATTTCCTTTGTCGGATATTGGTGATGCTTCCGAGGGGTTGATTTTTAGCGGTGGAAGCGGTAGTGCTGGAAAAGTTGGTTACAGTTTTCACCAGATGGAACGTCATATTGCGCATATTCTTCGCGAGGATGCGGATTGGCAGAGTCGTGTAGAAAAGGCACCAGAGACTCGTGGAAACTTCATCGTTCCGCTGAGAAATACGCACGTTGAACAGTTTGTCTGGGATGGCAATCGATTTGATATTTCTGCCATGCATACGGAACTTGGCGATCACGGAAAACTGCGCATGGAAAATGCGATGATGAATGTCGGCCCGACGGAAAGGGAAGTTTTTGAACATTCGTCGCATTACGCACACACGCGTTCTGGCCTTTTGGCAGAGGAAAGCATTTTGTGGGCGGCGTCGATCGATTTGGATCTGAAAACGGAAGAACCAATTTTGACGTATTTTTTTGGTCCCGTGCTCAAAGGTAGCCAAAGGCTCAACTTAAAAGCAGCTATGGCCGGTGATCTTGCACGCGTCTCAGGGGATATTGCCCTTGATATGGATGCCTTTGAAACCTTCGATGTAGGCGTTGAACGCGCGATGCTTCGTGCCCACATGGATGGGCAGAACCTCGGTATTCGTAAATTCGAAGCGGATACCGCTTTGGGGGCAGTTTTACTTTCAGGCAATTATTATATTATGGATGGTGATTTTGACCTCGATTTGTGGGCGGGGCAAGCACCAAACGCAAAAATGCTTCAGGCCATTGCCAACTCCTCTTCGAAGCTCAGAGATGGTATGCCGAGAGATTCAATTATGGCCTGGCTTGCGATGGGCGAGGATATGCCGGTAGGCAGTGACTTTGTCAGTCGACTGTCAAAAGGTATGAAGCCTATGAAATTTTTTGATTCTCCCGAAATGAAAGCTTTTGGTGGAACGCTTTCATCGCATCTCAAAGCAACTTCGAAAAATGGGGAAATAGCTGTTTCCATGCCTTCTCCGTTGACATGGTCATTCGATGATCCTGTTGCTGGGGTGAAGCATATTAAAATTGCGTCTGAGGGCAGTGATCCACGTCTCGTGGCTTACAAAGACAGTGTGGTTTCATCCCCGGGGGGCTTCAGGCTTGAAACCGGCGATGATGTGATCGTCATTAAACCTGGATTACGCGTCAACCTTGCCAATACGTCGGATATTGCCGTCGATATGAATGCGCATATCAAGGATCCGGGAATTTATGCGGAACAGTTTGGGATTGTGCTCTCTAACTCGTCGCCTGTAGATTTGTCTGTAGCCCTTAATACGGAATCGAATTTGCCGTCTGGCCGGTTTATGCTCATGACACAGAATATCGGTTATGACGAGTGGAACGTCGAAAAGATTGGCATCGATATGTCGATGTTGAATGGCAAACTGCAGACCAATCGTTTTGAAGTCAGAACGGATTTTGCCTTGTTGACGGCAAATATACGCGCCAATATGACGAAATCGCAGATGATGGAACCGACGACGATTCCGTTTGATGCTGAAATCCATGTCGATGATATTCGTCTTGCCAGTTTACCGGAAAGTATTCAGGCACTCATGCGACCGACGCTTTCAAACACGTATGATGGCAGATTCGGATCAGCAGAAGATATTCTTGCCGTCGATGGTTTGGGAAAGGCTGTGATCACGGCCAAGGGGCCTTATGACAAAGTTAATACGGAACTCGAGTTTGAGATGAATGATATCCGTGTGTATGGTGAGATGCTTTCACGCATACATCTACGAGCTTCGTACGATCATGCTTCGCGTGTTGCTGGAATACAGGCACTCAACGCGTGGTTCGATCCACTTAAGGAAGAAGAAAGACGCAGACCGGATTTCACGTTAAATGCCTTGAATTTTGATATGCACAAAAAACTCGTCGCATTCAACGTTGCGCTGAGGAAGGTTTCGCCTTCGCGATTTTACAATTTCCGAGTGCTTGATCTTCCACTTAAAGGTACTGTTTCATTTGACCTGACGTCACAGCTTGATCTTGATTATTTTGTAGACACGAAAAAGGCGCATGATCCGACCTGGCTTGAGGGAGAAATCAATCTTAATCAGATTGAATATGGGGATCTTCAGCTTGCGGATACTCAGATACTCATGTCGCGGTCGCCGAACTTTATTTTGATAAAAGGCATTCTTGCCAATCAGCTTGATATAGCTGGATACGTGAGGACAATGCCTAAACTCGGCGTTTCCTTGTCCGTTGGTTTCCCGGACATGGATGTCCTTGCGCTTTTGCAAGCGCTAAATATTGATATTCGCGATATCGAAAAGCAGTTTTCACTCAATCGTGCGAATCTCAAAGGCGCCATTGGCTTGTGTTACAATGGTGCGAACGATATCAATGCATCGGTTATTTTGGATGCGTTTGATGCGGATGTGTTGGGAAATCACCTTCGCCTTTCTCAGCCAGCTATTGCACAGATAGATCTCGTGAATATGGAGGCAAACCTCGTTCTGCTCGAAATGCAGTTTAGGGATTCGACGCTCAAAATGAGTGGATCTTATAATCTTGCCGGCGATCTTTCATTCGATGTCAATGGCGAAATTGATGCAGCTTTGATCAAGGCGATTCCGGAGGATGTGCTTAAAAGCGGTGTCATTAAAGAGGCTTCTGGCTTGCTTGGCGTGAGTTTGTTGGCCGAGGGAAATACTTATTCGTATGATAAGAGAACCAATCAGAATGTTTTTTCATTGAAAAATATTGATTTGACGGGATACATCGGTGTGCGTGATCCCATTAATATTTTGACAGAATATTCCGATAGTCCTTTTGAAATGAAACAGGGATTTTTTGTTTTAGATAAAAAGTCTCCAAAGTGTCAAAAAGGGGAATGGTGTTTATATACGCCAGAAGGTCAGCAGTTTATGTTTGGTCTGAGGGAAGAAGACCAGTGGCTGAATCTCGATGTTCTGTTGTCGCGGAATACGGGAAAATTGTCCTTAACGCTTTACGGTATGATTGATGCTATGATTGCGCACATGTTTATGAAAGATGTGACGAATGCGCAGGGAAAAATTGATATTAATACGGAGGTACAAGGCAAATTATTAAATTCAATGGGTGAGCTTGATATCGATTTGGAAAAATTCAAAGTTGGTGGTAGTATTGAGGTCGTTGAACCCATTTTGCTTGAAATGGCGAGTCTGAGTGAACCGATTGAATTAAATAAAGGCGGTATGATAAAAATAGCCGAGGGTAAGGACTGTGCGTTGGGAACAGACTGCATTGTAATTCCAAAGAATCAGGCATTGAGTGGCAATGTCATGGGGGGCAATTTCATTATTTTTGCCGACATTGCGCGAACGGGCGTTATTCCAGGTGCAGCATCGCTCAGTGTGACCGCAAATAATGTCAATTTCCGTATGAAAGATGAATTATCGCTGGCATTGTCACCGGATATTCGTTTGACATCGGATGATATTTTGAAGTTTACAAATACGCGTGTGGCCGGTGACATTGATATTGCGGAAGCACGTTATCGCAAGAACTTTGACGATGGCTCATCGAATTTGATCAAAGATATGATTCTCTCCTTCTTTGTTGAATCGAAAAAGCGTGTTGATTCCTATTCGCCGTCATTTTTGCGCAA
>JAFOHE010000009.1 GCA_017421975.1 Pseudomonadota bacterium
GAGCGTGCGTTTTAAAGGAAATACGGCGCTTTCGGATAAAGAACTTGGCGAAGTGCTGACGTTCAAGTCTTCCGGCTATATCGATCGCGGTGAACTGAGTGCATCTGAAGATGCTGTGCAGGCACTCTATATTTCTGCAGGTTATTATTGGGCCAATGTCAAAGGCGAACTTCCCTTGACGCATTATTCCAAAAAGAAGGCTGCGCAAGCCGATGCGTCGGTGCCTCAGACGAATGTGATCACAATGACGGTGACGGAAGGGCCGCGAACCGAAATCGGTGAGATTGTTTTTGAAGGCTTGCGTGCGCCTGATATTACACGAGAAATGCTTCTTAAAGCCATTAGCAGTACCGAGTACTCTGCTTTTGGCGGCGGTGCCTACCCTCAGCGTGCGATGATTGCGGATGATGCTGCGAAAATTATCGATACTTACCGTGAACATGGTTATCTGAATGCCGAAGTCGATCGTTGGATGCTGACGCCGCGTGAAGACGGACGCCTTGAATTGAAATTCATTATCCGTGAAGGGGAACGATCCCATTTGGCGCATAGACAACTGAGATATACAGATCGACCGCAATATGAGGATTATGATGTCCTGATTGATGCGCCAAAGGATGATTATTTTAGCGATTATGCACTACGCGCAGAGAGAGCGGCCATTACAAAACAATTGCGTGCGCGTGGGTATGCGACGATCGGGGATCGCGTGCGCTGCGTGTCGTATGGCTCGGATGGTTCCCTGGCGAGTCTCGAAACGTGCGATATTGCAGATATTCCGATGTCCTGTTATCCCGACGACCCGGCTGAACTTTGTACCGTCGAAGAGAACGCATACGGCCGCGGAGAAACGTGCTATCGCCATTATGCGACTGAAAATAATGATCCCGATGGCGCACCGTGCGTTTTGAAAGACGGGATTACGGGACAGATTGTTGACGTCGAGTATGAGGTGACACTCGGCCCTAAATATACTTTTGGGGACATCTTTACCCATGGCAATGTCGTGACGCGGGATTATGTCATTCACCAGGATATTGCCTTCGAGAGCGAAGAAACGTTTGATTATAATAAGATTATGGATTCGCGCAGTCTTTTGAGACAGCGGTCGATCTACCATTCCGCCACACTTAATGTCATTGGTGTCGATGATGACCTCGTCGCGAAGTCTGATGGAGCCGATTCGACGGGGACGGTCGAAAATCCTGTGCCGATCGTCATTGATATCGAAGAAGCGCCAATCCGTTGGGTCGATGTTGCCGTCGGTTTATCGCTCAATAGCAATGACTGGCTTTTGACTGGGGAAGTCGAATACGTCAATGCCAATCTCTATGGGACGGGCATTGACCTGCGTGTGCTGTTGATGCCCGAAATGCGTTTGAGCCACGGGAGCGAGAATGTCGCCGGACAAAGGTTTAATCAGAACTGGTTTACGCTTGTGACTCTGACTGTTCCACTTCTTCCAATGTATGGGCTTGATCTGGTCACACAGCTTTTTTATGATCTTCGCTATATCCCTGATACCAATAAAATTGAATATGGTGGCCTTGTTGAACTTCAATGGGATATTACAAAGACAATGTTCGCAGCGCTTGCCGTTGAAGCAAAAGCGTCAAACACTTCTTCCTTTGGCATTGATGTGAGCAGTGATATCGATTCTTATACGTGGGCGTGTTATCCGATTCCCGTTGGGGGCAATTGTCCATTTGACTGGGATAACCTCGTGACGACCGTATCTTTTACACCGCGCATGAGTTACGATGGGCGGGACAGTCCGCTCAATCCAAAAAATGGCATTTATGTGGAAGGCAGTTTCAAGCTGGCGTATTCGAGTTCTGCAGGACTCTATTTCCAGCCAGATGTGCGTGCGGCATACGTATTGACGTTTTTGGAGTATTTTACGGTAGGGCTTAATCTGCGTCTTGGATTGAGTTTTCTTGACAAAGATTCAAACGTGCCACTGATTGACCGCTTCTTTTTGGGCGGTCTGAGTGTTCGTGGGTACGATAATGATGCCTTAGGGCCTCGTCTTGTCAATACCATGACGCCAAATGTGGCGACGAACGAAGCCGCTGGCGGTGAGGCACTGTTTAATCTCAATGCCGAGTTGCGTTTTCCAATCTGGTATAGTGTAGGGATATTCGGAGCTTTGTTCGTCGATATGGGAAGTATCGTCGAACATCAGCCGCTGTATTTAGGGGCTTCCGGTTTTTTTAATGAGATGTTTGTCGATGAAATGCGTTACACAGCTGGCCTTGGATTGCGTTGGATTATCAGCGATTCCATTCCTCCGATTGTGATTGATTACGGGTTTATCTTGAACCGTCGTCGTGGCGATCCCGTCGGAAGATTGAGCCTCAACATTGGTTATACTTTTTAATGGCATGTATGCACATGTCGTGTCACGTGATCATGCCAATAACCATTGCATTTGTGTGATAAAACAGCATTGGTAGAGGTAAATGCGATGAAACGCTAAAAGACAAATAGGGCATTGACATGGAAAAACATATATTTGTTATAGAAGGCAGAAGCGCGAGTTTATATAGCAGTAAAAATGCGGCGAGCCCGCTCCTCATTTTGAATGTATATTCCGATGATGTTGATGCTGTGACAGCGGTTATCATGAAAGAAATATGTAAAGATAATGGGTTTGATTTCCATCTATTGGTCATACATCAGCTTCGTTGGGAACATGATATGACGCCATGGCCATGTTCGCCTGTTGCTAAAAATGATCCCGCATGTACAGGCGGGGCGGATGAATATCTGAAAATACTGACGACACAGATTATACCACAGGCAAAGTCAATCATCCATGGCGAGCCTGCCTATATTGGGATGGGGGGATATTCATTGGCGGGGTTGTTTGCATTATATGCAATCTATAAAAGTGATATCTTTGATTGTGTCGCAAGCGTATCTGGATCGCTGTGGTTTCCAGAATTTAAGGATTACGTGATGAATCATGCGTTTTGCAAACGACCGAAGCGTATCTATATATCTCTTGGCAACAGGGAAGCGTATACAAAGAATGCCTATTTAAAATCGGTACAGACAAATTCTGAAGATATGGTTGAACATTATCGTTCGCTTGGCGTAGATGTCATTTGGGAAATCAACCAGGGAAATCACTTCAAGGATGTCGAAGTCAGAATTGCAAAAGGTATGAGAGCATTGTTATGATAATTTGTGTCAAGGTGTTTCCTTCTTTGAACATTTTGGGGTTCAGTAAGAAGAACATGATGAATAAAGGGAAATCGTGCAAGGTTATTGCACAAGACACGCTTAAATGGGAGTGAGTGCACTATGAATCATTATCAATTTTATGGATGGCAGACTGCCAATGTATCCCCCGTGGATCAGACGTATGCTTTTATCAAAAATCCGCGTGCGCTATATGATTTGCTGGATCAAATTTGGTGTCTTGAGACATGTGCGCCTCGGCTGAGACATGCGTGGCGTTCGGATAACAAAACATGTGGTCAGTGCTCGATTACGGCTTTTCTGGTGCAGGATATTTTTGGCGGAAAAGTATATGGTATTTTGCGCCCAGGTGGAAATTATCATTGTTATAATGTTGTTGGTAATTGTACATTTGATTTGACGAGCGAGCAGTTCGGTGATGAGAAACTCGATTATACGGATAACACCGAACAGTTTCGGGAAGTGCATTTTGCAAAAGAAGAAAAAAAACAGAGATATGAGTTATTAAAAAAACGTTTGTTGGAACTGTCAGGCGTGGTTTAAATACAAAAAATATGGCGATAGAACGCTGCAGATAAAACATGCTTTGACTTTTCATCATCTCATATTATATCAATATAATATCATTTCAATCGA
>JAFOHE010000098.1 GCA_017421975.1 Pseudomonadota bacterium
AGTACTCCAAACATCTGAAAAAACGCAGATGTTGATTTGGGCTTCATCGGGACGATCTGTCAAAGATATAATATTTTTTTCTATAATATCAATATCGTAAGCAAATATTTCTGAAACATGAAATGTCGAATAAATCACTACCAAAATACAGGCGAATTTCATAAACTGTATGAGGCGCGTTTGTACGTGATGACGATATGGGTTCATTTTAATCAATAGGTGAGACAATGATTCAATCTCTTTATGTTCGTCTTAAACAGGAGATTAGTAAGGTTTATGTCGGCGATGATGATACGCTTCGAGTTTTGATAAGTGCTTTGATTGGTGGTGGTCATGTTCTCATTGAGGGGTTGCCTGGCTTGGCAAAGACGACACTTGCCAAAACGCTTGCCCAGTCAATATCAGGCGGTTTTAAGCGCATACAGTTTACGAGCGATCTGATGCCATCCGATATTACTGGATCAAGTATTTACCGCATGAACGATGGTTCGTTCAACTTTATACCTGGTCCGATTTTTACGCATATTCTGCTTGCCGATGAACTTAACCGAGCACCTGCGAAGACACAAAGTGCGTTGCTTGAAGCGATGCAGGAACGTCAGGTGACGGTAGACGCTCGCACCTATGCCTTGAAGCGTCCATTTATGGTTTTGGCAACACAGAATACCGATGAAGAATATGGAACGTATCCCCTTCCGGAGAGCCAGCTTGATCGCTTTATGTTTTCCATTCAGCTGAAATATCCGACTTTGTCACAGGAACTCATTATTTTGCAGAATGCGGCAAAACCGTTACCAAAGTTGGAAACGATCATGACGCCAACGGAGTGCGTAGAGGTGTCGAATCGCCTTGAAAACGTTATGGTTGGGGATAATGTGACGCGTTACATTGTGGATCTGGTTCGTGCGACGCGCGAGGATCCAAGATTTGTGCACGGCATCAGTCCGAGAGGTGGTGCGACGCTTCTTAGAGCCTCACAGACATTTGCAATGCTCCATGGCAGAACATACGTTACACCAGATGATGTCAAATGGGCGACGCCGTATGTCTTTAGGCACCGACTCAAAGCGAAAGGCGAACAGCAACTGACTGTCGAACAAATGATTTCAGAGCTTCTCACAAAAATCAAATACACCTAAGGAGAGCATTCATGTCAACTGAATACAAGGGTAAACATGCCGAACTATGTCGTGCGATAGCATCTGCAAAACGTGACGAGGCGCTTGAGATCATTTACGCATTTTTCCGGAGTGAAGAGAATACGGATAGTTATTCGATTTCATTATTGACAATTGTCCGGGAACTGATTGAAGACAGCGATAGCGATGCCCTTTATCAGCTTCGCATTCGTATGCGGAACCAGGGAGATCGTGTTCTCATTAATATGGCTCAATTTGTCATGGCTTTTGAGGAAGGCGAGTTTGAGGATGCTGCTGAAACACTTGCAGGAAAATGTGTGGCAGAACTTCCAAAACTTGCACGCAGTATGCAGGAATACGCTGATGAAGAAGGTTTGTCTCCTGCAACGCAGATGGCAGGCTTGCGTATTCGCGAGGCTGTCAGATTACTCATGGACTACTTCAAATCCCATCACGACACCAAGGCTTTGGAAAAGTGTATGGATGCCAATCTCGAAATGACGCGGGCATTTTTATTTGAATATGCGCATTATATGACAGCCGATATGCTCATGATTGCCAAAGCCGCAGAGAAACGCCATGACGAAGCACGTCAAATTAAAATGTGTCGTGAATTGGTTTCTGGCTATGCTGACAAACTTGATGTATTGAAAAAAACGTCTCAGCCAGATCACGAGCTTCTTGAGTGCATAGCGGCCTTAAAATATGCCTACGAAAAATTGAACACTATCGATCCGGATACGCCCTATTCAGAAGAATTGGCCACAATTCAGACGTGTGCCATCTGAGTTTGAGATGCTCAAAAAAGCCATCCCTTGGGATGGCTTTTTTATTTCATACAAAACAGCAATATCACATGCAGCGTCGTGTCTGGTGGCCCTGAGTGATGTTTATTC
>JAFOHE010000010.1 GCA_017421975.1 Pseudomonadota bacterium
AATGCACTGCAAAAGCATAATGAATATATATTTGGGAATAGGTATTTGGCATGATTTGAATTTTTTCTCGAAAACCTCTAACGAGGTTTATATGGGTTGATTTTGCTTTTACCCCCGGCGTTGCCGGGGGCTACTCACCCAAAGCCCTACGGGCTTTATATAATGCATTATCTACAAACTTTGCGTGTATAGATAAAAACATACGAACAACTGGACTTGCATATTTCCACATCGTCATGTTTAGCTTGAGAATCCAGGATCTTCGTTTACTTCTGGCTTAACATGCAGTGGGATGCTGAGAGAATAGTTGTTATTAGCGGCATGGTGCTTTGTTATTTGGCAAGAATTTGTGGAATTGGGAAGGGGCGTTGCGGGGCGTAGCCCCGCATCGGGGGTAGGCGCGTATCGCGCAGCGATAGCGCCGCAGGGGGCTTGGCCCCCTGACATATCAATAATATTCTTCAATATAATTCAAAGATATCCTTATCTTTTAATCCAAACCACGCTTCGCAAAGCTTTTTTGACTTCCAGTTTGCCGGCGGTTGTGTTTTGCCAGCCATCAAACCGAACGATCCTGACGATGTTGTTTATATCGGTGACAATGCGCTCAACGATGACTGGCGTGTTTTGATTTTTAAGTCCGTTGAACAACGCGGTAAGAGCTGCAGCGATGATTTCTTTATAGAACCTCAGACCGGGGTTGTACGCTTCGATAAAACGATAAATACAAAACACGGCGTACTTTCATACGCCGTGTTTGTGTATGGATTAAATGCGGAAATCGCGTTCGCCTTTTTCAATGCGTTCGAGTTTGTCTTTACAAAAAGCACGTATTTTTTCATTGGGAATTTTTTCGACTTCCCGTTTAATGACGTCTTCCCCAATAAGGCGTGTGACAGGGGAAGCGTAATCCATGAGATATTCCTTGAGCGTCATCAGTGCATTGGGATGACAGCAGTTGAGGATTTGATTATTTTTGCACAGACTCATGAAGCGGTCGCCCGTTCGCCCTTCACGATAGCATGCGGTACAGAAACTTGGGATATAGCCGAGCCTCAGCAACCAGTCGAGGACTTCATTGAGCGGACGTTGGTCAGAAACATCGAACTGAGCCGAACTCTCTTCTTCCGGTTCTGGATCGGCATAGCCGCCGACACTCGTCTTTGATGCACCACTAATTTGTGAAATACCAACTTCGAGGGCACGTTCCCTGACTTCTTTGCTCTCACGTGTGGAAATAATCATGCCCGTATAAGGCACGGCAACGCGTGCAACGGCAATAATCTTGATAAATGTATCGTCTGTGATGCCGTTATCAAATTTGGAAGGATCGATATCATCCGCATGTTTGACGCGTGGGAAACTGATGGTGTGCGGGCCAACGCCATGTACGGCTTCGAGGTGCTCTGCATGCATAAGAAGGCCGCAGAATTCATAGCGATAAAGTTCAAGACCAAAGAGAACGCCCAGACCGACATCGTCAATACCGCCTTCCATGGCACGATCCATGGCTTCAGTATGATAGTCATAATTGCTCTTGGGACCCGTCGGATGTAGTTTTTCATACGATGCCTTGTGATACGTTTCCTGGAAAAGGATATAAGTACCAATGCCAGCATCTTTGAGTTTTTTATAATTCTCTACGGTTGTAGCTGCAATATTGACATTGACGCGTCGAATTGAACCATTTTTACTCTTTGTATCATAAATGGTTTTAATACTTTCCAATATATATTCAATTGGATTATTTTTGGGATCTTCTCCCGATTCGATGGCAAGGCGCTTATGCCCCATATCTTCCAGTGCTTTGACTTCTCGCGCAATTTCTGCTTGTGTCAATTTTTTACGTGGAATATGTTTATTTTTGAGATGATAAGGACAATAAACACAGCCGTTGATACAATAATTGGACAGATAGAGGGGGGCAAAAAATACGATGCGGTTTCCGTAATAAGCCTGCTTGATTTCGCGTGCGAGCGCAAAAATTTCTTCATTGATTTTGGGATCATCGGCGATGAGAAGCAGCGACGCTTCCCGATGCGACAAGCCCTTATGAAGTTTGGCTTTGTCAAGGACGCTGCGAATCATGGCCTGATCGTCTTTGTGTTCATCGGCCCATGCGAGACTTGCTCGGATTTCCGCATCATCAATAAATTCGGTTGCTTTGAGAGATTTCGGATTATACATTTTGATTCCCTTCTTTCGAGTCAGGCGATCTGGCCTTCCCCGTCAGTTTGGCGTCGCACCATCTTAGGGCTTCGGGTCTGGAGCCGTGGTCGATATGGTGCGTGCAGTTGTGGATTGACCGTGATCGTCGGCTGTAGAGGCGTAGGCCGTTTTGACATGAACACCTCGAAGACGACCGATGCGGCCGGATAATGCGTTAATTTCAGATTGCGGCCCGTCCACCGCAAGGCTGACGATATTGATATGCCTCGACCGATGCGGAACTCCCATACGACCAAGGATAATATGACGGTAAGCATGGGCGAGTGCATTAAACGCTTCTACGCTCGCCTCGTCCTCTATAATAACACCAATGACGGCAATGCGCGATTCAGACATGCTATTTTTCTCCAAAAAGTGTTTTTTTGGAGGGGGAAGTCTCCCCCTACGCGGCTATTTTCCTGTAAGGACGTTCTATGGAACGCCCTTACAGGAAAATACGCCGCTACCCCTTCGTTCTCCATAGTGGGTAAGCAATTTATGCGATTTTCATCTTCTTCCATTTGCCGCGCTTAAAACGAGCATAATAGAGACAACCGCAAACGATGATGGCAAAGGAACTTGCGACCCATGCGCCATAGATGCCGAATTGATAGGCGTGGTCGAGATAAAACATGAGCGGAATCATGATACCCCAGATACTCAAAAAACAAATGAGCATTGGGAAACGGGTATCGCCTGCACCACGAAGTGCACCACTCGTCGTGACGCCGGCGGCATCGAAAACCTGATAGACAATCGCAAAATAAAAGAGCTTGACGGTGATGTCGATGACGGCTGGATCGTTGCTGAAAAGATGAGCAATCGGATAGCGAAGCAAAAATAAAATGACGCTCAGCGTGACGAGGCAGCCAATTGACATGATGATCGCATAATTCGCGCTCTTCTCGGCAGAACGCACGTTATTGGCACCTATGTATTGACCGACGAGGGCCGTCGTCGCAATGGAGATGGCAAGGCCTGGCATCCATGCAACGTACATAAAAATTTGAACGATGGCATTGGCTGCTGACTGTTCCTTCGGAAGCGTCGTGATATATAAGCCATAAAGCAACCAGCCGTAATTCTCTATGGCCCAGCAGATCCCGACAGGAAGCGCAATCCTTGCAATCTTGGCATAACCTTGGGGAATAGGGAGAGCGTATCTCGCCGATGACGGCGTCTCTTCGATGTTTGCGTCAGCACGTGTGACATCGTTTTTGCGAAAGAATAAAACGGGTTTTCTCGTACCAAACTGTTCGGCATTTTTTCGGTTAAAGACGACGCTCGCATAGAGCAGCATCTCTATCCCTTGTGAAATCACGGTGCCGATGGCAGCACCTGCAACGCCATAAGCTGGTATCGGACCAAAGCCAAACGCAAAAACGTAGGTCAGCGGGATATTGATGAGGACTGTAATGATCGAAACGATTGCCGGCGTTTTCATATCGCCGATGCCGCGCAAAAATGACAACAACGTGAATGCGGTGAACATGATGGGACAAACCAACATACGAATGTGCATATAGGCATAAGTCCCATCGAAGATTTCAGCGTTTGTACCCATGACGACGAGCAGCCAGTGGACGAGTGGCGCGATGGAAAGGGTGCAGAGAAGCCCAATGCCCAATGCAAGATAGAGCATTTGCCATAACATTTTCCCACAATCTTTATGGCGTTTTGCGCCAAAGTATTGGCTGACAAAGGTCGTGAGTCCGGAAAATAAGCCAAAGAAAAGCGAAAGAATGGCAAAAACGGAGGGGCCGCCAAAGCCAACGGCACTTTGAGCTTCCGGCCCAATCATGCCCATAAAAAAGGTATCGACGAGGCCAAGGAGACTCATCGAAGCCTGCGATATGATCAGTGGAATGGAGAATTTCCACACTTCGCCAAAACTGGCTTCGCGTGTCGAAAGATCATCTTCAGAGGTTGTGGAAGAGGTATCGGTATCCGTTACGGCATCTGATTTCGCAGGATGCGTGGGGGGTAAAGAGGCATCTACAACGGATTCTACTGATGTTTCGGGTGAATGAGGAGATTGAGAAGACATAAAACAAACGATAAAACTCGATAATAACAACTGGTGATGATGGATAAATGCTGACAACAGAACAAACGCAAAGCCCCCAAAAATGTCTTTTGGGGAGCTTTGCGTCGGCTTTTGCCCCGAAGGGCAGCGAGATCGTTCTGACGTCAGGCATTACGCCTCGTCATTTTTGGAGTTGTGGCAACCATAAAAATCGCCATTTTTGTGAACGTTGCGTACGACGTGTGTGCGCCATGTATGTTAATAGCGCACCTATCTTGGAAGTGCTTTATCACAAATCACTTGAGAATAAAATTCGCGAGATCCTGAATGAAGTTTTCCGATACGCGCGAGGGGATTTCATACTCTTCAGCATGTTTGTACCCTTGCGTTGGCATCATGAG
>JAFOHE010000099.1 GCA_017421975.1 Pseudomonadota bacterium
AGACGGATTCGTCACCCTCATGGACAAACTCATCATCATGCAGTTCGATACGCAAAGTGACGATGAAAACTTCCTCGGCATCAACGGCTACTATACCCCTGAACAACAAGGCGGTGCCCAGATCTACGGCTTTGAACTAAGTGCAGATGCAATCATCGGAAACAATTGGAAAATCTATTCTCATTACAATTTTCTCTACAGCCACCGAGATTTCAATACCAACATCTCTGTAGTAACAACATCTACTGGCGATAACATCGTCCCTGACGACGCCATGCACCGATTCAAATTGGGAGCCACTTACACCGACGACCGCGTCAATGCTGATCTCGCGCTTTTCCTCGTCGGCGGTTCTCCAAACAGCTTTGACAGCCGTACACAAAGCACATGGCAGACGCCCTTTTACGCGATTCTTCAACCCGAAATTACCATTGCTCTCCCTGCCAACCTGGGCCTCGGACTTCAAGGAAGCTATGCTTTCTCCAAAGGCATGACAAAATCCCCGACCTACCGTTATTATTACGAAAAACAAGGCGTTCCAGTCTCACGATATTCGTTCATGCTATCTCTAAACTACCCGTTCAGAAATGACAAATAGTTCTGACAAACACCAACGAGCGGCCCATCTTGACCGCTTTTGATGTGTGGGTGGGGGAAGTCTCCCCCTACGCGGCTATTTTCCTGTAGGGACGTTCCATGACACTGTCAGGACGTTCCATGGAACTATCAGGACGTTCCACGGAACGTCCCTACTACAGGAAAATACGCCGCTACCCCCTCTGCGGGCAAGCCCGCAACGCCTCTCCAAAATCCATTTCTTTGCTTAATAATTTTGGGGTTTCATGGAACATCCTCTGATGCACTGAAGACTGATTATGAACATCTATCTGGAGCTTTTTCTCGTTTTTTCTAAGGTTGGTGTATGTACATTTGGTGGCGGCTACGCCATGCTTCCCATTCTACAACGTGAAGTCGTCGAAACACGCCATTGGACGACAGATGACGAACTCAATGATTATTTTGCCATTGGACAATGTACACCAGGCATTATCGCCGTCAATACTGCCACATTCATAGGCGCGAAACAACGCGGTATCTTTGGCGGCATTGTGGCAACACTCGGCGTCGTCTTTCCAAGCATCCTCATCATCACCATCATCGCAGCATGCCTGACAGAGTTTCAAGAATATGAAGCCGTTCGCCATGCCTTTGCCGGCATACGCGCATGCGTCTGTATTCTCATCCTTAACGCTGTCATCAAGCTGGCCAAAACAAGTCTGATCGATTTACCCACGATCCTCATTTTTATTGCTGTTTTTTTATTGTCCGCCCTTGTCGGATTATCACCAGCGATTCTGGTAGCTGTGTGTGGCGTCGTTGGCTTTGCAATCAAAAGCCTACGCACGCGTCGCAATTCTAAAGACCTTCAACCGACTGCGCCAGATACCGATAATTCCTCTGTTTCGACGACAACAAACACCATGTCAACAACAGACACACCTGACACGGAGAAAGATATATGATTCTGATCCGGCTTTTTTTTGAGTTTTTCTGTGTGGGACTTTTTGCCGTCGGAGGCGGTCTGGCAACCGTACCTTTCCTCACGGATATGGGCACGCGAACGGGTTGGTTCACGCTTGATGAACTCACCAATATGATTGCTGTCAGTGAATCGACCCCAGGCCCGCTCGGCGTCAACATGGCCTCATACGTCGGATATGCAACCGCAGGCATTCCTGGTAGCTTTGTCGCAACACTGGGACTAATTACGCCCTGTATTGTTATTATTTTGTTGGTAGCTGCTTTTTTAAAAAAATTCAGAGGAAACGCCATCGTCGAATCCGTTTTTTACGGTCTTCGCCCGGCATCCACAGGTCTAATTGCGGCTGCCGGCTGGGCGGTGATCTGTCTATCACTCATTCAGATCACACATACTGCAAACATGCCGACCATCAACATTCAGTTTTCTGCCCTTGCGCTCGCCTGCGTCATTTTTCTTATGACCCATCTAAAATGGACAAAAAAGTGCCATCCTGTTATATGGATTATTGTATCTGCATGCGCAGGTATTATTTTTGAAATGTGATCCAATCACATCATGAAATAGTCATTTTCATCGGAGACAATCCATGAGTTCAACCGAACAATCCGCACAACAAACTTCAAGCATCCATGCTCACAACATGATGCAACTATCTCATCTTGATGGTATCCTGAATGACACGCTCACGCCCACTGAAATCAGTGACCGATATACATTTATTGAAAAACTCGGTTCTGGTACACAGGGTAACGTCTACAAAGCCTGTCGCCACTCGGATCAAAAAATCGTTGCCATAAAAAAACTACGTATTGATTCCGTCAATACATGGAAAGAATATGATCTGTTTCATCGTGAAGCAGATGTTCTTTCTTCGATCAACGAGCATGGCATAGCCGAGTTCTATGAAGCCATAGAATGTCTAAACGCTGCGCAGCCATCAGCCTATATTGTTCAGGAGCTCATTGAAGGGCGTTCACTCCAACGCATGCTCAAGACAGGTTTTCGATTTACAATTAGCCGAATTTTTAGAATGGCTTATAACCTTATTAATCTTCTTGAGAAACTGCACACGCATAACCCGCCAATTATCCATCGTGATATTAAGCCAAACAACATTATTATGCGTCCAACGACGGACAGCGATGAATTTGAACCTTATTTGATTGACTTTGGTGCCGTCGCCAATCCGACAGTCCAAAAAGGTGGCTCAACCGTCGCAGGAACTTATGGCTACATGCCACCAGAGCAGCTTGTCGGACGTCCATGTCCTGCCAGTGACATATATTCATTGGGCGCAACGATCGTTTATATGCTTTGTGGCGTAGAACCCGCCGATATGCGCGTCGCTGATTTCCGCCTTATTATTGACCCCTATCTTGAACAGGTCCCTCGACCAATCGTCACTGTCCTTCATCAAATCCTTGATCCCAAACCCGAAACGCGGCTTGCCGACTACAACAAACTCAGGGATATCTTCGATCGCTTCTCGCACGACGATTACAATATTGACAACACGCAAGACGCCATTGATCCAGAAAAATTGAATCAGCGTCTCATTGATGTCAATGCCTTCAACCAGCCAGGCAATGTTGATCTATGGATGATGCTTCCAGAAAAGACGCCGCGCGAAGTGCCTTCTGCACTGCCCAATATCATCATGAATACAGATATCGACCAGCAGATTCATGCACATGGCGCAACCCTCAAAATTATTTCCGCCATATTGCTCGTCGTTATGGCCTGCATGGGAGGCGTCATTTATCACTACTCTACACTTACGCACGAATATGAGAAAGCCGACAGCGCCATGTTCATTATTATTGTAGGTATCATATTGCTTTCTGTTGTATGCCTTTTCTTTGGCCAGCTTAAGCAACGAAGTAATCTGAAACAGCGTAAAAGCCAAACTTATACGCTATTTAATCGCATTCAAAGAGAAAGCGATTTAAAAATGTACTGCGGTTTTGATCATAAAGAAGATATTCCTATGCTGATGCTTCTCAGATTTGGAAGAAAGGCTATCGCCACGATCGTCGATTTTGTTGATCTCCCCATTCCTTCCAATCAACGCGAGATTCATCGCATTAGCAAATATATCGTATCCACGTCGCGCGTTCCGTTCCGTCTTCGTTACCGGTTTAATCCCCCCGATGATGCAAGTGCGGATGATCTCATCCATCAAATTACCATTTATAATCATCAGACAGAAGGCTTGGAACCTGGTACACCCATTTCGATTTTGTACTACATTGATCCCAAGGACAATTCAAACGTCTATAGTATGCCGTATCCATTTCCGTTCAAAGAGATTGTGAATACGCAAGAAACGATCATCAATAAAGAGAATCTTTGTGGTCACACGATAGGAGTGTTCTAATGACAATGCAATCACAATCCCAAGAAACAAAAATGGATTCTCAACCTAAAGTCAGTCTTCAAAAGCCTCAGGCAAATCTTGAAAACGGGAATACGCCTTCTGAGACGACAGATACCCCACAACAAACGCAAGAAGAAGAGATCATTACGCCAGCCATCCTCAATCTCGATTACCGTTATGTCCGCCTTCTCGGTGAAGGTGCAAACGGCAGGACTTGGCTTGCCAAAGATCGTAAAAATGCAACCGATGTCGCCATTAAGGAACTCAAATTCACAAACGATATCAAGTGTTTTGAACTCTTCGAACGTGAAGCAGAAGTTCTTCAATCCGTCAATATTGACGGCGTGCCGCGCTTTATCGGAAACTATACTGAAGGTGGGTTGAATTATATTATTCAGGAATATATTCCCTATCCTTCCCTTGAAATGCTCATTGATCGTGGTGAAACGTTTACGGAAGAAGAAGTCTATACCATCATGGAACTCGTCAGCCGTATTCTCTATTCATTGCAGACACAATATATTCCACCGATCATTCATCGTGATATAAAGCCAGGCAATATTCTCTATCGCCGCCGTGAAGGGACAAAAGAAGCCAAAATTTGGCTCATCGACTTTGGTGCAGTCGCGAATCCGCAAAAACAATCGAGTGGTTCTACCATTGCTGGAACCTTCGGTTACATGGCGCCAGAACAACTTCAGGGTGAAGTCTCGACACGTTCCGATTTTTACGCCCTCGGCGCAACCGCCCTTCACCTGCTTACAGGCGTTTTTCCATACGAAATTCCGAGCGAGCTTTTCAATCTTCAATTTCATCCCGTTATTGAAGAAAAAGCACCAAAAACGACACGTCCGATGATTGAGCTTTTGGACTATCTCCTTGCTTCAAATGCCGAAAAACGTCCAAGCACGGTCGCAGATCTTCGTAAAGCCATCCTTGATGCCATTGATGCCTCTCGCAAATATCGCATGATCGAAGTCAATGACGACAATGAGTATGACGAAGAAGTCCCCACCTTTGAGCCAACAAGCAAATTTGGAAAATGGTTAAGCAACAAATGGTTGGGCAAGTGGATTCATGCCAGACGTATAGCCTTTTTCCTATTAAAAAGACGCGTGCATCGTTGCATTCGTCGCACCATTCGGACATGGATCATCAAGCCCATACGTTTACGTATGTTAAAACGACGTGAGCGAATAGCAAAAAAACTTCAAGCCCAAGAGGAAAAACGCCTCACAAGACAACGCGAAGCAAACGGCATTTATTGCGAGTGTACTGCAAAACGCGTCGCCGTAGATTACACTTTTTCAAAAGTGTTCCGCAAAGAAATTACATTGCTCGAAGGCATCTTCTCATACCAAGGAAACTGGTATGCGGCCTTTGTTCATAATAATCACGGTGGAATCGAATTCGAGTGTCTGCCCGATGATTATGATGATAAAAAGATCAAGGCAAATACTTTCAAAGTCATTTTTGTTCCGGACACGATTGATATCGTCATTCCCAAACAAAAAATTCAGCTGACACGTGATTTCTTCACACAACTTCTAGGTCGCGAAGCTTAATTTGCGAAATGCGATAAAAATAAAGATAAGCCTTCAGGCTTATCTTTATTTTTAATTATCGTTCATTATTATAGATGGAGGTTATACGACTATTTTTGTTCTTTTTTCTCGCACTTACAGGCATCATTCTTTCCATGACGGGAGAGTGAAATATATTTTTTATTAATATGATAATAAATTTTTTATTCAAAGAAATACTTTAATTTGGCTCGAAGTGTCCCTGTAGCATAATCGTTACATCCATCATTCCAGGCATCGCCTATCGTTGCAAAACTATCGTATGCGTCTTTTCTGGATGGATTCGATGCAATATCATCCAGTTGTTCGTTCATATAAGTATTACAATAACACTGATCGACGTATCCATTGGGATAACTGCTATTTGTGTATAATGAATAGATCGTTTTATCACATTTCTCGATATAATCACACATTTTGTAAATCAAATCACCGACAGCAGCATAATCAGCAAGATCACACGCCTTTGTCTCAGTCTCTTGATCGTTTTTTGTGCCTGGGCCGTCATTATCTGAACAAGCCGTACATAAACAGGCAACGAAGCTCATCAATCCCATCAAATGCTTCAAATATCTCATCAAATCGTCCTCCCCTATTCACATATATGTCCTCATGCGCCGCCAAACGACGCCCACGCCTATCTATATAACGGATTTAAGAGAAAATACAACTTTTTCGTGACACTGGATAGTCGTTGTTCAGCGTAAGTCGCTCTGTCTTCATAGCAAACGCGATTCACTGGCATCGTTTCAGCTGCTTATCTCCGTACGCAGCCTCAATCCCATTTGATGTGGACAAAAGACATTTGCACAGCATTATCAGAACAACAACGAGTCCCTCATGTATCCATGTTGCCTCCTGGATTCTCGATAATAGTGACGATAACTTTCAGACAGCAATGCCCAAAATAGTTGTTTTCTTTGGTTTTCGTTGATAACTAATCATCATGTTTATATTGTTTACGTATGTTTTAACCATGACGAGGTTTGATGTATCAATTAAAAAGCCCGTAGGGGTTTGGGAAAGTAGCCCCCGATTGGCGCGTAGCGGCTATCGGGGGATTGATGTGTATTATACCCAAATGAACCTCGTAGGGGTTCCCGATTATACGTTATGAAAATATATCTTTCATCATACTCTACAC